>CAZVAA010000178.1:1212-5739 GCA_964624125.1 uncultured Sphaerobacteraceae bacterium | reverse complement strand
AGCAGGTTCATGCGCTCGCTATGGTGCGCGTCGAACCCGGTGAGGTAGGTCAGGTCCGCCGATGGGCCAAGCATCAGGGCGGCGGTATCGCGCTCCGCCAGGGCGCCCTGCGCCTTCTCGATGCGGGATCGATAGTCCGGTAGGTCAAGTGGCTTCATGGTGGGGGTCTCCGGTGATCAAGCGTCGTTCGTCTCATCTGGTTATCGCAGAATGCCCCCGAAACGTCGAGAACTGGCGAGCCGCTGACATCCGGGCGACCAAGGCTCTACACTTGGAGCCGCACCGGCAACGAGGCCGGCGGACCCGATTCTGGCCGGTACCTATCGCACAAGGTGTCACCCCTGTAATGACTCACCGAATCGATCCTGCTCCCCAGTTGCGCGTGGCCGTCGACATGGACGGTGTCCTCACCGAGCATCTCGCTCCCCTCGCCCATGCGGCGAACAGGCAATTCGACCTGGACCTGCCTGAACGGGCGTTTGTCGATGCCGCGGGCCTGAACGTGCCAATGCACGCGCGAGAATGGGTCTACTCGCCCGATGGCCCAGCTTCCCGTCTCTACCCCGCTCCCGGCGCGCAAGCGTTCGTGCAGCAGCTCGTCGACCTCGTCGGCGAGGGAAACGTGATGATCATCACGGCGCGGCCGGAATCGTCCGCGACGATGACGGTGAACTGGTTGCGGCACCACAATTTCGCGCGCTGCAACGTGATTTTTGCCGACGAGAAGACGAGCGTCGCCCGTCGCCAGGGATGCGGGTATGCGATCGAGGATAGCGTCCGACACGCCCACAATTATGCGGCGGACGGTATTCGCTGTTTCCTGATCTCGCCCGGTGGGGCTTCGGCAACGACCGACGAGCCCAACATTATCCCGGTCGGCGGCTTCGACGAAATCCTGGCGCATCTCGCCAGCGTGAAGGCGCCGGCGAGGACCAGCGCCCATATCGAGTCCTTGCCTCCGATGACTGAGGAGTCTGGCACGGAGCGACCGAAGATCGTCGTGTCGGATGCCATCCACGATGTCGCCCGGCGCGAGTTCGAGGCGCATGGCCAGGTTGTGGACGTCGATGGAACCGATCTCCCCGCCTTGCTGGACGCGATTGGCGATGCCGACGCGCTGGTCGTCCGTTCGGAGACGCAGGTGACGGCCGAGGTCCTTGCCGCCGCGCCGAAGCTGAAGGTCGTCGCCCGCGCCGGCGTTGGCGTCGATAACATCGATATCCCCGCCGCGACGCGCGCCGGGGTGCTGGTGTTGAACGCGCCGGGCACGAACGCGATCTCCGCCGGCGAGCACACGATCGCGATGCTCCTGGGCCTGACCCGGCAGCTCCCGTACGCAAATGCGACAACCCATGCCGGGGAGTGGAAGCGCAAGCAGGTAAAGCCGATCGACTTGCGCGGTCGTACCGTCGGCATGGTTGGAATGGGCCGCGTGGGCAGTATCGTCGCCAGGCGCCTCAAGGCTTTCGAGATGCACGTTATCGCCTATGACCCCTACCTGCCCGACGCCCGGTTCGCGGAGGTCGGCGTGGAAGAGGTCAGCCTCGAGCAGGTATTCACCCGGAGTGACATCGTCACCTTCCATTGCCCGTCCACACCGGAGACGCGGCACCTGCTCAACGCCGAGACGCTCGCCACGATGAAGCCAGGCGCGATCGTCCTCAACGCCGCCCGTGGCGATATCGTCGACCAGGCGGCGCTCGCCGACGCGATCCGGAGCGGTCACATCGCCGGTGCCGGCGTTGACGTCTTCCCCAGCGAGCCTTGCACGGATAGCCCGTTGTTCGGGCTCGAGAATGTGATCGTGACGCCGCATACCGGCGGATCGAGCATCGAGGCGCTGGAGGCGGTTGGTCGCGTGATCGGGGCGACGACCATCGCGGCCTTGCGCGGCGAGTCGGTTCCCAACGCGGTCAACCTGCCGGCCGCCTCGCTGGAAGCCCCGGCATTGAAGCTCCTGACCTCCGTTGCTGGCGCGGCGGGTCACCTCATGTCCGTGCTGATGCCGGATATCCCGACCGGAGTGTCGCTGGAAGCGCGCGGGTTGATCTCGAACGACATCACCGAGCACGTCCTCAACGCGGCGCTCGCGGAGGCGTTCAAGCGCTGGCTGGGCCGTCGCGTGACGCCCGTCAATGCACGGATGGTGGCCGAGGAGCTCAACGTCGAGATTACGATGAGCGCCGACGAGGGCGACGAGACGACCCTGCCGAAGTTCCACTTCGAGGTGCAGGGTGAGACGTCGCATTCCGTGGTGATCACGTGGGACCGCTCGATCGCCGGTATCGTTGAGGTGGACCGGTTCACGCTCCTGCGGCCGCTGGAGGGGTATGTCCTCATCACGCACCACCGCGACCAGCCAGGCGTGATCGGCCGGCTCGGGACGATCCTTGCGCGACACGAGGTCAATATCGCCGGGATGCAGGTGAGCCGCGACGTGCCACGCGGAGACGCGATGATGGTGACCAACGTCGACGAGGATATCCCGGACGAAGCCCTGACGGAGATTCTTGAGGTCGGCGGCGTCGAGAACGCGTTCGTCGTTTCGCTGCCGAGCATCATCGAGTCGCAGGATGCCGTGTCGCTGGCGGCGATCACGACGCCCGCCCATCCCGCCAAGTAGGGACAATCCGATACGCGGGACGAGCGAGCGCCGGTATAACGCCGGCGCTCGCTCGTTTATGTTTACTGGTTGATTGCGTCCTGTTGGGTGACCGGCACCGTAGGCTCTCCCTCGATCCGGATGTCCGGGAGCCATTCGAGCCATTTCGGCAGCCACCAGTTGCGATCCCCGACAATCGTCATGATCGACGGCACGAGCACCGAGCGGACGATAGTCGCGTCGAGGAACACCGAGACCGCGAGTGCGAACCCGAGCTGCTGCATCGCCAGCAGGCTTCCCGTTGAGAACGCGCCGAACACGACCACCATGATCAGCGCCGCGCCGGTGATGATCTTTCCGGTGCTGCGAAGTCCGACCGCGACAGCCTCGCTGTTGTTGTGCGAGATGTCGTAATGCTCGCGAATGCGGCTCAGGATAAAGACGTGGTAGTCCATGCTGAGACCGAACAGGATACAGAAGGACAGGATGGGGATCCATGACTCGATGACGGGGCTCTCCGTATACCCGAGGAAATCGCGCAAGAACCCCTTGGAGAAGACCAGCACCAGCAATCCGTAGGTCGCGGCGACCGACAACAGGTTGAAGACGATCGCCTGCAGCGGCACGATCAGCGAGCGGAATGCCAGTGTCAGCAGGATGAAGCTCAGCGTGAGCACGAAGATAAAGACGAGGGGTGTGCGGGAACCGAGCATCTCGAGCATGTCGTTCTCGACCGCGCTCTGGCCAGTCACCCAGCTCTCGACGCCCTCCACCTGCCCGATGGTCGCCGGAATGATATCCTCACGCACCGTGTCGATGAGCGCATAGGCCTCCGGGCTCGATGGCGGGTACATCATGGTGCCCGTCAGGGCAGCGAGATTGTTCTCCTCATCCCATGAGACGCCTTCGGTGAACGGCGCGAACTCGCCGCTCTCGACAAGCGCCGACTGGAACTCGCCAAGCGCGGCCTCTAGCTCTTCGGAACGCTCGCCCTCGAACACGAACTCCACCGGTGCCAGCAACCCGGCGCTGAAGTCCCGCTCCAGGTAGCCATAGGCATCCGTGGTCTCACCCGGCGGCATCTGGGCCGTTCCCGTAAACCCGGTCTCCAGGTCGACAACCGGCCAGGCCATCGCCAGGAGCAGCAGGATCGCCGCAACCAGCGAAATGGCCGGGCGACTCACCACAACCTTCGTGATCTTGCCCCAGAACCCGCCGTAGGTGTCGATATGGTGCGGTACCGTTGACGGGCGCGGTGTCTTTCTCGGCCAGTTGATCCGGTCGCCCAGCAGGCTGAGCATGGCTGGCAGCATCGTCAGTGTCAGCATCACCGCGACGGCGACCACGATCACCGCGCCAAGGCTGAGCGAGAAGAAGATGTTGATGGGCACCAGCATCACGCCGAGGAGCGCGAGGATCACGGTGATGCCGGAGAAGAGCACCGCCTTGCCGGCTGTCCCGCCGGCGATCTCGATCGCCCGTTGGGTGGAATACCCGAGACGGCGTTGCTCCCGGTACCGCTCGACGATGAACAGCGAGTAGTCGATGCCGATCGCGAGGCCGAGCATCGTCACCATGTTCTCGATGAAGAGCTGGAGCTCCTCGAACTGGCCAACGAGGGTCACAATCCCCAGCCCGATGCCGATCGAGAAGAGGCCGAGCGCAAGGGGCAGCATCGGCGCGACGAGGGCGCCGAAGACAAAGATGAGGACCATGACGGCGATCGGGATGCCGATCATCTCGCCCTTGATCAGGTCCTCCGCGGCGATCAGGCTGAACTCCTCGTTGATTGAGGACGTCCCGATGGTCGTGACGTCGAAGCGGTCGGTATCGAACTCCTCGACGAGGTCCACATACTCGACGATCTTCACCTCGCCGTAGGCATCAGCGAACGAGACCGGCACGATCAGGATCGTCCGATCCTC
>CAZVAA010000178.1:0-1112 GCA_964624125.1 uncultured Sphaerobacteraceae bacterium | reverse complement strand
TCGGAGAGTGTTTCGGAGTCCGAGAGTTTCTCGATGCCGATGACGGATTCGAAGTCGCCGGTCAGTCGCATCTCGGTCGTGACGACGTCGCGCAGCCCGCCGAGCGCATAGACGCTGGCCAACACGAGAATGACGAGCCAGACACCGATCGTTTTCCATGGATGGCGAGCGCTTACCGAGGCGAGCCCTTCGGTGGACAGGAACGAGGGCATGGGTTGGGAACTCCCGGATATCGTCATGAGGACTGATGCCACGGGGTGATATCCGCGGCATGCTCCCTGTGATAGTAGGAACGGCGAGAGGAGATTGTCAAATTTTTCACGAAGTAAAGGTTCGCTACGGTGCTACGCGCCTCATCACGGCCATCTCGGGTAGCATGGATAGTATGAGCGAGCCGCATCAGCGCGGCGTATGAACGGAGTTCACCTTGACTGAGACACAGCAGGCCGGCGCCATAATCGCCCTCAGCCGCGACCTTTTTTTCGGTATGAGAATCCGCACGATCATTCGGAAACTCGGGTATGAGCTGAACCTCCCCAGGGACGAGAGCGAGACTGTTGTCGCGCTCAACGACACCAGCGATGCGCGCCTGGTGCTCGTCGACTTCAATCAGCCAGTCGACTGGGATGCCCTCCGACCAGTCATCGATTCAAAGGTGCCCGTGATCGGTTTTGGCTCCCATACCGATGTCGACGGGTTCCGTGGCGCGAAGGCGGCAGGGGTCGACCGGGTCGTCTCGAACGGCGAGTTCAGCCGTGCCCTCCCGGATCTGGTCGCGAAATACGCCCTCACCGCCTGACCCCTTTGGCGGATATCGCCTGTGCACCCTCTGGTGCCGTATGCGTATAATAGTGTACGTACACTATAGCGCTCGATTGGAGGTGCGTGCATGAGTTCATCCGCCGTCGCCAACCCCATGACCATTGATGCGGCCGTTGAGGTTTTTTTCGGTGACCTCCGCCTCGCGCCACGGACGAAGAAGACCTATCGACAGGGCGTGCGCAAGTTCATCGATCATCTCTCCGCGCACGAAGGCATCGATCCCGACACTGCCCCAGTGACCACGATCACCGCCGATCACGTCACCGATTTTGCCTCGATCCTGGTCCCGC
>CAZVAA010000177.1:3374-5776 GCA_964624125.1 uncultured Sphaerobacteraceae bacterium | reverse complement strand
CGCGCGCCGATGAGCCAGCGCGCGGTGCTGCAGGCGCTGTCCGGCCTGATGATGGGTATCTTCGTCTCCATCATCTCGAGCACCGTGGTTTCCACCTCGCTCCCGAAGATCATCGCCGATCTCGGGGGCGGGCAGGCATCCTATACGTGGGTGGTGACGGCGACCCTGCTTGCCACCACCGTGAGCACCCCACTGTGGGGCAAGTTCTCCGACCTCGTCGATCGCAAGATGCTGCTCCAGCTATCGCTGGTCATATTCGTGGTCGCCTCGGCGCTCGCCGGGCAATCCCGCAACCCCGAGATGCTGATCGGGTTCCGCGTGCTCCAGGGCCTGGGCGCCGGAGGGTTGACGGCGCTGTCGCAGGTCGTGATCGCCGACATCATCAGCCCGCGTGAGCGCGGCCGCTATATGGGATACCTTGGAAGTGTGACATCGGTCGCGATGGTCGGTGGACCGCTCCTCGGTGGCGTGATCACCGATTCAATCGGCTGGCGCTGGAATTTCTATGTCGGCGTGCCTATCGCGGCGATCGCCATTGTCCTGATCCAGAAAACCCTCAAGCTCCCCGCCCGGCCGACCAAATCGGTCGAGATCGATTACCTCGGCGCGATGTTGCTGACCTCGGGTGTTTCCCTGTTGCTGATCTGGGTCTCGCTGGGCGGCTCGCAGTTCGCGTGGGGCTCGGTGACCTCGGTGCTCATGGTGGTGACAGCGATCCTGCTGCTGGTCGCGATGGTCTTCGTGGAGATGCGCGCCTCCGAACCGGTGATCCCGTTAAGCCTTTTCTCCAATCGCACGGTGGTCATGTCCATCGTCGCGTCAGTGGCTATCGGCGTCGCGATGTTCGGGACCTCGGTTTTCCTCAGTCAATACATGCAGCTCGCCCGCGGCAAGACGCCGACCGAGTCGGGCCTGCTCACCATTCCCATGGTGGCCGGCACAATGCTCTCCTCGATCGTCGGCGGGCAGTTCATCACGCGCACTGGCCGCTGGAAGCCGCTGATGATCGGCGGGTCGATCCTGATGACGGTCGGGATCGCCGCCATGGGAACGATCAGCTCGTCGACGAGCTTCCTGCTGCTCGGGATCTACATGATCGCGATCGGCGTCGGCATGGGGCTGGTCATGCAGAACCTCGTGCTCGTCGTGCAGAACACCGTTTCCGTCTACCAGATCGGTGTGGCCAGTTCCGCCATCGCCTTCTTCCGGACACTCGGAGGGACGATCGGTGTCTCGGTCATGGGCGCGGTGCTCGGCAGCCGGGTAACCACCCTGATCGCTGACGGGCTCGCGGAGATCGGGGCCCCGGCGGACAGCGACGCCGCCTCCGGCCAGATCCCCGACCTGTCCACGCTTCCGGCTCCGGTTCGCGAGGTGGTGCAGGGCGCCTATGGTGATGCGGTCGCGAACATCTTCATGCTGGCGGTGCCGCTGGCCATTGTCGCGATCGTCACCGTCGCGCTTTTGCCGAACCTGCCCCTCGGCACCAGGACCGCCAGCGAGCAGATGGAGGAAGAGGTCCGGCGCGCAGCCGCATCGCCGGTACCCGCGCCTGTTCGCTCCGGCCGGCTGGCTCCTGACGGGGCAAGTCAGTCACAATGACCGCAGCGTGGGAGGAGCTGGCCATGTCGCAGGAATCATCCGATCCGATTCGCGAGGTCGAGGAGCAGCTGGCCGCTGTCTTCGCCAATGGTCGTGCCTATGTTCGTCGCCTGGCGAAGAGAATCCATCCTGACCTGGTTCCGTCCGGATATCACCTGCTCCGGATGCTGGAGAACCACGGTCCGTCCCGACCAAGCGCGATCGCGGAATACATGGAGATGGACCGGAGCGCGGTCAGTCGCCTGATCCAGTTGCTTGAAGGCATGGGATTGATCGAGCGTACGCCGGACCTCGAGGACCGGCGCGCGCAGGTGATGACGCTCACCGGGGAGGCCCGGGAGCGGCTTGCCCTGCTGCGAGCCCGGCAGGAAGGTCCGGTGCGCAAGGCATTGCAAACCTGGGATAAGGCGGACCTGGTCAAATTCGCGGAGTATCTCGTGCGGCTCGACGACGAGATGGGTGGCTAGGAAGGGCGGAAGCCGTTCCCGGGATCAATTCCCGGCGACGGTGACGATCACGGTTTCGGCCGGGTCGACCGTGCAGTCGAACTGGTACGTACCCGGCGGCAACGGACCGATCGTGTAGGTCTGCCCCGGCGAGACGACCCACGGCCCGGCCCGGTTCGCGGTCGAATCCTCGTTCTTGATCGTGATCCGCGCTTCCTCGTCCGCGCTGAACCGGATGTCGGTCGGGATCGCGATCGCCGAGTCGATCGTCGGCTGGTCAAGTGTCTGGGCGGCGCCATCCGGGATCACGAACACGAGCCCGCCGGGATCGGATTCCTCCCAGAACATCGCCAC
>CAZVAA010000177.1:0-3274 GCA_964624125.1 uncultured Sphaerobacteraceae bacterium | reverse complement strand
GCGTCGGCCTTCTCGTCATCGTCATCCGGCTCGGTCCGCAGGATCGGCACGGTCACGGTGACATCGCCCGCGTTCTCGAAGGTCAGGGTGATCTCGTAGTCCTCACCGGCGATCAGGCTCTCCGTCAGGCCAATCAGCATGATGTGGTAACCGCCCGGTTCGAGCACGACGGTTTCGCCGGCGGGAATCGGGAGGCCGTCATGCAGCGGCGACATCTGCATCACGCTGTCTTCCATGACGACTTCGTGAACCTCGACCACCTCGGCCGCGTCGGTCGTGACCGAGACGAGGACATCGTCCTCATCACCGTTGTTCGTGATCTCCAGATAGCCGGCACCCATCGATAGGCTCTCGTCGCCGTGGTCATGCCCATGGTCGTGGTCGGCCATCGGGGAGGCGTCCGGCGTGCCGTGGTCATGGCCGTCGTGCGCGACGGCACCGGACGCGCCAACCGCGATGATGAAGGTCAGGAAGAGGGCCAGCAATCGCTTCATGTGAGGATCTCCAGGTGGTGAATCGGACGAAGGTTCGATGCGTGCGCGGCGGACCTCGCTGGTGCGATCAGTTCTCCGACAGCAGGTGCTCGGCGTCCTGGGCCATGATTTCGGGATCGGCGCCGAGCGGATAGGTCAACCGCTTGTTGCCATCGGTGTCGATCACGAACGACGACACCTCATGGTCGACGAGATAGCCACCCTGCGAGTTCTTGTCCTGGTAGGAGTACTGAATCTGCCAGGCCCGGGCGACCTCCTCGGTCTGCTCCTCGGGCATCGTCAGGCCGATGAACTCCGGATCCCAGAAGCCGAGATACTCGGCCAGCCGCTCGGGCGTGTCCCGCTCCGGATCGACCGTGACCATGATGAACTCGACGTTGTCGGCCTCCTCGCCAAGAATCTCCTTGGCTTCCATGAACTCGTCGAGCGTGGCCGGGCAGGCATCCGGGCAGTGTGTGTACCCGAAGTAGACGAAGAGGACCTTGTCCTGATGCTCCGCCATGTCGAACGGCTCGCCATGCTGGTCGACCGCACCCTCGAACAGCGGGGCCGCCTCGGCCGGCTCATAGAAACCGTACTTGAACTCGTACGGGTCGTCCCGGAACAAGAAGAACCACGCGGCGCCGGCGATCGCGATCACCAGGACCACGCTGATCGCGCCGATCAGGAGGTTGCGGTTGCTCTTCTTGCCAGTCGTTGTCTCGGGGGTCGTTGGGTCGGTGGTACTCATGTAGGGGTTTCCATCACAGCGAAATGCGTCGTGTCGGGAAGGGTCTGGTGGAGCGAAAAACCGCGCCATTCCGCCACTTTTCTTGTCACTAATGCTACCACGGCGATTGGGCCGCGCTCATGCCCCTCGGGCGTATCCCCGGTGTATCCGTGCCCGAAGGGCACAGCCATTGCCACTCCTCCTCTCGCCCCGTACGATCGTGGGCAGCAACCCGTTTGCCACCAGCCGAGGAGCCGAATTGCCATGACCACACCAGCCACCGATGCCTTTGCCAGTCGCCTTCAGGACGATGCCGTCCATCACCTGCAGCAGTTGCTGCGATGCGATACCCAGAGCCCGCCAGGCAACGAGATCCGCGCCGCCAGCTACATTCGCACCGCGCTGGACGCCGAGGGCATCGAGTGCACCTTCGTCGAGTCGGACCCCGGCCGCGTGAGCGTCGTCGCTCGCCTCGTGGCGGAGAACCCGGTCGGCAGGCCGGTGATGCTGATGGGCCACATCGATGTCGTCACCGTCGAGCCGGACAAGTGGGAGCGCGATCCCTTCGGCGGCGAGCTGGTCGACGATTACGTCTGGGGCCGTGGCGCGCTCGACATGAAGAGCCAGGTCGCGGCCGAGCTGGCAACCTTCATCGCGGTCAAGCGAGAGGGCATTCCCCTCACCCGCGACCTCATCTTCACCGCCTTCGCGGACGAGGAAGCCGGGGGCGCCTTCGGTGCAGAGTACGTCTGGAAGCACCATCGGGATCTCATCGACGCCGAATTCGCGATCAACGAGGGTGGCGGCACCCCGGTCGAGATTGGCGGCAAGCTCTTCTACACCTGCCAGGTCGGCGAGAAGGGCGGCACCCGGCTGAAGATGACCGTGCGCGGCGAGCCTGGCCACGCCTCCGTGCCGCAGGGCAATACGGCGATGCAGAAGCTGGCCGAAGCACTGGACCGCCTGCATGCCTGGGAGCCGCCGACGCAGATCACCAAATCCGTTCGCTTCATGCTGGAGGGGATCGCCGATGCGCTCGGCGGGGCGACCGGCGATGCGATCCATGCCCTCCTGGCCCAGGAATCCCCATCGTGGGCCGAGCTCGCCAAGTTGCCGCTGCCAGAGAGCGAGAAGCCGCATTTCCGGGCCATCACCCGCAATACCGCCGTACCGACGATCATCCACGGTGGCCGCCAGATCAACGTCATCCCGTCCGAAATCGTGGTCGAGATCGACGGACGGATCCTTCCCGGCGTCGATCCCGAGGACTTCCGCGCCGCCGCGCAGGAGGCGGTTGGCGATGTGGCGGAGATCACCTTCCTCTATGACACGCAGGAGAGCGGGATCGAGGCAGACCCGGCGTCCGATTTCTTCGAGACGATCAAGGCGACGATGGGCGACCTGCAACCGGACGCGACCGTCATCCCGACCCTGATCTCCGGCGGCACCGATGCCGGCCTGATCCCCGGCGTCAAGGTCTACGGCTTCTTCCCGATGCTGCCAACGGAGCGCATCCCCATGTATGACCCGCTGGTGCACGGCCACAACGAGCGCGTGCATGTGGACGACGTCGGCTTCGGCGCCCGGTTTCTCTACGACGTGGTCGTTCGCTATTGTGGATAAGGTGTGGCATCGGCCTCCGTAGGGGCCGACCTCGTAGAGTGTCGGCCCGATCGACGCCTGCAGCGTCGATAGCATGTCGAATAGCGAAAGGACACCTCATGACCTTCACCTTCGCCCAGGTCACCGATCCCCATCTCGACGGAACCGACGGTCCCCGCCAGCGGTTCCGTCGCGTGGCGCAGTCGCTCGCCGAGCTGGTCACCCCGGTTGACGCGATCGTGGTCACCGGCGACATCGTCCAGGCACCGGGGATCGACAACGACGAGGTGAAGCTGGCGGAGTACCGGCTCGTGCACGAGACGCTGTCGACCATCGCCCCCGTGGGCTACTGCCGGGGAAACAGCGACGACCTTGCGTTCGAGCGCTTCCTTAATGAAGCAGGGCTTCCCGCCGAAGGGATGTGCATGCGGCTCGATATCGGTGGTGCATCTTTCCTCTTCGCTGACTC
>CAZVAA010000176.1:2357-5782 GCA_964624125.1 uncultured Sphaerobacteraceae bacterium | reverse complement strand
TTTCAAAGGCGACGCTGAAGCGGATCGGCCGCTTCGCGAAGCCGCATATGCGCAAACTCGTCGTCTTTCTGATGCTCAGCATCGTCACCGCCGTGCTGGCCGTGGCAACGCCGATCCTCGCCGGGCGCGTTGTGGATGCGATCGTCGAGAGCGAGCCACAGGGTGTCGTGATCCGGCTTGCGGTCCTGATCGCGCTGATCGCCATTGCCGAAGCCGGTGTCGGGCTCGTCTCGCGCTGGCTTTCGGCGAGCATTGGTGAGGGCCTGATCCTCGACCTGCGCACGGCGGTCTACGACCACGTCCAGCGCATGCCGATCGCCTTCTTCACCCGCACGCGGACCGGCGCGCTGGTCAGCCGCCTCAACAACGACGTGATCGGCGCCCAGCGGGCCTTCACCAACACGCTCTCCGGCGTCGTCAGCAACGCCGTGATGCTGGCGCTCACGCTCGGTGTCATGACCGGCATCTCGTGGCAGGTGACGGTGCTTACCCTCGTCCTGCTCCCGATCTTCGTGATCCCTGCCCGGCGCATGGGGGCCCGCCTTGCCGCCTACCAGCGCGAATCGGCCAACTACAACGCGACGATGAGCACGCAGATGACCGAGCGGTTCAACGCTTCCGGCGCGACCCTCGTCAAGCTCTTCGGTCGGCCCGAGGAGGAGTCGGCGGAGTTCGCCGCCCGGGCCGGACGGGTCCGCGATATCGGCGTGAAAACGGCCATGCTCCAGTTCGTCTTTATTACGGCGCTCACGCTGGTCTCCGCGCTCGCCCTGGCGCTGGTATACGGGCTTGGTGGTTATTACGCGCTGCAGGGATCGCTGGAGCCGGGCTCCGTCGTGGCCCTCGCGCTGCTGCTGACACGGCTCTATGCGCCCCTGACGGCTCTCGCCAACGCTCGCGTCGATGTCATGAGCGCCTTCGTCAGCTTCGAGCGCGTCTTCGAGGTCCTCGATCTCGACCCGCTGATCAAGGAGAAGCCGGACGCGGTTGAGGTGCCCGAGGGACCGGTCTCGGTCGAGTTCGACCACGTGCATTTCAGCTACCCGACCGCGGACAAGGTCTCCATCGCATCGCTTGAGGAAGTCGTCGATCTTGACACCCGTGGCGGTGTCGAGGTGTTGCATGATGTCTCGTTCCGGGTGGAGCCGGGCCAGATGCTGGCGCTTGTCGGATCGTCCGGCGCGGGCAAATCGACCATAGCCCAGCTGGTGCCGCGACTCTACGATGTCGATTCCGGCGCGGTGAAGCTGGCGGGTATCGATGTGCGCGACCTCAGCTTCGCGGCGATCCGGGACGTGCTTGGTTTTGTCACGCAGGACG
Source organism: uncultured Sphaerobacteraceae bacterium (assembly GCA_964624125.1). GTDB lineage: Bacteria > Chloroflexota > Chloroflexia > Thermomicrobiales > UBA6265 > UBA6265. The sequence goes on along the minus strand of CAZVAA010000176.1, from coordinate 4,462 downwards.
GCCACATGTTCCATGAATCGCTGCGGGCGAACCTCGCGCTGTCGAGGCCCGATGCCACCGACGAGGAGTTGTGGGATGCCCTGCGCCGGGTGCGGATGGACCGGTTGGTTTCGGCACTGCCGGACGGCCTGGATACGGTCGTTGGGGAGCGCGGCTACCGTTTCTCCGGTGGCGAGCGGCAGCGACTGACGATCGCGCGGTTGCTGCTTGGCCAGCCTCGGGTGGTGATCCTCGACGAGGCGACGGCGCATCTGGACTCGACCTCGGAGGCGCTGGTACAGGCTGCCCTGAACGAGGCGATGAGTGGGCGGACGGCGATTGTGATTGCGCACCGGCTCTCGACCGTGCGTAAGGCTGACCAGATCCTCGTGATCGAGGACGGCCGCGTGGCGGAGCGAGGCACACATCGCGAGTTGCTGGCGCAGGGCGGCCGCTACGCCGAGCTCTACCGGACGCAGTTCGCCGAGGATGCGGAGCCGAGCGCGGCGGATTAGGTCATTGTCTAGTGATGGAAGGACCCGGGCCACATCGATGGCCCGGGTCCTTTCCGTTTAATCCGGCAGGTGACGCCCTGGAATTCACGCCTCGATGCGATTCCGCCGGAGTCCCGGGGAAGAACTGGTGAGCCTCGATGCACGCCGAAGTCTCTGAATGGATGGATTGACAGGTATCCGGGACGTTGCTACGGTACTGGCATTCTGAGAAAGGCCGTAGCGCCAACGACAGACGGTTCTTGCCTCCTCCCGTTTCAGGAGGCTCGCTGGTCCATGGACGCGCCGGAAGCCCGTTAAGGGCTGGCGTCCGCGGTGTCAGTTCTAGCTACCGGTGAATGCCGGCGTAGTGGAAAGAGGTCTCGATACCATGAACCCGAAGCACCTGGACTCCCGAATCGATTCGATGATCTCCGCCTGGGCGGATGGCCTGATGGACCGGCGCTCGCTCATGAAGGGCATCCTCGCGACCGGTGGCGCGGCGGCGCTGGCCGGAGCCATGCCGAAGCTCGTCATGGGACAGCAGGCCACACCGCTGGCTGGTCCTGATATCGAGGAATACGATGGCGAGCTGGCGGACGAGCAGGTGATGCGCCTGCCACTGTCCGAACCGACCACCATGGACCCTGGTATCAGCTATGGTGACTCCGAACTGTCGATCTTCTTCAATATCTTCGAAGGCCTCACCGGTGTCGACATGAAGACCGGTGAAGTGGTCCCGCGCATGGCTGAGTCGTGGGAGGAGAACGAGGACGGCTCCGAGTTCACCTTCACGATTCGCCAGGACGTCACCTGGTCCGACGGGACGCCGATCAATGCCAACGACTTCGTCTACAGCTGGACGCGGGTGCTCGACCCGAACACTTTGAGCGAGTACATCCCCGCGATGTATCCGATCAAGAACGGTGAGGCGATCGCCAACGGCGAGATGGAGCTCGAGGACTTCGGCGTCGAGGCGGTGGACGACTACACCCTCAAGGTGACGCTTGAAGGCCCCACGCCATACTTCCCGCTGCTGGCCACCACCTGGACGTACTCGCCCGTGCCGAAGCATGTGATCGATGAGGTCGCGGAGCAGTGGGTGGAGGCGGAGAACATCGTCTCGAGCGGTCCGTTCAAGATGGTCGAGTGGAATCACGACCAGAGCATCGTGCTTGAGCGCAACGATGAATACTACGGTGAAGCGCCGACGCTGGAGCGCGCCGAGTATCGCCTCTTCGAGGATCCGACCACGCAGGCGTATATCGCCTTCGAGAACGAGGAGCTCGATTACGCCGCGCCGGAAGGCCCGGATCTGGATCGCGTGCTTGAAGACCCCGAAGCAAGCCAGAAGCTCCTGACGTTCCCGCTGTCGAGCTGCTTCTTCGTGGTGTGCGACACGCGGACGTCGCCGACCGACACGCTGGAGTTCCGGCAGGCGCTGTACAAGTCCATCGATCGCGAGCTGCTCACCGGCACTATCCTGAACGGGCAGTATGAGCCCGCCTACACGGTGCTGCCGCCGGATATCAAGGGATACAACCCTGATGCGGCGCTCTCGACCGGTGTCGACGAGGCGGTCCAGTTGCTCTCGGATGCGGGGATCGACCCGGCGTCGGTGAGCATCGAGCTGGT
>CAZVAA010000176.1:0-2257 GCA_964624125.1 uncultured Sphaerobacteraceae bacterium | reverse complement strand
TCCAACACCGATGAAGAAGAGCGTGCCCAGCAGTATCGCGACGCCGAGGTGATCATCGTGCATGACGCGCCGATCATCCCGATGTATCGATCCAAGGCATTCCGCGCGATCCAGCCCTGGGTGAAGAACCTGTACATGCAGCCGATCCTGTCGGTAGTGCATCTGCGTAACGTCAAGATCGCACCTCGATAGCACATCGTCAGGATGCAATGCGGGCACCCGGCCCGCATTGCATCCGGCCATGACAGGAACCGAAATCCATGCATCGTGGCGCATATGCCATCCGCCGGATCCTCTTGCTTATTCCGACGCTGCTGGCGATCTACACCCTGACGTTCTTCCTGATTCACGCGACGCCCGGCGGTCCCTGGTCGCAAGGGGACAAGCCGGTCCCCCAACTCGTGCTTGACCGCCTGAACGCGGCGTACGGGTTGGACAAGCCGTTGTGGGAGCAATACACAACGTACCTCTGGAATGTGCTGCAGGGTGATTTCGGGCCGTCGTTCTCCTCACGGTCACGAACGGTCTCCGACATCATCGGCCAGACCTTCCCGGTCTCGCTGCAGCTCGGGCTCGTGTCGATGGTGATCGCGGTGCTCGTGGGCGTCACCCTCGGGACGATCGGTGCCATCCGGCACAACACCGTTATCGACTACATCTCCAGCTTCCTCGCGATCGTGGGAATTTCCACCCCATCCTATGTGATCGCGTCCCTGCTGGTGCTCATCCTCGCCAGCACGCTCGGCCTGGTCCCGACCGGCGGCTGGAGCGGTATTTTCTCGAAGGAGATCATCATCCCTTCGATCGCGCTGGCGTTTTACCCGGCCGCGGTCCTTGCGCGATACACGCGTGCGAGCATGCTCGATGTCCTGACCGCGGATTACGTGCGGACTGCCCGGGCCAAGGGGCTCAGCGAGCGAGCCGTGATCGCGCGTCACGCGATCCGCACGGCCCTGCTCCCGGTGTTGACGGTGTCGGGCGTGGTGTTTGCCGATGTCATCACCGGGTCATTCTTCGTGGAAACGATCTACTCGGTTCCGGGGTTGGGGCGGTATTTCGTCTCCAGCATCTCGGAGCGTGATTATCCGGTCATCCTTGGCACCGTCCTGCTGTTCGGCTTTGTCATCTCCGTCATGAACCTGATTGTCGATCTCCTGTATCCGTTGCTCGATCCGCGAATGCGGTCGTAATTGGTCTCCGAGGGCGCGCTCCATGAGCTCAGTAGCTATATCCGACACCGCATCGCCACTTGCCGACGAAAGCAGTCGTGCAACCTCCGAGATCGAGAGCCTGTGGCGTGGCGCCATGCGCCGACTCGTCAAGAACAGGCTGGCCCTGGCCGGGCTGATTTTCCTGGCCATCATGTTCGTGATCGCGGTAATCGGCCCCTTCCTGTTGCCGTATGGATATGCGGAGCAGAACTACGATGCCGTGACACAAGGACCGAGCCTGGCCCATCCGATGGGGACCGACCAGCTTGGTCGTGACCTGCTGGCGCGCATGGTGTTTGGCGCCCGTATCTCGCTCACGGTCGGCCTGGCCGTGCAGGGGGTGATCCTGATCATCGGCGTGCCGTTGGGCATCGTGGCCGGCTACTTCGGCGGTTGGCTGGACATGGTCATCATGCGCATCGTCGATGTGCTGTACGCCATGCCAAACCTGTTGTTCGTGATCATCATCATGACGTTCCTGCGTGGAACGCTGAGCACTGACCATTCTGGCGTGATGGAGGTGATCTCCACGATCGACCAGCGCTCCGGTGGGCTGTTGGGCGTCTATCTCGGCCTTGGCCTGATCGGGTGGCTGACCGTTGCCCGGATCGTGCGCGCCAACAGCATGTCGCTCAAGGAGCGGGAGTTTGTCGAGGCTGCGCGCGGCATGGGGGCGAATGATCGCCGGATCATGACACGCCATGTGTTCCCGAACACGATCGCGCCGATCGTGGTGGCGTCCACACTCGGTATCCCCGGGGCGATCCTCTATGAGGCGGGTATCAGCTTCCTTGGCCTGGGGGTCATTCCGCCGATGCCGAGCTGGGGCCTGATGATCTCGGAGGCCATCCCGAATATGCGGTCCCACCCGTACATGCTGATCTTCCCGGCGACGATCCTCTCGCTGACGGTGTTGGCCTTCAACTTCCTCGGCGATGGGTTGCGCGATGCCGTCGATCCGTGGATGAAGCGGTAGGCGGTGGCCCTTCCGTTTACGTCGATGGGGTAACGATCCGGAACATGCCCTGCATGTCGCCAGGTGAGAA
>CAZVAA010000175.1:0-5818 GCA_964624125.1 uncultured Sphaerobacteraceae bacterium | reverse complement strand
GAGGGCGAGCGGATCGGGCATATCATGCTGCCGGAGACGACCTCGAACTTCACCTTCGGCGGGCCGAGACGCAACCGGTTGATGATCACTGCCAGCCAGTCGATCTATGCGGTGTACGTCAACACGCTTGGGGCGCATATTACCTGAGCGACAGAAACGCGAGAGTGACCAGCTGTTTGACTGGTCACTCTCCGATTGCCATGTATTTCGTTCGGAGCGGCGCCGGCTACGGCACCACGATCTCCGCGTCGAGATCCTCGGTCAGGAGGATGGTCTCCTGCCCGCCGTTGGGGTCAACCGCGCTGACCACGATGCGGAAGGTATACGTCCCCGGCTCCCACATCCCGGCGGGAATGTACCGATCGGTAAACTGGTTCTCACCGCCCAACAGCACCTGGTTCGTGGCCAGCGAAACGCTCTCCACCGGTTCGCCGTCCCGCGTCACCTCCAGCACTACATTCGCGGCCGGAACCTGCTGCCCGCCGTTGTTGAGTGTCACGTCGACGTTTGCGAAGACGATGTCCTCGTCGTTGGGAGCAATCGACGCATCGACCACCGAAACGCCGGTCGGATCCACCGGCTCGGGAACGGTGACTTCAGCACCTTCAATTGTGCTGGTCGCGCCGGATTCCGGATCCTTAAGATTAAGATCAACGGAGTAGTCGCCTGGCTGCATCTGCTCAGGGAGGATTACTTCCAGAGCCGTCGACAGCCCTGCGTACACCGATCCCATATCCACTGGAGACCTCAACACCACAGCACCCGACGCATCAGTGAGGACGAGCTCTCCGCTTGGCCGGACCAAGTAATTTCCCGTGTTCTCGACCGGCACCATCAAACTGGTGAGCACTGGACCCTGGGCGATGTCCGGCACCCCTAGCTCGAAGCTGTGCACAAGCTCGCCAGGAACCAGCACGCCGACGCTAATGGAGTAGCCCAACAACTGGTTCAGCGAATCGGTGCCATCGATCGGAAGAGGCTCGGCTGTTTCGACCACAAGACCGGAAATGTATTGCCCCGGCGGAGTGCCCTCCGGCACGCTGACCGAAAACGCGATGTCACGTTGTTCACCTGGTTCGAGATCGAGAGACACCGTCGGATAGGTCAGCCAGGTCGTTGGCCCAACGGGCTCGGACGCTTCCTCATCGGTAACGAACCCACCATTAATGGAGTTCAGCGCATTCACCTTGTATGTGCGGAGGCTTACCGGAACGTCTCCTATATTCATTACCGCGACCTGGAGCTCCGCGCTCTCTCCCGGCGCAATTTCCACGTCCGAGAAGTAGCCGAGCTCCTTGTCATCATCCGCAACGAGCACAAACCGTGGGGCAGATGATCCTTCAACGACGTCCTCAGGCGTCGCGCTACCAGCGGATTCCTGAGCGACAGACGTGGAGCTGTACATGGGCACACAGAGCATGATCAACACTCCCAGTGTCATGAATATGCGGACGGATTTGCTCACAATACAGCTCCTGTACCTATTCCTGAATCGTCTATTGACTGGCGGCGACGCAACTGTTCCAAAGTGCTCCGGGGCGCTATCGCGAACTATTTGAATGCGCCCCGAAAGAATGGTCCCGATGAAGTTGTCGACCGGCTGGCGCACGTGCAGGTCACTGAACAGGTTCGCCAGCCGGCGACGTCGAAAATGAGTTAGTCCGCGTTCGAAGTCTCAATGCGGATCGTTCCCGTGTAGGTACCCGGTTGGGCATCTTCAGGGATGTTGAGCGTAAAGGCGCCACCGTAATGGTTGAGCTCCGGCGACAACGCGACCGTCTTCTTGCCACCCAGGTCCCCCACACCGCCGTAGTTGTAGACGGAGAACGACAGGTTCTCGGAACCGATCTTGTCGTCTCCACTCTTTAGGGCGCTCCCGAACATCGAGAAGCTGACATCGCAGGTTTGGCCCGGACCAGGAATCGTCATGTCCCAGAGAATTGCCTTGCTATCGAGTCCCGTAAGGACATAAGACCCGGTGCCATCGAACTCCCACGGCCCAAAGGTGACGTCGGAAGTCGACGCGCTCACGCTGCACACATTTGGCACGAGATCGACGTTGAGATCGGAGTCCGTGAACGAATGACCATCCGCCGCCATGACACCGGTGGCCATGCTCAACGAAAGAAGGGTCGCCGCGCCGAATCCAACGATCTTCGACTTGAGGTTCATAACGGTTCTCTCCCGAACCACGCATGTGGTTCAATGAGTACGTGATGCCATACAACGTTCCAGGTTTCTGGCATCACATTCTTCAGGTCGGGCGACTCCAGTTCAGAGTCGCCTGGCCACCTCTACGAGTGGCCCGTCAATACGTACGCGGTTGCCAGCGGAACAATTGATGGTCCGTTCTGCACGAAAGAGCGTGCCACCAATGCCCCTGTTCATCCCCGGCTTAAGGCGGGTCACGACCGCGAATACTCATGTCTCTCTCCTCTCTCCGCGTTCGCCATCAATCACCGGTGGATAGCGTCACCCTGATCGTCATCGTGTGTTCATCCGCCGGTACATCGTTCTCCGGCGTCAACGTGTAATCGACGTTGATCACTTCAGTTCCGTTGAAATCCGTCGCGACATTCGCGACACCAACCGTGTTCTCACCGTTCGGGTTACCGCCGCCTCCGACGGCCATGAGTCCGACGGCATTGGGCGAGACAGAGGCTGTCTTCACCATCGGGTTCAATCCAACATGGGTTCTGTCAATCACCCGGACCTGAACCTGGGAACTGCCCATATTGCCGCAGCCTTCTCGGCTCACGGTGATAGCGCCGGTCCCGGTTGTCGTATCGGTCCCGTTCGCGGTAGCCCATTTGTCGCCGTCCCAGGTCATGGGGTCGAAGGCGAACGGCTCAAGACCAATGCTGATCGGTACTGCGGCATGTTTGAATGTCGTAGTGACGCTGCGGCCTGGACCTGCCAATGGATCGTTCGGGTTGTCATCCCACGTGAACCAGGTTGCGATGTCGACAATCGCATCGTCGGTGACACAGGCGGTGCGCTCGAGCGTGAACTCGATGGCGTAGGACTCATTTGCTGCAACGCTCACGTCGTCCAATTCGATCACCTGGCCCGGACCAGTCACGCTGGTGTCGTTGAAGGTCAGAGTCATCCCTTCCGGGACGTTGAAGCGGAGTTTCGGGATCGTGACCGCTTGCGAGAGATCTTCCTCACCTGACAACGTGCAGGTCACCTCGGGATCCGGGTCATCCATGCCAAACGACACGCTGTCCGGAGCACATGTCAGAGTCAGATCATCTGAGTCTGGGGAATCCATCGTAGGCGTACCGATTTCGTATTGCCATGTGGTCTCGGAGTTGTTCGGCGAGATGGAGAACTTCAGGTAGACATCATCCCTGGATTGAGTTCTAATCTTAATTGTGACTTTCTTGTTATTTCCTGTGCCGACCCCGGTGATATCCTCGGCAGTTTGCGCACAATTGCTTGAACTCTTCTCGCCTACCGAGCACGAATCAATGCCCTGGACAGCCAGCACCCACATAGTCGTCACGCCCGACACACCATTTGGATAAGGACATTCGGCGGTATAGACTCCATCAGCATTCGGGCCGACCAGCTCCCCACATGTGCCAATATTGGGTTCGCCAGAGGTCGACGCCATTGAGATCATCTTCGAGCCTACAGGTTGTGCCACCGGTGACGCCATCGGGCTCGCTGCGACGACCACATTAGCCGTCCCGGATCTCTCGGCATTCTTCGCGGGATCAGCGACCGGGGATGCCACAGGCTCTTCTTCACGCTTTGGCTCGTTGTTCCCGTGGTCCTGATCCGCGCCCTCCTCCGGCTTCGCGGAGGGCGACACGTCCGGGGTGGCGTCGGTGACACCCGCATCCGGCTCATCGACGGACTTGTCCATCGCCTCGTCCCCGATCACCGGCACATCAGTCGGCGAAGGGACGGCGGTCGGCGGTGGCGGGGCGATCACGGTGAACTGCGCGTACGGCTGCGCGATCTTCGCGACACCGGTCTCCTGGCCGTGATCAGTGTTAGTGACGCTCCAGAGATGGAGGGACACGGTCTGGTCGGCGGTGACGTTGGCCGGGGCCGTGACGACGATCGGCAGGTCGAAGGACGTTCCGGGCTGCACCACGAGCCCCTGCGTCCAGACCGCCGTGGTCGCCACGGCATCGGCATCCCCCAGGGCTGGCGATGACAGGCTCCAGCCCCGGGTATCACCGGTCAGTTCTGCGTGGATCACGGTCGATACACGCGGGGTGGTTACGCCATAGCGAACCGTGACGGTCGCATATGCTGCCGGCTGCAGTGTGTTGGAGGTCGCGCCATCGACCATCACCAGGGAATCCGTGTTGGTCCAGACGATCGCCGTCGGTGACGGCGTCGGGCTCGGCACGGCGGTCGGCGACGGGGTTGGACTGGGCGCCAGGGTGGCCGTCGGCGCGACCGTCGCCGTTGGCTCGGGCTCCGAGACAACGGGTTGCGGCGCGACTTGCGCGGGCGCAGGAGCCTGTGTCGGCGGGATAGCGGTCGGCGCGGGCGGAACGGTTGGGACGGCCGTTGGCGGCGGTGGAGGCAGGGTTGGCACGGCCGTCGGCGGTGGCGGTGGTGGCGGCTGCGTCGGGATCGCCGTTGGCGGCGGTGGCGGGAGCGTCGGCACGGCGGTCGGCTGGACCTCGATCGAGGTCGCCGGCGCCTCCGGCGTGCCCTCGTCCTCCGCAACCGCCAGGACCGGGATGAGAAGCGACGCGATTATGGCAACAACAACAAATATCCCGCCCACATGTGGCGACTGGTGGTATTTATCGTTATTTTTATTGACCTGAACCCGATTATGACGCATCTCATCCACCACCATGAAGGGACAAACGCCCCTGACGGTCCTCATAAACCACTGGAATCGCCCACTATATCAAGGAACAGGTGCGAAATCCCTTACCAGTGCCTATCGCCCTGGTCTACCGGTTTTCTCTTGCGAGTGGTCCCCCGATAGAAATGATCATGACATACCCTTTCTCATCTGTCCAGTCTTTTAATGAACTAAGTTCAATTTTGTTAGACTCTCAACTCACTATATACATAAAAATATCTCGGATGGGGATGAATTCGGAGTATTTCGGCCGAACACGCCGGTACGAAGCTGATGACCATGACCTTGAATGATGGCGCGCCAAATCGCATCCGGCACCAACGAACCTGAGGATTCAGGGGCAACCCGCCTGTTCCTGATGAGGGCGTTTCGGGGAGAAACAGGAGATCGCGCGCCCGGCGCCGGGGTACCGGGCACGAGTACGACGGACGACCTTGGGTAGGGCCGGTCAGCCTGCTCAAGTAGTGGTCGACCAAGGTAGCCGTCGATTTATCGCCCTGGGGGCGACCCATTCGACTCCGCTCAGGGCGCCGACATTGCTGCGCACGTGCGGCCCCTACGGCGGGAATGGTCTTCGATCACCGGCCTCGCTGCGGCCTAGCGCTCGTTTTCGCCGAGACGAAGGAAGGTGAGGACGGCAAGGACGCGCCGGTGCATGGTTTCGGCATCCTCAAGCTGGAGCTTGGTGAAGATGCCGCGGATGTGCTTCTCGACGGTGCCTTCGCTGACGAAGAGCTGTTCGGCGATGGCGTGGTTGGTGCGGCCTTCGGCCATCAGCGCGAGCACTTCCTGCTCGCGGGGGGTCAATGCGGAGAGGCGATCGTCCTGGCGCCGACGCGTGACGAGCTGGGCGACGACCTCGGGGTCGAGCACGGTACCGCCGCTGGCGACGGTCTTCACCCCGGTGACGAACTCTCGGACATCGGCCACGCGATCCTTGAGGAGATAGCCGACGCCGCGGGTGCCGCCTTCCAG
>CAZVAA010000174.1:0-5820 GCA_964624125.1 uncultured Sphaerobacteraceae bacterium | reverse complement strand
GACGTCTCGCACGGCACCCTCCCTTCCACCTTCAACGCGCCTCGATATGACACCAAATGGTGTCATATACAGAATAGGACACCATTTGGTGTCCTGTCAACCCCCGAGTGTTCACTTGGCCTCCTGTTCGTGCTGGATCCGCTGCGCGGAACTGACGGAAACAAGACTGCTGGAGACATGTCCTCACGGCTAATACACACGCCTCCCCCGCGGAAGTCCCTGTCCGGGACCTCGCACTCGGGGGAGGCGTGGTGAACGGGTAGCGCCCGGATCCCTACGATCCCGCCGGCGGAATGTTCTGGTTTTGCCGGAAGATGTTTGCCGGATCCCAGTCCCGCTTCACGCGGACCAGCCGCGGATAATTGTCCCGGTATGTCGCACGGATACGATCCTCCCCTTCTTCCATCAGGAAGTTCACGTACGCGCCTTTCGCGGAGTACGGATGCAGCGCCGACCAGTAGGCCTGCGCCCATTCGATTCTCTCCGGCATCTTCGCTGGATCCGGGTCCACACCACCGATGACGTGGACGAAGGTCACATCGCGATAACTGAATGCCGTCGCGTCGGACGGAACATCATGGATCGCACCGTTCATCGGGTAGATATGCGCGATCGACATCGGGTTCGGAAAATCCTGCCCGTACCGCTCATGCACGGCGACCACATCGTCGTTCAGCCCGGGCATGAAATCGGCCTTCCAGTAATGATGATGCCCAGGCGGATGCGCGGCATCGAACATCCCGTTCAGGGCCGGATAGGTCGTAGCGCGAGCGACGTCGACGAGGACGGTTCCCGCCTCCCGGACCGGCCGCATCACCTCGTCGGCACGGGCCGGATCGCCGGTCCAGGCAACGACGAGCGCGCAGGCCGTTTGTCCGCGGAGGTGCTCCGGCACGAATGACGCGCCAGGGATGGTCGCGAAGGCGAAGAAGATACCCAACTCTCGCGGTGCCTCCACCACGAAATCCCGGTAGAACCGCATCACCTGGCCGGCCTCGCCGACGGGGAAGAAGATCGGGCCGCCATAGATCCCCGGGATGGAATGCATCGCCAGCTCTAGGTGCGTAACGATGCCGAAGTTCCCGCCACCGCCGCGGAGCGCCCAGAAGAGATCCGCGTTCTCCTCGGCGCTCGCATGGACGAAGTCACCGTCCGCCGTGACAACATCCGCCGATCGGATGTTGTCGACGACGAGACCAAAGCGGCGCGAGAGGTGACCGAACCCACCGCCCAGCCCCAGGCCGGCGACGCCGGTGGTGGAGATCACCCCACCGGGCGTCACCAGGCCAAACGGCCAGGCTGCGTGATCGACATCCGCCCAGGTCGCGCCGCCGCCAACGGAGGCGACGCGACGGGCGGGGTCGATGCGCACCCCATGCATGGGTGAAAGGTCGAGCACCATGCCGCCATCGTTCACGCTAAATCCCGGGACACTGTGACCACCCGATCGGATGGAAAGCGGGAGATCATGTTCGCGTGCGAACCGTAGCCCCGCTCGCACGTCGGCAGCATCGGTACACCGTACGATGAGCGCCGGACGATGGTCGATCATCGCGTTGTACAGGCTCCTTGCCTCGTCATACGCCCCGTCATCGGGACCGATGATCTCTCCGCGAACCTGTGCCGCAAGCTCCTCGTACCGGGCCCCGATTGTCTGTGTCGCCATGGTGTTCTTCCTTTCGGGTGCAAATGGTTGGGAGCGGCCTACGCCTCCACGCACTGCGTCAGCGCCTGGCCGTCCTCAACCAGTCCGGAGATGATCACGACGGTCTCACCATCTGCGGCATTCCGCGCGCTGTGGACCATGCCCGTCTCCACGAACCCGTCGCCCGGGGTCAGGACGACTTCCTCGCCGGGACGTGCGACGTCGGTTGCGCGGCTGCCATCGGCGGCCGGAGCGCGATTGATGTCCATCTCGCCGTCAGAGATCAGGGTGAACGCCAGCGAGCCGGAATCGACGGTGGCAATGAGGGTGCCGGGATGGATGTGGGCGCCGATGGATGCGCCGGGAGCGAACGTGAGACGCACGCTGACGAGCGAGTACCCGTCGGCTTGCGAGGATGGCGCCGAGCCGAACATCTCCGGCGTGACACCAACGATGCAGGAGGCGGGGTCATCGAGGACGGTGACCTCCTGGGACGAATGCCGGACGGAAGCCGGGGAATCATGTGCGGCCGCCGGGAACGCCGTGACCATCACGAGCATGCCGAGCAGCGCAACAAACTGGAAAGCGCGCCTGATATGAGAAGTCATCACAATTTCTCCTGTGAAGAAGGACGAAGGGGACATTGGTGCCGGCAAATCCAACAATAGGGACATCCGGGAGATTCCAAATCCACAGGATTGCGCAATTGCGAGACGCAATCAGCGCTGCGTAGATCTACGCAGGTGCGACGTTGACCATGCACGTGGGGAACAGGCCGATTGCCTCACCCGGCTCGATCCGGGCCACAGGCAAGGGGGGGCGGAGTTACACAATGTCGTGCTCGACCGCGAACCGGGCCGCGGCCGTACGGGAATGCACGCCAAGCTTGCCGTAGACGGAGCGAAGGTGCTGACTGACGGTGCGGTGGCTGATGAAGAGTCGCTCGCCGATCTCGGCATCGGTCAGGCCCCGGGCGGCGAGTGCCAGGACATCGCGCTCCCGGGCCGTGAGTGCTATTCCAGGCCCGTTCTGGTCGCCCTTCCTGGCCATTAAGGCATCGATCCGGGACAGGAGCGGCGCAGCGTTTAGCCGGACCGCGATCTCCCTCGCCTCCGTCAGATCGGGCATCACGTCTCTGTCAGGAGCCTTCCTCGTATCGATCCCGGCATTCGCGATCTCCACCAGTGTGCGGGCCCGCTCAAATGGCGCGGCGCATGCATCCGCAAGTGAAAGGGCCTCACGGAAGTCATCCGCCACCCTACCTGTATCCCCGAGCGCCGCCCCGGCTACGCCTCGCAGCCTCAGGGCATGGAGCCGCGCCAAGGGTTGCAGCGGATTGGAGGAGAGCATCACCGCCAATTCGGCGTGGCTCATCGCCTCGCCCAGATCCCCCACTGCCATATCCAGGCGAGCCTGTGCCACCGCCTGCTCCGTTCGGCCCGCGACAGCCCCGCTCCACTCAAGCCAGCGCCGATTCGCCGCCAGCCAACGTCGGGCGGTTTCAAGCTCCCCTTCGTCAAGAGCGATCTCCATCGCGAGCAACTGAAGCATGAGCCCGTCGGCCAGCACCGCCGATCCAGGCACGGCATCAGGACCGTCCGGCAGGATCTTCCGGATCACGTCCATCGTCATATCAGCATGGCCCTGCGCGTAATGAACCTGGGCGGCCGCCAGGGTGACGGGCCGACGCAGCACGTAGTTACCATGGGAATCACTCTCGGACGCCAGCTCGAGCGCTTCATCCCACCGGCCCTCAATCCACATCAGCGGCAAGTGAGCGCGGCGCATGGAGATATCCGACGGCAAGGCCCCGCCAGCCCGTTCGAGCGCGGCACGAGCCTCGTCCGCCAACGACCGGCGTCGCTCCAGGTCGGTCGTCTCATACCGCATGACCACGTCTTGTAATTCGGTGAGGAGCGCGAAGCCGATCACGGCATGGTGATCCAGCCGGTCGTAGATATCACGCGCCGCGCGGAACGCTGCCTTCGCCCCGGTCGGGTCGCCCGACGCAGCCAGCGCGATCGCTTGCCCAAACCTGGCATGCCCGCTGGCGGAAAGCACGAGCGGACCCGGATCCGTACCTTCCACATGACCAAGGAAATCGTCGGCCTCGCGGCGGGCCAGGCGCAGGTTTCCACTTGCCGCGAGGAACCACGGCAAACCGCCGCGCCGGTGATTGATCCCCACCTCCGCCAGGCTTGCCGCCGCCAGGTCCGTATCTGACGACATCGCCATCTCAATCGCCGGCAACGCATCAGCAAGCCAATTGACCGTAGACCAACTCCCGCGGGCCTCATCGGCCGGTAACGCCTCCAACCGCTCGATCCCGGCGGTAATCTCGATGACGCCCTCGGTCCATTCGTCGGCGAAGCAATGCAGGAGTCCCTGCGAATACATCGCTTCCGCCGCGAGCAACGGGGCACCAGCGGCCTCGGCCAGCTTGCGCGCCAAGCGAATATCCCTGATGCCCCGGTCGGCGTCGGCGTACCTCAGCAGCCGCCCGCATCGGTACAACAGGCTGGCCCGGGCATATGCTTCGCCCGGAACGTCGGCAAGGAGCGTCGCGGCGGTCGAGAACCGGTCCCAGGCGGTCAACCATGCATACGCACGTTGCGCCCGCTCCCCGGCCCGATTCAACCATTCCACCGCGCGTGGGTCGCCCGCGCGATGGAGGTGGAAGGCAACCGGATCAGGATCCGGATTCGACAAGGAGATAAGCGCCTCGGCCACCTCCCGATGCAAAACGCGACGACGCGGTGGCAGGATTCCTTCGTACAGCGCTTCCCGCGTCAGCGCATGGACAAAACGGATGCGGGTGCCATCCGCATCGGCCACGACGAGATGCCAGTCCACGGCCAGGTCGACGATCGAGATCAGGTCTTCCAGCGGGAGCCCGCTCACGTTCTGCCAAAGCGCGATCTGGACATCCTGGCCGATCACCGCCGCCACGGCGAGGGGCTCGCGAAGGTCTGGCCCCAGGCGCTCGATGCGGAGATCGATCACCTGCCGGACCAGCGTCGGCACCACCAGGGGAGCCAGTTCTCCCAGGCGCCAACCATCCGGCCCTCGGCTGAGCCCTCCATGGCTTCCACGGTGCTCCAGGGCGCGCAGCAATTCGACCGCGAAAAACGGGTTCCCGTCGGAGTGCTCGGCGACGAACTCGACGAGCCGCGCGACGTCAGGCGCGGGCATCGGATATTGCTCCACCACCAGCGCGTTGAGGGCATCTCGCGACAACCGGTCCAGGTCAATCCGCAAGCCACCCGACTCCCTGATCAGGGCGGGAAGCTGCCTGTAGAGCGGGTTCTGCCGATTCAGCTCGTCCAGCCGGTATGTCATGACCAAACAGACCCGCAAGTGAGCGATCTGGGTGGCCACATGCCGGACCAGCTCCAGGCTCACCGGATCCGCCCAATGCACATCCTCCAGCACGACCAGGGTCGGGCGGGCGGAGGAAACTTCTGCCAGGAACGACCGTACCTGCTCGAACACCTCGGACTGGCTACTTATCAGGCGCAACTCGCCGCTGGCCAGCACGGGCGGCAGGGCAGCATCGACCAGGCTCATTCCCGTCGCCCGGTAGGTGCCGGCAAGGTCCAGCCAGAGCCCGTACGGTGGCGCGGCCATCAGGTCATAGCACTGCCCGACGAGCACAAGCATGTCGAGATCGCGCGCGACGGCGATCATCTCCCGGACAAGCGTGGTCTTGCCGATCCCGGCCTCGCCGCTGAGGATGCAGAACCGCCCGTGTCCATTGCGGACGGAGACGAGTTGCTCCTTCAGCAGGACCTGTTCAGCCGCCCGGCCCACGATCGGCGATGCACCGTCATCGGAGGCAGGTGAGGATGGGGCCCCTGTTGCCATGGCAAACACCCATCTGCCGGGCATCGATCATGACCAGCCCGACGTGTCGCAAGGCGTGGCCGGGAACGCAGCAGGGGTGGTGCGACCCGACGATCGGTTTGGCCCCGTATACGCTCTATATTAGCGCCGAATCGGCACCCGGTGGCGATGATTTCCAGCAACGAGTGAGGCAACCTCCCTGGAGATTGCCCTATCAGGCAGGAGCCGGATCGCGACGAACGAGACGCTCGCGTGATCTCGCCCGGTCACGACCGTGCCGACTCCCGGCCCTCGAACCGCTCGATCTCGAATGGCGAGCCGCTGCCCGGCGG
>CAZVAA010000173.1:1749-5941 GCA_964624125.1 uncultured Sphaerobacteraceae bacterium | reverse complement strand
TTCGTCTGGTCGTCATCCGCCTCAAGGAACGCCACGCCGTAGTAGCCGGAGTCGTTCATCGAGGAGAGGCCGATTGCGAGCGTATCGCCGTCATCATCCACCACGATGCCGCCGATCTCGCCGCAGGCGATGTAGTTCTCGATGTTCTCCGCGCTCTCGTGCACGTTGATCGAGTGCGGGTTGGCGAGGATGTCTTCGAGCGACATGTCGACGTCCGTCTCGGACCGGAGCATCAGGGGTGCCGTAAGCACGCCCTGCGGGTTGTTGTCGTTGTCCTCATCGTCCTCTTCGTTCATCCACGCGGTGATGTCGGTCAGTGGCGCCGCAGGACTCGGATTCAGGTCGTCACACGTGCCCTCATGGATATGGGCCGGGTGGACGTGGCCCGAGGCCTCAGTATCGTCCTGGGCGAGTACACCGGCCGCGCCGCCGAGCGCGAGAGTTCCGGCGAGCACGGTCGTTGCGGCAAGCGACTTGAGAGAGCGGAAAGCGAACATTGGCGGGTCTCCTCCCCTGGCCCGTCTACTGCCGGCCCAGGATGCGTCCTGATCGTGATACGGTCCTGACCCGATTGCCAGGAATCCGGAATTAACCTTCGGGTCATTCTTTGCAGGACTTGTGCCAGAACCTTCCGGGGCGTTACCTATTTACGGTTTCCGGCGACGATCGTTTTCTCATTTGGTTCGCCGAGGTAAACACCCTGACCCAGCAGGACCTCGTGGAGCGCCGGAATCGCCACATCGCGCGGCTGGACCGCGTTCTGCACCGCCAGCGCTGCCGCCGCGCCAGCCGCTTCGCCCATCGCGAAGGCCGGTGGCATGACACGAACGGCTGCCTGTGCCTCGTGGGTCGACGACAGGGAGCGGCCCGCGACGAGCAGGCCATCGAGGGTGGCCGGGACCATCGTGCGATACGGGATCTGGTAGACGTTGGCCGTCTGGAGCTTGCCATCGGTGCCACCGCCGTCATCGGTCGGGGAGTGGATGTCGACGGGGTATCCGCACAGGGCGATCACATCATCGAAATCGCGACCGGAGGCAAGGTCCTCGAGGGTGAGCTGGTATTCGCCGACGATGCGGCGGGTCTCGCGGACGCCGATCATGGCGGCGGTGTCGAGGAGGATGGCGTTTCCGAAGCCGGGGAGCCACTTGCGGAAGAAGGTCATGAGCTGGGCGACCTGGCGACGGCCCTCGATCTCCCCGGTGGTGAGATCGCGTACGTCGGTGCCGTCCAGCCTGTGCAGGCGGGTGGTGTTGATCCGCCAGACGCCCGGGTCGAGCGTCTTGTACAGCCCGATGCCCTTGCGCGGGATCGGGAACTCGCCCGCGGCCTTCGCTTCGGCGACGATCGAGGCGAAGGGGCGGTAATCGTCGGGGTGGGAGGCGACGTAGTCCCGGACAACATCGTCATTGACATTGGCGACCCGGAAGAACATCGTCATGGGTTGCATGAGGCCGTCTTCGCTGCGGCCCTGCTCGAACTGGACGCCGCCGCGGGTGGCGACATCCGCATCGGCCGAGCAGTCGATCACGACCCCGGCGCGGAAGGCCTCGAGTCCGGATTTGCTCGCGGTGATCACCCCGCGGACGGCGTTGTCCTCGACGATGGTGTCGGCGACGAAGGTGTGCAGCTGGAGGCGGACGCCGGCCTCGAGCAGCATCTCCGTTGCATGGAGCTTGATCGACTCGGGATCGAAGGGCGTGACCTTGTCGTGGCCGAAGACGATGAAGCCGCAGTACTCGGATCCGGCGGGAATCTTTGACGGGTGCATCGCGCCGCCGTCGGCCTCCATGCGCAGGATCAGCTCTTCGTAGATGCCCTTGATCAGTTGCTGCGAGCCGTCGAGGCTGTAGGACGTCATGCAGGGACCGACGAGGCCGGCGGTCAGGTTCCCGCCGACGTAGCCGTTCTTCTCGATGAGCGTGGTTTTCGCGCCGTTGCGGGCGGCGGAGATCGCTGCCGCGATGCCGGCTGGTCCCGCGCCCACAACGAGGACGTCGGATTCGTCAACGACCGGGACAGTTGCGGCATAGGAGATCGTTTGCCGGGTGGCTCCGGGATCCTGATCGAGCATGGTCCTCCTCCGGGGGTCTGGTGTTGTCGTCGCATGTCGTGGTTTGGGGCACCGTAGCAGCGGGATCGGGTGAGGTCAATGGATGCCGCGACGCGGTATGGTGAACCGAACCGGATATCACTGGAGACGAATGGAGGGGACAGCATGAGCATCGCGCGCATGGAGTTTTTTAGCCCGGCGATCGGCAAGCAGGCGAGCTACAACGTCCTGCTGCCCGATGTCGGGGAGGGGCCATTCCCGGTCCTGATCCAGCTACACGGGCTGTCGGATGATTGCAACGCGTGGATCGAGCGGTCGAACATCGTGCGGCATGCGGCCGACCTGCCGCTCGTGATTGTCTTCCCGGATGGCGGGACGCACGGGTACCTGAACTGGAAAGCCGGGGGACGGCTCGCGCGTGGCGCGTATGAGGATCTCGTCGTCAACGACATCGCGGCGCATGTGAAGCGCCATTTCCATGTACGGGATGAGCCGTGGGCGATCGGTGGCCTGTCGATGGGTGGCTGGGGCGCGTTGCATCTCGGCCTGAAGCATCACGAGCGGTTTTCGTCGATCTGGGCGCACTCCTCGAAGATTTTCTGGAAGGAGAACGAGGCCGATCCGGCGATGCTGGCGGAGCCGGGTGATCTCGACCTGATGAGCCGTGTCGAGCGGTTGCAGGCAGCGGGAACGTCGCCTGTCGTGACGTTCGATTGCGGTGTGGACGATTACCTTATCGATGAAAACCGGGCGTTCCATGCACACCTGGACCAGATCGGGTTCGATCATACGTACCGCGAGCATCCGGGTGCCCACACCTGGGATTACTGGGATGATCATGTGCGGGAGGCGCTGGACCAGCATGCGCGGGTGCTTGGTATCGAGCGGATCCAGCCGGAGTAAGCCCTGGAGTGAGAAACCCGGGCACCGCAAACCGGGTCAAATCGATATGGTGACCTCGCACCAAACACGACCGACAACCGGTAGGTCGGGACCCCAGCATCCCGGCCCACCGGTTGTCGTTATTCTGGAGAGCGCTGTTCATAGCGGCCGGCGGAGAGTGACGTATTCCCGCCAGCGACATCGTCATCGGGGGTCACCACCTGGATTCCGGTGACGATCGTGGCGGTCGCGCCGCCGGTGGCGAAATTGGCGATATCGGCGTAGATCGCTTGCCCCGCCTCCGACGCCAGGGACGCGACCAGATCGGCCTCGCTGTTGAAGGTGACGGTCGAGACGCGATGGAACGACGCTTCCTCGCCTTCAGCCCCGCTCACCGCGAGCGCGCTTTCGATGGATGTGTAGAGCGGCAGGCCACGCGCCAACGGGACATGGTGTTCGAGGAAGTAGCTCTCGAATGCATCGGCGTCTTCAGGATGCCCATACACGATCACGATCTTGACCGGGTCGGGGATTGCCGGAGCGCTACCCGTCTCCAGCGCGGGACGGGGTGCGGCCTCGACGGTCCAGCCGGCGGTGAGGAAGGCGGCTGCCGCGGCTCCGGCGACGCCTTTCACGATGGATCGGCGTGAAGCCTGGGGAGTTGGGATGCTTGACGTTGTGCGTCTCATCTGGAATTTCCTTTCAGGTCAATGGCGTTCATGACGTATCGATCAGATGACGCCGGCGTCGGTCTCAGGGACGGGTGCCGGGCGCTGGAGACGTGACCCGACACGGACGAGGAGCGTGCCGAGGGCGTGCGCTGTCGAACGGGCGATGGAGGATCGATGTTTCTCCGGGGACCAGGCGACCATCTCACGCTCGCAATCGGGATGCGGCGATCGATTGTCTTCAGCTTGCCGATGCAGTTCAGCCAGTAAATTCAGATAAGGTGCGAACGGCTCCATGATGTGCCTCTCCTGCTCTCGTGACCGGTGTTTGTTGTGACCCAACTCCATCCTGCTAGGGGCGCGAGGAACGTGATACGCGCGGGAACCACGCATAAACCACGCAATCGGAAATACGCGCGGTCAAGGAGTTTTGACGGCGTTTGATGATATGGTGGGGCTACAGAACCGGTGTTTTTATGAATCAGGCATGCGAGGCAGCCATGAACGCCAGGGTGTCAACGTTCGGCACCTTGCTCAGGCAATTCCGCGAAGCGGCGGGGTTATCGCAGGAGCTACTCGCCGAACGAGC
>CAZVAA010000173.1:0-1649 GCA_964624125.1 uncultured Sphaerobacteraceae bacterium | reverse complement strand
GACCGCGCCCGGGCCGTGGCTCCGGATTTCTCGCTCACCTCGGAGAACGGCGATGCGGTTGGCGCGCTGGTGACGCGACTTGACGGGCTTCCATTGGCGATCGAGCTGGCTGCCGCACGAATCCGGCTCCTCCCTCCGGACGCCCTGCTGGCTCGCATGGACCAGCAACTACCGTTGCTGACCGGTGGCGGGCGGGATGTCCCGGAGCGTCAGCAGACGATGCGCAATGCGATTGCCTGGAGTTATGACCTGCTCACCGAACAGGAGCAGGAGATATTCCGGCGCCTGTCCATCTTCCGGGCGGGATGCACGCTCGAGGCGGCGGAGAAGGTGCTCGGTGCGGCCAGCAGCCTGGACCAGACGGAGATCCTGGACGGGTTGACTGCGCTGGTCGACAGCAGCCTGCTCCAGCGACGGGGGCAGGAGGAGAACGCGCTCCGGTTCGTGATGCTTGCCACGGTTCGCGAGTTCGGGGTCGAGCAACTTGCCGCGCAGGGGGAAGAAGACGCGACCCGTGAGGCGGCCTACCGGACCTGGTATACGGAATTGGCGAGCAAGGCGGAGCCGTCGACGGCTCCGGACGGCATGGTCGATTGGCTGGAGTTGCTGGAAAACGAGCACGACAACTTCCGCAGCGCCTTATCGTGGCTGGTCGAGCACAAGCGCATCCAGGAGGCGCTCGACCTTGCGGGTGCGCTGTGGTTCTTCCGGTGGCTTCGCGGCCACTATGCCGAGGCGCGAGACCAGTATGAGGAACTCCTGCGGCATCCGCTTGGGTCAGCCCCGACGGTCGCCCGCGCCCGGGCACTGATCGGGCTCGGCGTGATCTCCCTGCATCAGGGGGATAGCGAGCGGTCACGGGAGGCGCTCCACGAAGCGATCGGGATCCTGAGGACTCGCGGGGACCAGCGGCTTCTCTCGATGGCACATCTGTGCCTGGCAAACACCTACCTGAGTACCGGCCAACTGGATCAGGCTGAAAAGGAAAATCGTATGTGCTACTCGCTCGCGACCCCGATTGGGGCGAAGGCGCTGGAAGAGTCCGCGTTGGGAATCTTCAGCGTGCTTGCCTCGAGCAAGGGGCAGGCAAGCGAGGCGCGGGAGCTCCTGGCGCAGCAAGTCGACGTCGCCCGGTCGATCAACGATACGTGGGGCCTTTCGCTGGGACTTCGGTACCTTGGCATCTACTCGATGCAGGATGGTGATCTCGATCGCGCCCAGGAGCAGGTCGAAGAGGCGACGCAGCTGATGGTCGCGCTGAAGGACCGGCGGGACCTCCCACTGGCCTACCGGACTCTTGCGGATATTGCCCGCCAGCGGGGTGATCTGGAGAAGGCGACGTCGCTTCTGGGGCAGGCGTACCGTGTCGCGCGCGACATGGGCGACAGTATGACGATCGGGCAATGTGTGACCGGCCTCGCGAAACTCGCGCACCTCCGCGGCGAACCAATGGCGGCGATGAGCCTGATCCGCGAGGCCATCCGGACCTACCGGGACATGGGCGATGATCTCCGTGCAGTCGGATGCCTGGAGGTCGTCGTGGATATTGCTGTCGCGGAGGGGGACGCTGCTCATGCGGCGTGGTGTATCGGCGCCGTCGACGGGGTAAGCGAGCAGCACGGATTTGTCCGCACGGATGATATGCCGGG
>CAZVAA010000172.1:0-5953 GCA_964624125.1 uncultured Sphaerobacteraceae bacterium | reverse complement strand
TGGGTGAGTTCGATCCCGCCCTCGACCGGGCGCCCGATGAAGGCGGCCTGGTAGCGATAGCGTTCGCGGGCGCCACCATCGCCCATATCGAGCGGGAGCACGATCAGGGTCGCGTTGTCGTCGCCATCGGCGATCTGCTCGGCGTTGCCTCCGGGCGCGATTCCGGTGCGGTGGGCCAGATCGAGCCGGAGGTCATCGTTGATGACCAGCGGCACGGCCGCAAGCAGGATAAGCCCGGCGATGAGGAAAAGGATGATGACGATCCGGCGCTGGATCCAGCGTGTGTGATGGGCGTCGCTGCTCATCGAGGTGTCCTGTCAGGTCTTCGTGGTGGTGGGGGAACTGGATCAGGCGTGTTCGTCACCGTGATCGTGATCATGGTCGTCGTGGTCATGATCGTGGTCGTGACCGTCTTCCTCAAGTTCATATTCGCCGCTTGCGACGACATTCAGGTCGCTCAACGCATCGAAAACGCCGAAGACAAGGTCATCGAAATCGACGTCGCCACGCACGTAGGCGACAAACGCGTCGGTCAGTTCCTCACCGATCTCGCGGGCAATCTGCATCTGTTCGTCGACGAGCCCGTCGGTCGATCCGTTCTGGTCGGTCATGTCGCTATGACTCCGTGGGTGTTCCTGAAGTTGGATGTGCGGGCAATCCTGCCGCACTGCCCTATTCTACTGCGGCGGTCGCCATTATTCCGATGGTGTAGGAACGCCGGTACCGAAACCATTCACGTTCTACGTCGTTGACAAGGGCAGGGGATTGGCCGGATTCGGGACGTTCCGGGGTCGCCGCTGATCCAATCGCCGGTATATCCTCTCTCAAGAGCGATACGCATGGCCCAAGGATGGCCTTGCGCACTCACTGTGGTACGTGGAGACCCTCTGTGACGCATTCCCAACGCATTCGTGACGACGCGGAGCGCACCATCGCACCGCCGCCCGGAGCTGGTCTCACCACCGGTGCGACCGCGCACGCCGATTCGCGACCGCGGTTGCTCGCCTTCTCGCTGGAGCAGGCCTTGTGGGGCGTCCTGATCCTGGCGGCAATCATCACCCGGTTCTGGGACCTTGGTTACCGCGCGCTGCATCACGACGAGTCGTTGCACGCCTACTACTCATGGGGCTTTGCGACCGGCGATATCCCCTACGTGCACAATCCGTTGATGCACGGCCCCTTCCTGTTTCACGCCAACGCGCTGATCTACCAGCTCTTCGGGGTCTCCGACGCCACCTCGCGTATCCTGCCCGCCCTCTTCGGGGTTGCGCTTGTGTGGTTGCCATGGCTGCTTCGCGGCCGGAACTTCCTGGGGCCGTGGGGCGCGCTTGCTGCAGGGTATTTCCTGCTGCTTTCGCCGTCGTTCCTCTACTACACGCGGTATATCCGGCATGACCCGTACACCTGCGCTGGCGCGCTGCTGCTGGCGATCGCGGTCTTCCGCTACCTTGAGCGCCCGCAGCGACGATGGATCGTCATTGCCTTCGTGACGGTGGCCTTCCTCCTGACCAATCACGAGATCTTCTTCGCGATCGCGCTGGTGATGGTTGGCGTGCTCTGGTGCTCGCTGCTCTGGACGCGCCTGAGGCCGCTGATCCCGGTGCACATCGGCGCGGTCGTCCTCGCCGCGCTGGCCTACCTGCTGCTGTGGGACCGCGCCGAATGGCCGGTGATCCCGTGGCAGAACGCGACGCCCGAGGCCACGCGGGAGTACTACTCCTCGCTGCTCAGCCATCCGTTCGTTATCGGGATCCTCGGCGTCGGCATCGTCTTCATCATCGGAAGCGTCATTGCCCTGCGCTGGCAGGCACAGCGGATCGACTCCGACGTTTCGATGAACGAGGCGTTGTTTGGCGGCGCACGCCCGAACACGGTGGAGTATGGCGTCTACCATGCCCTGAAAGACTGGCCGGGCCTTGTCATGGGCGCGATGGCGGGGCTTGCGCTGTTCATCGGCCTGTTCACGACGTGGTTCACGAACCTGCACGGCATCGCCACGTCGACCTATGCGCCGGATGGCACCTTGCTCTACTGGCTCGGGCAGCAGGATGTGCAGCGCGGTGAGCAGCCGTGGTTCTACTTCATCACACTCGGGTTCCAGTACGAGTGGCTCGGGATCTTCTTCGCGACCGCCGGACTCGTGCTGATCCTATTCCGGTTTCTGCGCGCGGTTGTTGGTGGGGATCCGGGTCGAAACCTGCTGTTCAATGTGTTCAACGCGGCGTGGTTCGTCTTCCTCTTCCTCGTCTTGTCATGGGCGGGTGAGAAGATGCCATGGCTGATCATGCACTTCGCGCTACCCGGATTCCTGGTAGGCGCGGCGCTGGTCAACGAGATTGTTGAAGGCGCCGTGGCGTTCTTCCGGACACGTCGCGGCCCCGCTCCGGCGTTGCGCGTGCCCCGGCTCGGGATGCTGACGCTGGTATCCGCCCTGATCATGCTCGCGTTTTGCTGGTACTTCATTGCCGTGCATCTCACTTACGGGCAATGGACACAATCGACGCCGGGGAACTGGCAGCGCATCATCCCGCAATGGGCGCTCAATGACTGGTGGATGCTCAGCCTACCGCCGCTCGCAGGCCTGCTGCTGATCACCATCGCGATCTGGGTGATCGGGCCACGACGCGCTGCCTACGCCACGATCGTGGCGACCTTCCTTATCTTCAGCCTCTTCCAGGTTCACCAGGGGTTCCGCCTCTCGTTTCTCGAGGGCGATACCGCGCAGGACACCCTGATCTACAACACGACATCACCGGATGTGACCCAGCTCACCTCCGACCTGGAGGAGTTGTCGTACCTGTCCGAAGGCGACCTGGGCATGCCGGTCATGTTCGACGGCTGTACCCAGTGGCCGTTGAACTGGTACCTGCGAGACTTCCCGAACCGGCAGATCATCACGACACCGCCGGACAGCCCGGAAACGCGGCCAGGGGTAATCATCGGGGTATTGCCACGAGTCGATGGACGATGTTCGATGCCGGAAGAGATCGACGGCTACACCTCGCAGACGTACGTCCTGCGGTGGCATGAGCCGGAGCAGTCGATCTATCGCGAGTTCGCGATCGCGCCGGAGATTCCGGCATATCGCTCGGCATGGGGAGTGGAAACGAATCCCCATGACATTCCGGCGATCGTGCGCTCGATCTTCAGCAGCCTTGAATCCCTTACGCACCCCGAAGGACAACAGCGTCTCGTCCGCCTGGTGATGTTCCGCGAACTACCGCAGGGGCTGAACGCCTACACCTTCCAGGTATACGTGCGGAACGACCTGCTGCCCTACTACAACGATATTCGCTATGGTGACTAGAACCATTTCCCATCGATCCCTGCGAGGAGGCACCCTTTGAGCGTCCAGCGCGCGACTGGTCCGCAAGACCGAACCGAACCTGCCGCGTCCCGCCCTCTGGGCACGGCGCTCCAGCGACGCCTGACCGTCCCGCTGCCCGACGGGCTCTCGGTGGTGATCCTGATCGCCTTGCTCGCTGGCGTGCTCATCCGGCTCTTCCGGCTGGATGCCTATGTCCTGGGCGAGCGGGAAGCCGAGTGGGCCTATGATGCCTGGTCGCTCTTCCATGGCCGCCCGCTTCCGGCGGGAGAGGAGATTCCGGTTGTCTCGTCAGCATTCCTGCTGGTGCAGTCGGTGATGTTCTTCCTGTTCGGCGCAACCGATGCCGTCGCACGGTCAGGTGCTGCCGTGCTCGGTGTCGGCATCATGCTGCTGATCCTCGCGATGCGTCCGTTTGTGTCGCGCTTCGCGATCGCCGGGATGCTGGTTGTCGCCGCGATCTCGCCGGTGATGGTCTTTGCCTCGCGCACGACCGATCCTGCGATCGCGATTGCCTTCGCCTCGCTCCTGGTCGTCGTCTCCATCATGCGCGCGGGAATCGCACACTCGGTGGGTCACCGGGCTGGCTGGATCGGTCTCGCCGGGTTCGCCGTCGCGGCCACGATCGGAGGTGGGCCGGAGGGCGTCACCTCGCTGATCGCCGTTGGTATCGGGCTGCTCGTCGCGTCCCTGGCGGAATCGCGCAATCCGGGCGCGGTTCGGGTCGGCATCCGGGCGATTGGCGGCAGCATCTCCGGCCTGTTGTTCTTCATCGGTGCATTCGTGGCCGGACTGCTCGTCATTTTCAGCCGCGTCTTCTCCGACCTGACGGCGTTGATCGGCATCGTCGACACGTTTGCCGAATGGGGCCGGCAGATGGGCTCCCGCGCGACGCCCCTCGCACCGTCGTACTACTTCTACGCCCTGTTGCTCTACGAGGCGTTGGCCATCGTCTTCGCGATATACACGGTGTTTTCGCGCCGCGAACCGGCTGGGCGCGAAGATGACGCGCGACGGTTGAGCCCGTCGCTGTTCTCGGCCTGGTTTGTCGTCGCGCTGATGATCCACAGCTTCGCATCCGGGCGTGGGACGGAGCAAACGGTCCTTGTGGCCATGCCGCTGGTGCTGCTCGGAGGGATCGGTTTGGGCCGGTTGCTGGAGCGGATCGACTGGCAGGGATTCTGGACCACCCGGACCGGCCTCCTTCCGCTGGCGATCCTGGGGCTACTCATCGGCGTGATCGCGATCTTCGTCGCCTTCGCCCGTGCGAATGATCCGCAAGCTGCCGGCAGCGGCGAGTCCGTGCTGTTCCAGGTGCTGTTCGTGGCCCTCGTGGTCGTTATCCCGCTCGCGTACCTGATTTGGTCGCGCACCGGTGACGAGCGGGGCGCGTCCGATCTCGGGACGTCGGCCCTGCTGGTGGTGGCGGTCCTGCTCGCGCTGTTGAGCTTCCGTACCACCACCCAGCTGGCATACGTGCGCGCCGATGACGGGAACGAGCTGCTTGCCCGCTCGGTCCCGACCCAGGGGACTCGCGCACTGGTGGACCAGATTGACCGCCTCTCACGTGACCTGAGCGTCGAGAACCTCTCCAATATCGACAACACCGGCAGCCATGGCGTCCACATCTCCATCAGCCCCGAGCTGGAGTGGCCGTTTGCCTGGTACTTCCGGGACTATCCGAACGTCCGTATCGCCGGCCCGGCAGGCTGGACGGAGGACGACGATATCGTGATCGCGCCCACGCCGGACGCGATGGACAGCGCCGGTTTCGTCGTCGACCAGCGGGTCTTCACGACGCGCACCGCGAATGCGCATGTCGACTTGGATGCCGGCACGATCTTCGGGAACGTGTTCTCGCCCGAGGAGTGGTACCCGAGCCTCCGCTACCTGCTCTTCCGGGAGATGGAATCGAGCCAACCGGCATCTACGATTTCGGTTGGATATGCCTTCCGGGTGAGCAACCAGATCAACCCCAGCCTTGGCCCGTTCGATCTCTTCACGCGGAATACGCCCGGCCCCGGATCAGGCCTGGGCCAGCTCTCGACGCCGACCGATGTCGCGGTGTCGCTTGATGGCGAGATCATCTACGTGATGAACGCCGGGAACCAGCGTATCGAGCGGTTTGCACGGGACGGTTCCTTTATCGGCGTTTGGGATGTCGCGACCGATCCTGGGCTTGCGTTTGCTTTCGAGAGCGCCCAGGGACCGTCGGGAATGATCGTTGGTCCAGACGGGCTCATCTACATCGCGGATACGTGGAACCACATCGTCCTGGTGCTGGATGACGACGGGCATGTCGTGCGGCAGCTGGGCCAGCGTGGCGTGCTCACCGACATCGGGGATGGCGGCGACCCGGCAAGCGAGCCCGGGCTGTTCTTCGGGCCGCGCGGCGTCGCTGTCCTGAACGACGAGATCTACGTCACGGATACCGGCAACGAGCGTGTGCAGGTCTTCGGGAAGGACGGCACGTTCCTGCGCGCCTTCGGCGGCTTCGGCTCGGAGACCGGCGAATTGATGGAGCCGACCGGGATCGTCGTCGGGCCGGAAGGCAATCTGTGGGTGGCTGACTCCGGGAACGCCCGGATCGTGGTCTTCACGCCAGTTGGCGAGGTCGTCGATGAGATT
>CAZVAA010000171.1:4055-5982 GCA_964624125.1 uncultured Sphaerobacteraceae bacterium | reverse complement strand
TTGCGGCGTCGAATACGTACGCGATCAAGCTCATCATGGCGAACAATGCCTACCTTACGCGCCAGCTGATCGATCATGGCGTGTTGCCGACCGGCGAGGAATAGCACTCGCCACATCGAGGACGGGAACACCCCCGGTGCGCTTGCGCACCGGGGCCTTGGTGTTGTGCCCGTTCGTGGGCTAGCGGAGGTTCAGGGCCTTCCACGGGTTCGGCATCGGCTGGACCGGAATATGGATCAGCGTCGGCTCGTCGGCGGCGATGGCTTCGCCGAGCTGGAGCTCCAGCTCCTCCGGTGTGGTCGCCTCGCGACCCGCGACGCCGAAGGCATCGGCGAGCTTGAGGTAGTCCGGGTTGCGGAGGTCGGACGCGATGGTCCGGCCGTCGAAGTCCTCCTGCTGGATGCGGCGGACATTGCCATATGCCCCGTCGTTGAAGACGAGCGAGATGCTCTTGATGTTGTGCTGGGCCTGTGTGGCGAGTTCGTTCAGCGCGAAGCCGAAACCGCCATCACCGTTGATGGAGACGACGACCTTGTCCGGCGCGCCGACCTTGACTCCCAGTGAGGTCGGGAAGCCCCAGCCGAGCGTGCCCTGGTACCCCGGGGTGAGATACGTGCGCGGCTCGTACACCGGGAAGGCGTCGTTGCTCCAGTAGGCAATCTGTGTCATTTCGCCGACGTAGATGCCGTCGTCCGGCAGCTGGCGGCGGATTGCGTGCGCGAAGAGCGCCTGTGGGTGAACCGCATCGAGCTTCTGCTGCGCGGCATCCTTGAGGGCAGTGAATTCCTGCTCCCGAGATGCGCGCGACCGGTTGTGCTTCGCGCTTTCCTCGATCAGCGCGGCGAGCCCGACCTTGGCGTCCGCCTCGATGCCCAGGGCGACCTCGTAGTTGCGGCCGATCTCTTCCGGATCGATGTCCATCTGGATCACGGTGCGGCCTGGCTTGACGCCCCAGGGTCGCGTGGTGGGCTCCATGAAGCGCGTGCCGACGACGAAGATGAGGTCGGCGTCCGGCAGGAGCTCCTTGCCGGTAAAGATGTTCATGCCGAGGTAGTGCCGGGCGCTGATCGCGCCCTTGCCATTGGTCGACATGACGACCGGCGCCTGGAGCATCTCGGCGAACTCGCGCAGCTCTTCCCACGCTTCGGCGCCGTGGATGCCGCCGCCGACGTGGATGATCGGATTCTCGGCCTCACCGAGCATCTTCGCGGCCTGCGCGATCTTGTCCGGGTCAGCCTGTTTGCGCTCGGGCTTTGGCGCGGCCCCGAGCAGGGAAACGTCGCCCTCGGCGAAGAGCGTGTCCGGCGGGATCTCGATCTCGACCGGGCGGACGCGGCCGCTCCACATCTCGCGCACGGCGGTGTCGACCAGCGCCGGGATCTCGTGCGGCTTGATCGCGCGTTCGGCGTGTTTGGTGACGGAGCGGATCATCTCGAGCTGGTTCGGGATCTCGTGAAGGAGTCCGCTTCCGCCCTCGATCTTGTCCGACTGGATCTGGCCAGTGACGGCCAGCACCGGCTGGTTGCAGGCATAGGCGGTGGAGAGGGCTGCGGCGGCGTTCAGCAGGCCAGGGCCCGGAACGACCATGCAGGTGCCGATCTCGCCGGTGACGCGGGCGTAGCCGTCGGCCATGTAGGCCGCGCCCTGCTCGTGTCGAGTGTGCAGGATGCGGACATCGCCGTTCTTCTGTGCGTCGTAGAGGGCATCGAAGGCGCCGTCGAGCTGGACGCCGGGCAGGCCGAAGATGGTATCGATGCCTTGGGCGAGCAACGACGCGACCAGCGCCTGTCCGCCGGTCATGGTTTTGCTTGCTTTCTCTGATGTTTCGGGGGTGTCCTGAACGTCTACCACCAGGTCTTCTCCGTCATGATGCGGGGCATACCAAATCGTCCCCGCTGCGCGTGGATGTTGCCAGTATTGTACCGGG
>CAZVAA010000171.1:0-3955 GCA_964624125.1 uncultured Sphaerobacteraceae bacterium | reverse complement strand
GGGGCGAGCAGGGGCACGATCATCGGCGGGATGGTCCACGCGCTGTAGTAGAGCGGCAGTTTCTTCAGGCCGATGAGGATCAGCGCGAAGGCGAGAAGCGTGACGATGACGTCGAACCACTGGCTCTGGCCGAACCAGTAGCGGAACTCGGTGGAGGTCAGGTAGCTCCAGCTGAAGTGGTCCCAGAGATCACCGATCCACGCGAAGCTGACCGACGGCACGTCGGTCTGGTAGGTGCCGCCGAAGCCGCGCACCGTGACGTCCTCACAGCCCTGGAAGGCGCACTGGAATGTTCTCCACGGGGTGGCCGAGAAGCGGTTCCACTGCCATTGCTGCTCCTGCCAGTCGAGGAAGCCGAGTCCTTGCCGGGTGAGGACCCAGCCAAAGATGACGAGGCCGAGCGGCGGGATGAGGCCAAGCAGGACCTTGGGGAACCAGCGGCGGAGGTCCATGCCGTGTTGCTGGATGAAGAGCACCGCCAGCGGCGCGCCGAGGAGGATGCCGGCGGAGCGAGTCATGGTTGCGAAGAAGCAGACGATGACGGCGAGGAGCCAGTCGTTCTTGCGGGCGGCCCAGAGCGTGGTAACGGCGAGCAGGAAGAAGAGCGACTCGGTATAGACCGCGCCGAAGAAGAACGCGGTCGGGAAGATGGCGACGGCGGCGATGGAGACCTGCGCGATGCGCACATTGAAGTCCATCTGGACGAGCTTGTACGCCATGACGAGCGCGCCGAAGAACGCTATCCGGGAGACGAAATAGCCGATGGTCTCGACGGGCAGGCCGGTGATGCTGCTGCCGAGGTCCATGAGCCACGGGTAGAGCGGGAAGAAGGCCGAGAGGGCGGTGTAGTCGGTGCTGTAGCCCTGCTCGGCGATCATCGAGTACCAGGTGCCGTCCCAGTGGCGGAAGGGCTGGACGATCCAGTGTTGCCAGGCTTCCAGATCGGGGCGGACGATTTGGAAGGCGCTGGAGAGCTGGCCGTCCTTGGGCTCGATGCCGCCCGCGCCATCGCCATCGACGGAGCGGATGGAGCCGAAGCGGAAGGAGAGGGTGGCGACGAGCTGGGTGATGAAAACGTGAATGACCCAGACGATGGCCGGGAATCGGAGGGTGTCGGCGAGCGACGCCTTTGACCGGCGGCGGGATGTTGGGCGGGGCTCGGCGTGGTCGATGCGGACGGTTTCGGTGCTCACGGGTCCTCGCTAGCCAACGGAACGGCGAATCATGTTGCTGGCGATAATGCCACATTGGGTGAACGGGTGCGGGAGCGTGGCTGTGCCAGGGGCAAGATGATCATTGGGCCGGAGAAGGCGATCACGTTCGAGGCGGGATGATCCTCCTGGTTTTTGGCGTGGTTACGGGTAGATCGGGGACTTTCCGGGTCAAGGCGATCATGATCACGTGTTTGTGCAGCGCGGGATAGTCATGGGTTGTGCTCCTGTGCGAGGCGATGGGACAGGGCGTCCCTTCACCCTATATACGAAATGAGCGAGCAAAAGTGCGCCACATCGGGGCTGGGCCGTCCACGGCGGGACGCCATTGCGGCGCGGGTGTGCGGGCCAAAGGGGTCACGGCAGCCGCAAGGCGTCCCCTCCGAGGGGGGAGTGGTTAGGGTGACGGTGGTCCCGGGATGGGCGGCAGGCTGGTGGTCGGCCGGCCGTGCTGGATTTGCTAGAGCAGTTGTCGATGAAAGTACCCGCCGACATATCGCCCGAAGGGCGACCCATTCGACTCCGCTCAGGGCGCCGACACTGCTTCGCAGGTACGGCCCCTACGGAAGGCAGTTCTTTCGAGAACGACATTAAAGCTCGCCGATGTCGGTGCCGGGGGCGAGGGGCTGGACGGCGCTGCCGCTCTCGCCGTCCTCGACGACCTGCCAGAGCTCGTCGAAGATCGGGGCGGTGCGGACGTCATCGACGTGGCTGATCATGAAGATCTGGCGGAAGTACTCGCCGGACGTGGTGATCGAGCCGAGCATGTCGAGCAGCCGGGCGCGGCGATCGCGGTCGAGCGAGCCGAACACTTCATCCAGGACCAGGAATCCGGGCGGGTGCGTGCCCTGGTTACCGATGACCCGAGAGAGGGCGATACGGGCGCAGAGGGCGATGACGTCACGCTCACCGCCTGAGAAGGTCTCCAGCGGGAACTTCTCCTCGTCGCCGTCGTAGACGTCGATGCCGAAGTTGTTGTCGAACACGACCCGGTCGTACTTGCCGTCGGTCACGTCGGCGACGAGCTCGCTGGTCATGTCGCTGAGCTTCGGGGCATACCAGGCGGCGGCGAAGCGTTCGAACTCGGTGAACTCGCGGTACATCTGGTCGAGCTGGTCGTGCTCGTGCTGCCGGGCGTCGGCATCGGTCGCGAGGGCGGCGATGCGCTTCTGGTCCTTCTCGATCGCTTCGCGCTGGTTCTGTGCCTGGTGGAGGTCGCGATCGACACGATGACGTCGCTCATTGGCGATGTTGGCGGCCTCGCGGGCCTCGCGCATGGCGATTTGTGCGGCCTGGAGCTTCGTGGCGTCGAACCCGATGGCGGCGCGCTCCTTTTCGGTCTGTGTGATCGTCGCATTGATCTCCGAGATGCGGGTTGTGCATGTTTCGAGATCGGCCTGGAGCTGCGGACGTCGCGCGAGATCGCGGTCGATCTGGGCGACGGTCGTCTGCGCCTGGAGTGCCTCGCGGTGCTCGCGGCGCACCTGCGCGTGGGCGGCTTCGTCGTAGGCGACCTCGCCGAGCGCTTCGAGCTTCGCGGCGATCTCCGACTGCTGCTGCGAGAGCGCGGCAAGGGATTCCTTCGCGCGGGCGATCTGGTCCCGCGTGTTGATAATCCTGCGCCAGCCGTCGATGACCTCCGTAGCGCGGACGATATCGTCGTCGGATGGCAAGTC
This sequence comes from uncultured Sphaerobacteraceae bacterium, assembly GCA_964624125.1. Classification (GTDB taxonomy): domain Bacteria; phylum Chloroflexota; class Chloroflexia; order Thermomicrobiales; family UBA6265; genus UBA6265. Next base: position 1,068 of record CAZVAA010000171.1, on the reverse strand, counting down.
GCTTCGCTCGAGTCGCTGCATCGTCGTGGTGAGCCTGGCGGACACCGCCTCGACGGTTGCCTGCTGGGTTTCGACGTGGGGCTTGCTCGCCTCGATTCGCTGGCGAACGAGCCCGAGCTCTTCGACGCGCTTCTCGGCGTCTTTTCGCTCCTGCTGCCGGGCCTTCAACTCGCTCCGGAGCGAGTCGCGTTCCTGGCGGAGGGTTGCCAGCTGACCGGCGAGCTCGCCCAACCTGCTCTCGAAGGCGCCGAGCACGATTGCGGCATCCTCGTTCGAGAAGGGGCGCTGGCAGGTCGGGCAGACGTCATCGAACTGCTGCTGGCGCAGATTGTTGGCGAGCGCCTGGGTTTTCTGCTGTTCGGCGTTGACCTGCGCCAGTTGCGCATCCACCTCGCTCTCGCGCTTCTGGAGCTCAACGATCCGGGTTGAGACGGCTTCGAGCGCCGCGGCGGGATCGTGGCCGTTCGAGAACTGCGCGAGCTGGTCGTGCAACTCCCTGACGGTCGCGTGGTACTTCTCGAGTTTCTTCGTTTCCGCTTCATGCTCGCGACCGAGGGAACGCAGGTCGAGCAGTCCCTGGGCGGCGGCTTCCGCGTGGTGGATGTTGACCTGATTGATCGAGACGAGCAGCCGGTCGCAGCCGGCAACCGGGTCCTCGTGGTCGCCATTCCCCCAGGTCCAGCCCGAGAGCTGCTGCGGAGGACGGGAAGAGGTCACCGCGTTCTGGACGCTGGAGAGGACATCGGCGCGGCGCTGCCTGAGGGAGGCGAGTTCGTGCTCGACCTGCCGGCGCTGGACAGCGGCCTTGTGGAGCGCGTCGAGGCGAGTCTCTTCGGCGCCAAGTTGCTCCGCGCGTTCGGCGATAGGGAGGAGCGTCGCCCGCTCCTTCTCGCGCTCCTGCAAACGTGAGAGCTCGGCCTCGATGCCTTGCTTGCGCTCCATGCCGGTCGCGAGCTCACCCCGCTGCTGGATCAGCTTCTGGGCGACGGCACCGTCCCTGTCCTTGAGTTCCTGCTGGGCGGCGAGGGCCGTGTCCGCCTCGTCCATCGCGGCTTTCGCCTTGTCGGC
>CAZVAA010000170.1:1413-5996 GCA_964624125.1 uncultured Sphaerobacteraceae bacterium | reverse complement strand
CGGCGCCGGAGATGATCTGCGTCGACCGGCACGAGCGAACGTTGCCACTCTATTTCTCGCGGGCGATCTACCGGCGTGATTACGTGCAGGCAAAGGTCGTCGCGATGGCGCTGCTGACGATGACCATGACGGCGCTGCCCGGGGTCCTGCTCTGGCTGGGTCGGCAACTGACGGCGGAGAACATCCGGCAGGCGATGTCCGACAACATCGGGGATTTGGGCCGGGTTATTTTCCTCGGGATCATCACCTCGGTGATGCTTGGTTCCCTGGCGCTGATGATCTCGTCGTTCACCAGCCGGAAGGGTGTGGCGATCACCATCATCCTGATCGGGTTCCTTGTGCTGACCGGCGCGGCGCAGTCGTCGTCGATCCTGCTCGAGGAGTACGACTGGAGCCGGTGGCTGTTGCTGGGCGACCTGGCGACCGTGGTGAACTCCCTGAGCATCCATCTCTTCGACGATGCCACCGGCGCCAACCGGTTCGTCGACCATCTCGATCTTTCGGCCGGCGGGATCGTCATCTATATGGTGGCGTTGATCCTGATCTCGTGGCTCGTCCTGCGGTGGCGTTACGCGCCCCGCGATGACGTGTAGGAGCGCGACATGGCATTCGGACGCAAGAAGAACGCAGTCGCGGCGGAGCCGGTGGAGCGCGAGGCGAGACCCCGGTCCGGCCTGGTGACAGAGGGCGGTGACGTCTCGATCTCGCTGGAGCATGTGTCGCGCTGGTTCGGCGATATCGTCGCGGTGAGCGACATCAGCTTCGAGATCGGGCCGGGCGTGACCGGCCTGCTCGGGCCCAACGGGGCGGGGAAATCCACCACGCTGAAGATGATGGCGGGGTTGCTGCCGCCGTCGTCGGGCGAGGTGCGGGTGAAGGGCAAGCCGCCCCGTGGCGACGTCTCCGCCTATCGCGACCTGGGACTGGTTTCGGAGCAGGAAGTGATCTACCCGTTCCTGACAGGGCGGGAGTTCGTGACGCTGAACGCGAAGCTGCAGAAAGTGTCGAACGTGAAGGATGCGGTGGACCGCGCGATCGGGCTGGTGGACATGGGCGATGCCGCGAGCCGGCGGGTTGGCGGATATTCCAAGGGCATGCGGCAACGGATCAAGCTAGCCGGGGCCCTGGTCCATGATCCGGACATCATCCTGATGGACGAGCCGCTGAACGGGACCGACCCGGTGCAGCGGGCGCAGATCATCCGGCTCATCCGCCAACTGGGACGCGAGGGCAAGACCGTTGTCGTCTCGTCGCACGTCCTGGTGGAGGTCGAGCGGTTCTCGCAGAACATCCTCGTCATCATCAACGGGAAACTGGCGGCGGCCGGGGATTACCGGACGATCCGCGACAAGATCGACTCACACGACCACGAGATCCAGATACGCGCGTCGAATGTACGGGAGCTGGCGTCGTTGCTGGTCACGCAGCCGGCCGTGCGCGGGCTGAAGATCGACCGGGATGACCGCCTGGTGGTGGAGACGAACGATGTGCGCTCGTTCTACCAGATGGTGCCGTCTGCCGCGCAGCACGCCAACGTGCGGTTGTACGAGATGCAGCCGATCGATGAGTCGCTGACGTCGGTCTTCTCCTACCTGATCGAGCAGTAAAGCGATATGGCAAAGCGTCGATGGAGTGGAACGAGGTATCCCGCTTTATGCTGTTGACTGAAAGCACGAGCGGTTTCACCTGCGATGAAACACGCTCTATGGGCGAAAGCGAGAGATTGCGTTGACCATTACCCAGCTCACGATTCGCCAGTTCCTGCGGTCGAAGGCGCTGATCGTCGTCGCGGCGATCAGCCTGATCCCGGTGCTGTTCGCGATCATCCCGCATGTGGTGCCCGGCGGGTTCAGTCTCCGGGAAGTGCGGGAGATGATGGCGGAGATCATCTACCTGCCGTTCGTCGCCACGACGCTGTTGCCGCTTGCGACGCTGGTGCTCTCCACGTCGGCGTTGGGCGACGAAGTCGACGACAAGACGCTCCAGTACCTTGCCCTGAAGCCGGTCAGCCGGTTCCGGATCGTGTTCGAGAAGTGGCTCGCGGTGATGATCGTGATGATCCCGATCGTCTGGCTGGGCACGATCCTCACCTGGGCCGTGATCTCGTGGGGCAACTACGACGAGATGCAGGACATGGTCTGGCCGCTGCTCGCCTCCTCGGCAATCGGGGTGATGGGCTTCGGGTCGGCGTTCCTCGCGCTGAGCCTGTTCATCCAGCGTGCCCTGCTGTTCGGGGTTTTCTATGTCTTCATCTGGGAGTCGACGCTGTCGCAGTTCCTGCCGGGTATCCGATCGATCAGCATCAGCCACTACACGCGCTCGCTCTTCGTGCGGTTGCTGGAGGACCGGCGGGTGATGATCGACGGCCCGTCGGCAACGACGACGATCCTCATCACGACCGTCGTGATCGTGCTGGTGTCGCTGGCGGTTGCCTCGTGGCGGCTGCGCACGATGGCGATGGAGTAGCAGGCGGCAGGTTACAGCTCGACCAGGAACTCGCCGGTTGCGAGCCACATCCAGGCATCGGCCAACAGGAAGAAGCCAATGAGCAGCGTGGCCGCTGTCCCGATACGGGAGAGCCATGGCCGGATGCGTTGCCATCCGGTCTTGAGCGGCTCGATGATGGTCTTGTACCGCCCACTGAGGATCGCCCCGAGCACCACAACGAGTGGAAGCTGGCTGATCATGATCCAGAGCAGGTGCGAGACTCCGGCGTCCAGGAATGAGCCGTGTCGTCCCGCCAGGATGACGACGGCGACAAACGTCGGATCCAGGATCGACGACATCCCGTAGAGGAAGCCGACTCCGCATAGTGCCTGCAGGCCCGTTCCATGTGTCTTCGAGCCGGAATCGTGGAGGTTGGGCGGGCGAACGATGCGCCTGATCCCCCAGGCGACGAGCACGAAGCCGGCGACCCCTTCGCCCATGGCCCAAAAGCGATCTCCCTGATTCAGGAGGTCCCGGTCGAACAGCGACGCGAGCCGGGTGCCCACCACCAGCGAGAGCACGACCCCAAGCACAACGGTGACGGCGATCATGAGAAACCCGTAGGCGAGGACGTTGCGCGACCGCGCGCCGCTGCCGAGCGCGGCGATCGCGATCAGGGCTCCGATGGGGTCCATCCCCGCGATACCGAGTCCAATCGTACTGGTGAGAAGTTCGAGCAAGGTCGTTCCTGTGGTTACGTGATTGATGTGGCCGGCGCCATCGCCGGATCCGTTGCCCCTTATCGGCAAAAGGACCGCGAGAAGAGGCTCTCGCGGTACCTGCGGGAACCCTCAGGCAATTCCTGTGCCGTTTTTGTCCAGGCTGAACTCCCCGGGCGACTGAACTGTGTACGTCGCGGCAAAGCGGCCACCGGTTGACCGCTTTCCCATGCACGATGGGAGCTGGCGTACCTACGTCACGAATCTCGAACCCAGAGGAGGACGAATTTGGCAATCGCAACCTGGACCGCCGTCAACATCGACTGTTCCAATCCGAGGCAACTCGGGGAGTTCTACCGGGACCTGGCGGGGATACCGCTGCACGAACAAGAGGGCTTCTACTATCTCGGTGACGAGAACGGGACGATGATCTTCCTGCAGCCGGTCGAGGGGTATGTGGCGCCTTCGTGGCCGGACCAGGAGGGAGGCCAGCAGATGCACCTGGACTTCCGCGTCGATGATCTCGATGCGGCGGTGGCTGAAGCCGAGCGACTCGGGGCGACCCAGGCCGCGTACCAGCCGGGGCAATCCTGGAAGGTGATGCTGGACCCGGCGGGGCATCCGTTTTGCCTCGCGCAGGCCGGTTGACGGCATATACTCACGGTCACCAACGCCGACCCGCTCCGGGTCGGCGTTGCCGTTTCCGGATAGGGACGCAGCTTGAGCGGCATAGACCGAGCAGCCATTACACCAGGAAAGGGAGGCAGCGATGGCACGCATTCGCGTTGAAGGGATCGTGATCGATTGTCCTGACGGTGAGGGGCTGATGTGCTTCTATCACCACTTGACGGGGATGGAGATCGAGGACTACGGCGACGCCTTCCCTACGATCTCGGACAAGGGCTGGTCGCTCGTGTTCCAGCAGGTAGCGAACTACCAGGGCCCGACCTGGCCCACCCAAGAACGTGGGCAGCAAATCCATCTCGATTTCGCGACGACGGACCTGGAAGCCGCGGCCCGGTATGCGGAATCGATCGGGGCGACGAGGGCCGAGATCCAGCCAGCAGAGGAGATGACAGACCTGGAATTCATCGTCTTGCTGGATCCGGTTGGCCATCCGTTCTGCCTCGTGCAGCATTACGAGCCGTGGGATGGGTCGGTGGTCACGAAGGCGAACGGCACGCCCGCTATCTCGCTGCGCATGCCGTTCGTCGACTGTCCCGATCACGTCGGGCTGGCCGGGTTCTATGCGTCGTTGCTGGAAGGCTCCATCGTCGGGGAGGCCAATGCTGAGTGGGCGGCGATCCAGGCCCCTGGTGGACTGGTCCTCGGTTTCCAGCAGGTTGAGGGCTACCAGCCGCCGACGTGGCCAACGCAAGAACGTGGTCAGCAGATGCATGTCGATTTCGTGGTCGATGACCTCGATGTTGCCGTTGG
>CAZVAA010000170.1:0-1313 GCA_964624125.1 uncultured Sphaerobacteraceae bacterium | reverse complement strand
CCGCGCTGGGTGCCGAGGTGGCGTTCCGGGGCACCAGCCACGTGGTGATGCTCGATCCGGCAGGGCATCCGTTCTGTCTCGGCGCCGGTTAGGGGTACCAGCGTGCCGGGATCGTCGGGTAACCGGTCACCGCGGATACGGTGACCGGTTGTTCGCGTTCAGGGAGCCTGGTAGCCAGTTGCAGTGGAAATCTCACCCGGGGATCGCGTTGACCAGGTGGAGCCACGCGTTGTCCCTGTCGTTCCGGCGCGTCCAGGCGTGCGTGGATGCCCGATCCGGTTCACACCGGGCATCCCCTGTGCGATAACCATAGGCGTGAGTTGCCGTGTAGACAGGGGAGAAACATGTCGGGACAGGACGTTATGGTGCAGGAGCCGGTTTGGTTCGAGTCGACGCGTGAGATGAGCCTCGGGCTTATGTTGCCGGTTCGTGAGGGAAGCATGGGCGGCGAGACGCCGTCGTTCGAGGATCTGGTCGTGATGTGCGAGACCGCACGCGACGTCGGGTTCGAGGTGATCTGGTTCGCGGATCATTTCACGATGGGCGATGGCGATGACATGACCGGCTCGTGGGAGGCGTGGACGATGATGGCCGCGCTCACCGCACGGGTTCCGGGCGTGCAGGTCGGCCCGATGGTGAGCTGCACCGGATTCCGGAATCCCGGGGTGATCGCGAAGATGGCCGAGGCGATCGACGAGATCGGCGGCGGTCGCTTCATCGTCGGGCTTGGCGCGGGATGGAACGAGACCGAGTACAAGCAATTCGGCTTCCCCTTCGACTACCGGGCGAGCCGGTTCGAGGATGCGATCCGGATCGTCCATCCGCTGTTGCGGGATGGACGGGCGGATCACGATGGTCGCTTCTTCCGGGCTGATGGCGCGGTGAACGCGCCGCGCGGTCCGCGACCGACCGGGGCGCCATTGCTGATCGGGTCGAACGGGAAACGAGTCCTGAAAACTGTCGCCCGGTATGCGGATGCCTGGAATAGCGATTGGCAAAGTGATCCGGAGAAGACCGCCGGGTTGATCGCGGCGGTGGATGCGGCATGCGAGGAAGCCGGGCGCGATCCATCGACACTGGTGAAGACCGGGATGGCACGGTTCGCCATGGAAGACGGCGCCGCCGGGGAGATGGATGCGGTCTCGGGGGACGCGGACGCGATGGCGCAGCGTCTGGTCGAGATGCGCGGGCTCGGATTGCGGCACTTTGTGTGTGGGCTGGAGCCGCGGACGCTGGCGTCGGTTGAGCAGTTCGGCGAGGTCATCTCGAAGTTCGACGCAGCCGGATGACCCGGGCGAGGGCGACGCGGGCAC
>CAZVAA010000169.1:0-6017 GCA_964624125.1 uncultured Sphaerobacteraceae bacterium | reverse complement strand
GTGGCTGCGTTCAATGGCCTCCTACATCCCGGGTCGCACCATCACACTGAAAGAAGGCACACCCTCGTCTGCACAAACACATGATCATGATCGCCTTGCACGATCATGGCCGGTTTCTCCCGATAACCACGCCGAAAACCCAAGGCGATCATCCAGCCAGAAAGGATGATCATCTACGCTTCGATGATCACCTTGACGCCGGCATTGCCGCATCCGAACCCGGTCAATTACCATACCCGCTGGCGCATCGAATCCTCGCCACCCCGTTTCCCGCCTCAACGAGATATCGCCCGGACACCGCTGCATGATCCGCCTTCCCCGCCTGCCCAAGCCAACGTTCCCGCCATCACCACGCATGGCCATCGCGATGATCTTTCTCATCCGCGGATTCATCGTCGGCAACTGGTTTCCACGCATTCCCGGACTTGTTGACCGGCTCGAGATTCCTGGCAGCCAGCTCGGCATCATCTGGTTCCTGCTCGCCGCCGGCTGTATCGTCTCCTTCTCGCTCGCCGCACGCGTGATGAAGCGAACCGGCAGCGCGACGTCCATTCGCCTGTTCTCGATCCCCTACCCCATCATCCTGACGCTCACCAGTCTCGCGCCGAGCACGTTTCTCTTCGCCTTCGGCTGCATCATCTACGGACTCGCCGCCGGCGGGTTCGACGTCAGTTGCTCCGTCCAGGGCGGGGTCGTCGAACGAGCGACCAAGAAAGCGCTCATCTCCTCCCTCTACGGCTTCTTCAGCCTCGGCACGCTGGTCGGCTCGTTCATCAGCGGCCTGATCGCGCAGGTCGGGGTCGCCATCCCGCTGCAGTTCGCCGTGCTCAGCGTCTTCGCCGTCCCGCTTTTCACCTGGCTCACATCGCGTCTCATGCCGGATGAAACCCGCGAGCTGCCGGCGCCGAAGGTGCGTCGCCGCTTCCGCGTCAGCCTGCCGCCGCGCGTCCTCATGCCGCTCGGCATCATGGTCGTGTGTGCCGCCCTCGGGGAAGAGACCATCAACAACTGGGTCGCGCTCTATATGCGCGCCGACCTCGGCGCCAGCCCCGCAATCGGCGGCTTCGCCTACACCGCGTTCGCCATCGCCACGTTCGGTGGCCGCATCCTCGGTGACGTCGTTATCCAGCGATTCGGTGTCGACCGTGTCCTCATGGCCGGCTCGTTGCTCGCCGCCGTGGGCATCACCTTCGGGATCACCGTCAACAAGCCATGGGCCATGATCATCGGGTACGCCGCGGTGGGCGCGGGCCTCTCCGTCGTGGTTCCTGTAACCTATCGCCGCGCTGGCGAGATTCCCGGGATGTCCGCCGCGACCGCCGTGGCCACCGTTGCCTCGATCGGCTATCTCGGCTTCCTTGCCGGACCCATGTTGATCGGCTTCATCTCGGACATCGTCTCGCTCCGGTTCGCGTTCGCCCTCATCGCCGCCAGCCTCGTCGGCATCTTCCTGATGGTTCGGCTCAACCCGTCCGAGCCAGCACCAGCGCCGGCTCCGGCCGAACCCGTGGAGCCACCCGTCGAAAACCCGCTCAGCCTCTAGGTTTGCGTGACATCCGGCACGCCACATCGGATGATGGAGAGCGAACGAACGAACGACGGAAACGAGGAACGCCACCATGCCGAACGAGATTATCCCCGTCCCACAGGGACGACCCAGCTTCGCCGACCTGCCCCGCTGCACCAACCTTGACGAGCTCGATGCACACATCGCCATCATCGGGGTGCCATGGGGCATTCCGGCCAGCATGGAATCGTCCCGCGCGCCCTCCTCGACCGCTCCTGCGGCCATCCGCGAGGAATCGCTCCGCTACGGCAAGTACCTCACTCACCACGATATCGACCTCGGAGGGCCATTGCTGAACGGCCGTGACATCCGCATTGTCGATTGCGGCGATGTCGCCATGGACCCGTCCGACCTTGCCGGCAACAGCGCCGCGACGACAGAGGTCATCAGGAAAATCCGCGACAAGGGCGCGGTTCCCTTCATCCTCGGGGGGGACCACTCGATCCCGATCCCGGTCATGCGTGCCTACGACGACATCGGCTCGATGTGCGTCGTCCAGTTCGATGCCCACCTGGACTACCGCGACGAGGTCAACGGGGTGAGGGAGGGGCTCAGCAGCTCGATCCGACGCGCATCGGAGCTGGACTACGTCAATGGCATCGTCCAGATCGGCCTGCGCGGCATCGGCAGCGCCCGCGACAGTGATGTTCGGGACGCGCTGGAGAACCGAAATATCGTCATCAGCGCCGCCGAGATCTACCGCGAGGGGATCGACGCGGCCGCGAAAAAGCTCCCGAAAGCCGACAACTACTACATCACGTTCGACATGGATGGCATGGACCTCTCGATCGCTCCCGGCGTCAACTCGCCGGCCTTCGGCGGGCTCGACTACTGGCAGGCAACCGGCCTCCTCTGGGCGGTCGCCAAGCAGGGCCGGATCGCCGGCATCGACATGGTCGAGGTCGCGCCGGCGCTTGACCATCGGGGCATGACGAGCCTGCTCGCCGCGAGGCTCCTGCTCAACCTGATCGGGGCGATGGCGCGCTCGGGGCAACTCCGCTAGCGATCTATAAAACGCCCTCACCTTCCGATATACTGCGAGCATCGGAACAAATGACACATCGCATCTTTAGGGAAGGTGACTATCGATGATCCGCCTGTTCACCGTGTTCGTGCTGCTCGCTGTCTTCAGCGCTGCGGCAATCCCTGCCGCCGCGCAGGGAACCGGCACCTCGGTCTACATTCGCACGGTGGCGCCGGACGGTACCGCGATCACCGATGCCTGCTATACCTTCCTCGACGGCGCGAGCCTGGAGGGGTGTGACGAAAACGGGGATGGCTACATCCGCTTCCAGGGCATCCCGGCCGGCACCTACACCGTCAGCACGACCAGGCCCAGCGCCGGCAAAATGCCGGTCGGCGACTTCCCGGTCACGATTCAGGCGGTCTCCACCGACCAGGTGTTCGACGTCGTGGCTGCTCCAGGTCCGGCAACCCCGGGCACCACGACGATCGCTATCCGCGCCGAAGACCCCGCGACCGGCAGCGCCCTGCCGGGAAGCTGCATGATCCTTCATGGCGGCAGTATCGAAGGCTGTGACGAAAACGGTGACGGCCAGATCGATTTCGAGGGCATGCCACTCGGCAGCTACCTGCTGCAGGAGACAGTCGCTCCCGTCGGCGCCATGCCGCTCCCGGCCCAGTGGGTGGTCATCGATCGTGGAGGCATGTACGTCATCAATCGTCCCTTCACCGGCGCGATCGCGGACGGCGTGACGGCCAATGTCGCGCTCGTGACCCGGGATCCTGCCTCCGGCGATCTCCTGCCAGGCGCGTGCTACATCATCGAAAACGCATCCCTCGAGGGATGCGACGAAAACGGCGACGGCCAGGTCGACTTCCAGGATGTCGCGGTCGGCACCTTCACCGTCCGGCAAACGGTCGCTCCTGCCGGACACCAACTCGCCAATCCCTTCCGGATCCTCATCGCGACGCTGGACCCGGATCAGTCGATCGTCGTCAAGCAGGCGCTACAGCAACACGACGCCAACCACCGTCACGTCTCCGTCATCCTGTACGACTCGGAAAACGGCCAGCGGGTGCGGGGAGGCACATGTCTCGAGCTCTCCGGCGCCAGCCTGGTCGGATGCGACGAAAATGCTGACGGGCAAATCGACTTTCTCGACGTGGACGTCGGCACGCACCAGATCGCGTTTACCGGGATGCCGCAGGGCTACGAGCCGGTCTTCGTCAGCAACACCGTTTACATCGACCCGAACGATCCATACACCGTCACCGTCGTTTACATCCCGCTCATGCGGGCACCATAGGCGTGCGACAAGGAAGGTTCTGGAAAGCGAAAGCCCCGGCGACCGCATTTGGCTGGGGCGGATCGCGGGGGCTTTCGCGGAGGGAAGGGGAAGGGGGTCGCAATCGCGCGTACGAGCCGCACAATGGCTGGTTTGAGCGGTGTACCAATGCGCGTTTGGAGAACCCTCTATCCATGTAAACGCACGAACGGAAAAAACGTTCCGCTCATCCCGAAAACGCGCGCTAATAGTTGACACGCATAACCAATGCCACGAATATATGGCATTCCATAATCGCTCGGCATTTTCATCGGGAACCGCTTGGGCATGGACACATAATGATCACCGGAGAAACGAAACGGAGCCGACCTTGAGGGCCGGCTCCGTTCTCCTGATCAATGCATGCGTTGCACTAGATCTGCGCGAGCGCCTGGTCGAGATCGGCGATGATGTCATCAATGGACTCGAGACCGATCGAGAGGCGCAGGAAGTCCGGCGAGACACCGGCTGACAGGAGCTCCTGCTCGTTCAGCTGCGAGTGCGTCGTTGTCGCCGGGTGGATGATCAGCGACTTCGCATCGCCGATGTTGGCGAGGTGGGAGAAGAGCTTCACGCTCTCGACCACCTTCTTGCCAGCCTCGGCTCCGCCCTTGACGCCGATCCCCATGATCGCGCCGAAGAGACCGTCCTTCCAGTACTTCTTCGCGATCTCGTAGCTATTGTGATCCGGCAGGCCGGGGTAGTTCACCCACGCCACCTTGTCGTGACCCTGCAGGTACTCGGCAAGCTTCTGCGCATTCTCGCTGTGGCGCTCCATGCGGATCGGCAGCGTTTCCGCGCCCTGCAGCACCTGCCACGCGTTGAACGGGCTGAGCGCGGCGCCAAGGTCGCGCAGGCCCTGCGTCCGAACCTTGATCGCGTACGCGATCGGGCCGAACGTCTCGGCGAAGCTCAGGCCGTGGTAGCTCGGGTCCGGATCGACGAAATCTTCCTTGAAGCGCGGGGCATTCGCCCAGTCGAAGTTCCCCGAATCGACCACGATGCCGGCGATCGAGGTTCCATGGCCACCAATGAACTTGGTGAGCGAGTGAATGATGATATCCACACCATGCTCGAACGGGCGAATCAGGTACGGTGACGGAATCGTGTTATCCACGATCACCGGCACACCGGCCTCATGCGCGACATCCGAGACGCCACGGAAATCGAGCGTCGCGAGGTCCGGGTTGCCGACGGCCTCGGCGAACACCGCCTTTGTCTTGTCGGTGATGGCCGCCTTGATATCGGCCGGGGCACCACCCTCAACGAACTTCACGTTGATGCCGAAGCGCGGCAGCATGTACTGGAAGAGGTTGTACGTCCCGCCGTACAGGTTCGTGGTCGAAACGATCTCGTCTCCCGCCTTCGCGAGCACGAGGATCGATAGCAAGACCGCGGCCTGGCCGGACGATGTGGAAACCGCTGCAACGCCACCCTCGAGCTCAGCCACGCGCTTCTCAAGCACGTCGTTGGTCGGGTTCATGATCCGGGAGTAGATGTTCCCGAATTCCTTGAGGCCGAAAAGATTGGCCGCGTGATCAGTGTCATCGAACACGTAGGACGTCGTCTGGTAGATCGGCACGGTGCGTGAACCGGTGGTCGGATCGACCTCCTGGCCCGCATGCAACGCCGACGTCTCGAACCCGAACTTTATATCCTCGGACATGTAAATGGACTCCCCTGATACTGGTGGATCCTTACGGTATTCCCCGTCACCCGACGGGCATAAGAATGTCGTGCTGGGTCATATTGTAGTCAATTGGACATGAGGCAGTCTCTCGCCCGTCGCTGTCGGTAGCGGATTCCTCTCATCCGGCCGCACTCCCGAGCTTGCGTTCAGCGGGTGCGAACCTCTCCATAAATCCGGACACGATCGGGTTGAGATCGTTCCAGTCTTTAAGGAACGAGTCATGCCCGTTCGGCGAATCGATCTCCTCGTAGGCGACGTCCTGGCCGCGGTCGGCAATGCGATCCGCCAGCAACCGGATCTCGTCGGCGGGGAAGAGCCAGTCGGACGAGATGCCGACGAGAAGGATTGGCGCGTTAATGCGGTCGAACCAGACCTCGTCGCCACCATCGCGGCCGACATCGTAGAGATCCATTGCCCGGCTCAGGTAGAGGTAGCTATTGGCATCGAATCGACGCGTCAACGCCCGCCCGTG
>CAZVAA010000168.1:0-6048 GCA_964624125.1 uncultured Sphaerobacteraceae bacterium | reverse complement strand
TCGAGGTTCTCCCGGAGGCGGTCCTCCAGCGGGCGCTCGGTCGAGAAGTCCTCGACGGTAATCCACTCGTCGTAGCCGACCGCACGCAGCGCCTTGAAGAGATCGCGCATGTCGGCAATGCCCTTGTGGACCGGCGCGGCGTTGCACATCCATTCGACGCTCTTGTCGTCCCGGTACTTTGTCGGGAACCAGCGGGCGTTCTTGACGTGGACATGGGCGAGGTAGTCGCCCAGCATCTCCAGCCCGAGCCGATAGTTCTCGAAGCCTTCGTAGACCATGTTGCCAGCGTCGTGGATGACCCCCACACGCTTCGGGTCCATCCCCTCAACGTAGAGGCGGGCCGAGCTGGCGGAAGGGCAGATGGAGCCGTGATGGAGCTCGATCAACGCCTGCAGGTCGTATTTCTCCGCGAGCTCGCCGACACGCTTGTACGCCTCGCGATCCTTCTCCCAGAGCGGCTTGAACGGTTCAGAGCCATCGTAGCGGGCGACATTGACCCGGAGCCGCTTCACGCCAAGCTCGACCGCTCCCTTCATGGCCGTGTCGACATCGTCCGGATCGGCCGCCCGCACATAGGTACCGAGGGCGGGCGTCTCGAGGCCGTTCTCCTCGCCGAGCTTGCGAATCGCGGGTGCCTGCTCCTGGAAACCGGTGAAGGGAATGGTGCACTTGTTGCCGTGCCAGAAGCCCATGCCCTTCGGGTTGGGTGGCTCGTCGATGACGCGCCACTCGATTCCGTCGTAACCGATCTCCTTGAGCTTGGGGGCGACTTCCTCCGGCGTCATGGTCGGCGTTGATACGGTAAAGACGGCGTATTTCATTCGGAAACGTCCTCCAGGCGCACGCGGGCGCCAGTACGGTTCGATTCATAGATACCGAGAATTATATCCACGGCGGCCCGGGCCTCCTCGCCAGGGACGGGCGGTTGGGTGCCCGCGGCCATGGCATCGAAGATGGATCGGAGCTGTCGCTGGTGGGTGAGGACGAAAGGTTCGCCGGGCTCCCAGCCCGCGGTCAGGGCGCGATCCTCCTCGGTGAGGAGGGAATCGTCCAACGGCGATTCGCCTTCCCAGAGGGTGGTGGCGTTGCGCTCCAATGTGACTCGGCCTTTCGTTCCGACGATCTCGACGCGGACGGGGTAGTCCTTGTCGGCGCTGGTCGTGGCGGTGATGCCACCCAGGGCGCCGTTGGCGAAGCGAAAGCTGGCCGAAGCGATGTCTTCCGTTTCTATCGAATGAGTGAGGGTGGTGGTATGTGCCTGGATCGAGTCCACGCCACCCATGAGCCACTGGAGCAAATCGACCGTGTGGATGGCCTGGTTCATCAGCGCGCCGCCGCCATCGAGCTCCCATGTGCCACGCCAACCGCCATTCGCCTTGTAGTAGTCATCGGTGCGATGCCAGTAGACGGCCCCGTTCGCGAGGACCGGGGTGCCGAGCAGCCCGGCCGCGATCGCACGGCGGACCTTCAGGACATCAGGGGAGAAGCGGTTCTGGAAGATAACAGCAAGGATGACGCCGGCTTGCTCGCAGGCATCGAGCATCTGTGAGAGGCCGTCCGGCGTGATCGCCATCGGCTTCTCGGTGATGATGTTCTTGCCGGCTTTGGCGGCACGGACAACCTGCGCGGGATGGATTCCGGATGGTGTGGCGATAATGACGGTGTCGATGTCCGCATTGGCCAGCATGGCGTCAAAGTCGGGATACCAGGTGCCGCCGAAATCGCGCTCGAATGCGCGACCGGCGTCTTCCCGCGGTTCGGCGACGGCGACGACGGTGGCCCTTTCGAGACCCGCGATCGCCTCCGCGTGGACGCGGCCGATGGTGCCTGCGCCGGAGATTCCGACCTTGAACGATTCTGTCATGATCTCGTTGCTCCCTGGTATCGTGGCGAGGGCTCGTGTTCCTGCCGGGATGCTACCCGGTCGGGGGTCGGGCCGCAACGGGCCAATGGGCCCCATTGAAACAAATGGCGAAATCCGCTATTATTGCGGGTCGTGGCTGCCTTTCGGTTGCCGCGGCATGCGGTTGTGGCCTCTGACCGCATGATTTCCCTATTCCCGAGGTCATTTGTTTACCGAGACGTGACAGTCGGCGCCGCAGCTGTGGCTTCGCTCGCGAAGGCACAGAGCACGGGCGCCCCCTGCACGGATAGGAGCTTTTCGTGCCGACGATCAATCAGTTGGTTCGCAAGGGCCGCAAGAGCGTCAAGAAGAAGACCAAGTCGCCAGCGCTGCGTTACACAAACAGCTCGCTGGGCCGCTATGCGGGCACCCTGCGCGCGGGGACATACGCCCCGCAGAAGCGTGGTGTGTGCACCCAGGTCAAGACGATGACGCCGAAGAAGCCCAACTCGGCACTGCGCAAGATTGCCCGTGTTCGCCTTTCGAGTGGCGTGGAAGTGACCGCGTACATTCCGGGCGAGGGGCACAACCTCCAGGAGCACTCGGTGGTGCTCATCCGCGGCGGTCGCGTGAAGGACCTCCCCGGTGTGCGGTACCACATCGTTCGTGGCGCCCTGGATGCTCGCGGCGTTGAAAACCGCAAGCAGGCGCGGTCCAAGTACGGAACCAAGGCTCCCAAGTAGGTCGCGAGTGATCGCGGTTGTTGGGGAGTTTCCGCTTCGGCGGAGCTGAGAGGGCATAGGATTACGGAAAGCGGCGATGTGCCTGGCTCCAGGCGCTACCCGCTTTTTCGTGTGTCCAGAACGCTCTTGCGCCTTGCGAACCTGGAACGACACAGGAAGTAGTTCGGAGTTGAGGTCTCCGGTGGATGGCATGCCATGTGCCGGGCAGTTGAACGCAAAGCGTGGCAGCCAGGCGGCTGGACCGCTTGATGGCTGTGAAGAGTCGCGGCAGGCGATAAGGATTCGAAGGCGATTCCGACCCGGATCCGAGAAGCCCCGCAGTTGAGGCAGGAGTACCAATGCCCAGACGATCAACAATCGAGCGTCGCATTCCGACGCCGGATGCTCGCTACAACAGCGAGCTGGTGGCGCGGTTTATCAACAAGATCATGCAGCGGGGCAAGAAGGGCCTGGCTGAGTCGATCATGTATGACGCCCTGCAAATGATCCAGGAGCGCACCGGTCGGGACCCGGTCGAGGTCTTCGAGCAGGCCGTGTCGAACGCGACACCGGTGCTCGAGGTGAAGCCGCGCCGCGTTGGCGGTGCGACCTACCAGGTGCCGGTCCAGATCGAAGGTCAGCGGCGGCAGTCGCTGGCGATTCGCTGGCTGCTGGGATCTGCCCGGGCACGCGCGGGCAAGAGCATGTCAGAGAAGCTCGCGAATGAGCTGCTCGATGCGTTCAACGGGACGGGCGCGACGATCAAGCGGCGCGAGGATACGCACCGCATGGCCGAAGCGAACCGGGCCTTCTCGCACTTCCGCGTCTAGTCGCGCTCTCCGCAGGGGCGAACAGCGTGGTTCGCCCCCAAGCGCCATACACGTGTCGTGTAACGCGAGGACTTACCAAATCAATGAGCACTGCAACGACCATGAGTAACGCAACCCACGACGCGGCGATGAACGAGCTTCGTTCGACCCGCAACATCGGAATCATTGCTCACATCGACGCCGGTAAAACGACGACGACCGAGCGGATTCTTTTCTACACGGGTCGCGTCCACAAGGCGGGTGAGACGCACGAAGGTGCGGCCACCATGGACTGGATGGCGCAGGAGCGTGAGCGTGGCATCACGATCACCTCGGCGGCGACCACCTGCTTCTGGCGCGATCACCGCATCAATATCATCGACACCCCGGGCCACATCGACTTCACGGTCGAGGTGGAGCGCTCGCTTCGCGTGCTTGACGGTGGCGTTGTTGTATTCGACGCGGTCGCCGGTGTGGAGCCGCAGTCGGAGACGGTGTGGCGCCAGGCTGACAAGTACAGCGTGCCGCGCATCTGCTTCGTCAACAAGATGGACCGCACGGGCGCGAACTTTGACCGCACCGTGCAGATGATCGTCGATCGCCTGAAGGCGAAGCCGGCGCCGGTCCAGGTGCCAATGGGCTCCGAGGCCGACTTCGCGGGCGTCATCGACCTCATCAACATGAAGGCGATCACCTACCACGACGATGTCGGGAAGGACATTCGCATCGGCGATATCCCGGCCGAGTACCAGGAGGCAGCGGAAGCTGCGCGCCTGCGTCTGGTCGAAGCGGTCGCCGAGACCGACGAGGAGCTCATGATGAGCTACCTCGAGGGCGAGGAACTGACCTCCGAGCAGCTCGTGAGCGGTATCCGCGCCGCGACGCTGAGCAGCGAGATCGTCCCGGTCCTCTGCGGCACGTCGCTGAAGAACAAGGGCGTCCAGCCGATGCTGGACTCCATCGTCGACTACCTGCCGTCGCCGCTCGACATCCCGCCGGTCACGGCCATCGATGCGAAGACGGACGAGGAAGTCACCCGCGAAGCGGACCCGGATGCTCCGCTGGCGGCACTGGCGTTCAAGATCGCGGTTGATCCGCACGTCGGCAAGCTCTGCTACGTGCGCGTCTACTCCGGCACGCTGAAGTCGGGTTCCTACGTGCAGAACACCACCAAGGGTGACCGCGAGCGCGTGGGCCGCCTGCTGTTGATGCACGCCAACCACCGCGAAGAGGTGGACGAGATCAGCGCGGGCAACATCTGCGCCGTGATCGGCCTCAAGTCGACGACGACCGGCGATACGCTGAGCGACATGGACGAGCCGGTTGTTCTCGAGTCGATCACCTTCCCGGATCCGGTTATCTCGGTCTCGGTCGAGCCGAAGACGCGCTCCGACCAGGACAAGATGGGTAACGCGCTGGCGCGCCTTGCCGAAGAGGATCCGACCTTCCGTGTTCGCACCGACGAGGACTCGGGCCAGACCGTCATCGACGGCATGGGCGAGCTGCACCTCGAGGTCCTGGTGGACCGGATGATGCGCGAATTCCGCGTCGAAGCGAACGTTGGCCGGCCGCAGGTCGCCTACCGCGAGACCATCACGGTCCCGGTCAAGGCCGAAGGTCGTCACGTGCGCCAGTCGGGTGGTAAGGGCCAGTACGGTCACGCCATCGTCGAGTTCGAGCCGCTGGAGCGTGGCGCCGGGTATGAGTTCGAGGACGCCATCGTTGGTGGCGCGATTCCGCGAGAGTTCATCAACCCGATCAACGCCGGTATCCGCGAGGCGCTTGAGACCGGTGGCCAGGCGGGCTTCCCGCTGGTCGACATCAAGGCGAAGCTGGTTGACGGCTCCTACCACGATGTTGACTCCTCGGAAATGGCATTCAAGATCGCCGGCTCGCTGGCGGTCCGGGAGATGATCCGCCGTGGTCGCCCGGCCATTCTCGAGCCGATCATGAAGGTAGAAGTCACCATGCCGGAAGAGTTCATGGGCGATGTCATTGGTGATATCAATGCGCGCCGCGGAACCATCCAGGGCATGGAGGACCGGGCCGGTGCCCAGGTTGTGAAGGCGTTCGTGCCGCTGGCGAGCATGTTCGGCTACACCACCGACCTGCGGTCGATGACCCAGGGTCGCGCGGTGTCGTCGATGGAGTTCGACCACTACGCACCGCTGCCGGACGCACTGGCGCAGGAATTTGTCGCCAAGGCGAACCGCGAATAACGGTTCTGACACGGTAAACTATGAGATTGGGCCGCCGGTATGGTGGCGGCCCTGAACCAGACGGGCGAACGATAGACGCCCGGGGAGTACAGACAAGTGGGCAAGGCGAAATTTGAGCGGACGAAGCCGCATGTGAATGTGGGGACGATTGGGCACGTGGACCATGGGAAGACGTCGTTGACGGCGGCGATTTCCAAGGTGTTGTCGATGCAGGGTGGCGGGTCGGCCCGCGACTACAGCCAGATCGACAACGCGCCGGAAGAGCGCGAGCGCGGGATCACGATTGCCACGTCGCACATCGAGTACGAGACCGAGGCGCGGCACTATGCGCACGTCGACTGCCCGGGGCACGCCGACTACATCAAGAACATGATCACCGGGGCGGCCCAGATGGACGGGGCGATCCTGGTGGTGAGCGCGCCGGACGGGCCGATGCCGCAGACGCGCGAGCACAT
>CAZVAA010000167.1:0-6097 GCA_964624125.1 uncultured Sphaerobacteraceae bacterium | reverse complement strand
CCGCCGTGGTCGCCTCAACGGTGTGCTTCGCCGCCGAACACGCGGTGCGGGACATCTACGCCGGTGGGGCTGGCCGGTTCATGGCGCTGCTGCAGCTCTATGCACCCCGCCTGGTCGACGCCTTTCTCGGACAATGGGGAGTTCCGCTGCAGCGCACCGACGAGCCACCGGGCCGCAGCGGCATCTCGACCCCACGAGTTGACGACGACCGGGTCGAGGGTATGGTCGCCTTCCATGCGTTCCGCAGCAGCCCGTACACCTGGCTCCAGACTCACCCGAAGATCAAGGCCCTTGTCGGGGCCACGGCTGCCGGACTCATCTGGGCAGCCATGACCCGCCGGAGCAACGACCGTTAGGCCTGTGCCCGCGCCATCTCGTCATTCGGCGCGGGTCGATCCCCGGCCTCCGCCTGCATCCGGTACATTCGCGCGATCAGCTCTTGCTGGATCTCAGCATACTCAGGCTCGCCGAAGACGCTTCGCACCTCCTGCGGGTCGGCATTGAGATCGAACAGCTCCCACTCCGGCTCGGTGGGCTCATCGATGGAGTCGCTCGTCGCTAACGCCTCGCCGTAGTAATGGATCAGCTTGTAATCCATCGTCCGGATGCCATAGTGCGCCGGCACATGGTGATGGCTCAGGTGCATCCAGTACCGGTAGTACATCGCATCCGGCCAATCAGCCGGAGCATCCTCCCCGGCGACGATCCCGCGGAAGCTGCGACCCTGCATGCGGTCGGTCGCCTCCATACCGGCATAATCGAGGAAGAGCGGCGCGAAATCGAGGTTGGTCACCATCTCCTCAACCACGGAACCGGCCTCGATCTCCTTCGGGTACCGCATCAGGAACGGCATCCGCAGCGATTCTTCATACATGAATCGCTTGTCATACCATCCGTGATCGCCGAGGAAGAAGCCCTGGTCCGAGGTGTAAATGACGATGGTGTTGTCGGCGATACCCTCCTCCTCGAGGTAATCGAGCACGCGCCCGACGTTGTCATCCACCGATGCGATGCACGCGAGGTAGTCCTGCATGTACCGCTGGTACTTCCATCGCTTCTCCTCGGCGGGTGAAAGGCCCTCTGGCACCGGCAATTTCAGGTCGAGGTCATAGAGATTTGACTCGATCCGCATCTCCGCGTTCTTCGCCGCGTTGGACCGGTTCGAGTAGTCATCATCGAAAGTCGGCGGCAGCGGGATCTCGACATCCTCGTACATCTTCGCGTGCTTCTCGTCCGGCTCCCATGGCCGATGCGGCGCCTTGTGATGCACCATCGTCATGAACGGCCGGTCCCGATCGCGGTTCCGCAACCAGTCGAGCGCGTAGTCGGTGATCAGGTCGGTCGCATACCCCTCAAGCTGGACACGCTCGCCCATCACATAGAACGCCGGATCGTGATAGAGCCCCTGGCCGGGAAGCACCGCCCACTGGTCGAAGCCGGTCGGGTCGGCGTCGCCCCCGTGCCCGAGGTGCCACTTGCCGAAGATCGAGGTCTGGTAGCCCTCCGCCTGTAACAGCTTCGGGAACGTTTCCTGCCGCCCGTCGATGTCGTCCCCCAATGTCAGGACGCCGTTGACGTGGCTATGTGCGCCGGTGAGGATGACCGCGCGGCTGGGCGCGCAAATCGAGTTGGTGCAGAAGCAATTGTCCAGTCGCACACCTTCGTTCGCGATGCGGTCAATGTGCGGCGTCTCGTTCACCTTGCTTCCATAGGCACTGATCGCGTGCGCGGCATGGTCGTCGCTCATGATGAACACGATGTTTGGTCGATTGTCGGTGCTCATAATCCCTCCCTTTGGTCCCGGCCATTGTCTCGCGCAAACCCCCGCCTGTCATCAAATCGGACGGGAAACGAATCACCCTCCCCATGCGTGATAGAGTGCAGGAACCGACTCATATGTCAACCGACCGTCGTCAGGAGGAACTCCAATGCGTCGCCTCTCACCCATCCCCACGATCGTCGCCCTTGCCTTCGCGTTTTCCGCCCTGATGGCGCCGGTTGCCTCCGCGCAGGTTCCCGGCACATTGCTCCCCGGTATCACCGTGCAGGGCACCGGCCACGCCACCGCGCCAGCCGAGACCGCCACGGTTGTGCTTGTGCTCGTCGACGACCAGGTGTTCATGCCGATGGACGGCGGCATGATGCCGGACCCCGCAAGCACGCCGGAACTCGCTCCACAGGAGAGGGCGCAACCGGTCATCGACGCGCTGGTGAACGCCGGCGTGCCACCCGCGGATATCGAGCTGCTTCTCAACCCCTTCTCCACGGAATGGGGACCGTACGGCGGGCCGGTCTCCATCAACCTGCGTTTCACGGTCGAGAAACCGACACCGGACGCCCTTGCCACCCTGCTCGACCCAGCCCTCACGGCCGCCACCGACGCCGGTCTCCACACGAACATGACCGGTGTGCTCTACGGCGTGTCCGATTGCGCCTCGCTCCAACGCGAGGCAATGGCGAACGCGATCGCCGACGGACATGCCGCGGCCGAAGAGCAGGCAGCGTTGTTAGGTGTGGAGTTGGGTGACCTCACCGCCTCCCGCGTCGATCCGTATGCGGCACTGATGTTCGGTGGATATCAGCAGGTGAACGGATGTTTGCCCGTCATGGTCGCGCCCGGCGTCTCGAGCATCTGGTCCGTCCCGCTCTTCGACCCCACTATTCCCGCCGAGGTTACAATCCAGGCCAACGTGGAACTCACCTTCGGGATGGAACACCCGCTCATGGCCACTCCAGCCGGATGACGCTTTCGAGGAGATACCATTGACCGACCAGGACACCAACGAATCATCGTCAGGAGCCGAATGGATCGGCGTCGGGATCTCTATCGGGACCGGGGTGGGAACGCTCTTTGGCGTATTCACTGACTCGCTCGCGCTTGGGGTCGCGCTAGGCGCTGGCCTCGGCGTGGTCTTCGGCTCCGTGATGATGGCGGCCCGAAGCGGCAAGGACGATCACGAAGGCGAGTGAACCGGGCAATCCTGAGCCCCCTGGGGAGTTCCCGGGGGCTCAGGCACCTCAGTCGCCCAATACTTGCCTCACCGTCCGCGGTGGGCGAGCCGGGACGATTCGATGGTCACGAAGAGGATCGGCAGCACAGCACCTGTAATCGCCCCGATGACTCCCCCAACCACGCCGCTCTCACCATTCGTCGCCGCGATGATCGCGCCGATCCCCGCGAACAGGATCGTGCCGACCGCGATGAGGAGTCCAAGACCAAGGCTGAGAAGCGCGCTGGGCGGCAAATTCTCTTCGCGCTCGTAATCCACCTTGTCCAGGTTCATCCGATCGTCCATACCGACCTCCTTTCCGAAAACGCGGGTCCGTTACGCCAATCAACCGCATATTCCATTCCAACATATCGTGACACGATGATTTAGTCGTGTATGCTCTGCCCTGACGACAATCGCGTTACCGGATCGTCAGTCTGTCTCGCACAAGGAAGTGGCCGGATGCATCTGGATCTCACCGGGAAAGTGGCGCTCATCACCGGTGCCACGCGGCTCGTCGGCATCGGCGCCGCGATCGCCCGCGCGTTCGCGGACGCGGGTGCCGACATCGCCTTCACCCACTGGCTGCCCTACGACAAGGAAGGATTCGGCACGACAAGCTCCGAACCGGAGCAGCTCTCTCGCGATCTGCGCGAGAAGGGCGTCCGCGTCCTGCCGCTGGAGTCCGATCTCTCCGACCCCGCAACGCCGGCGCGACTGTTCGACCGGATCGAGGCCGAACTCGGCCCGGTCAGCATCCTCGTCAACAACGCGACGGTATCCATCAACGACGACATCGAGACGATCACCGCCGAGAGCCTCGACCGGCACTACGCCGTCAACACCCGCGGCACGATCCTGTTGTCCGCGGAATTCACCCGCCGATTCAGCGGCGACGGCGGCCGCATCATCAACATGACCTCCGGCCAAAGCCACAACCCGATGCCGAACGAGATCTCCTATATCGCAACAAAGGGCTCGATCGAGGCGTTCACCACTTCCGCCGCCCACGGTGCTGCGGCGGCGAAGGGCATCACTATCAACGCCATCGATCCCGGCGTGACGGATACCGGCTGGATGACCGACGAGTTCAAGGCACAGGTGGAATCGGAGATGAAGTTTGGCCGCGTCAGCACCCCGGAAGACGCCGCCCGCCTGATCCTCTTCCTCGCTTCCGACGCCGGCCGCTGGATCACTGGCCAGGTCATCCGCTCACGCGGCGCCTGACCGAACCGATCACCTTCGTAGGGGCCGTACTTGCGAAGCAATGTCGGCCCGATCGGCGCCGCAGGCGTCGATATCATGGCTTCCAAACCTCGGTATCAGGCACTCAAATGCCCGATCACCGCATCCGTCACCTCACCGGTACCTGCCGTCCCGCCAAGGTCCGGCGTCACCACACCTGACGCGGTCGTCGCCCGAATCGCATCCATCACCGATGCCGCCTCGCCCTCCAGTCCCAGATGCTCCAGCATCAGCACCGCGCTCCAGATCGCGGCAATCGGGTTGGCGATACCCTGCCCGGCGATATCCGGCGCGGATCCATGCACCGGCTCGAACATCGACGGATGCCGCCGCTCGGGATCGATATTCGCGCTCGCCGCGATCCCCATGCTCCCCGCGAGCGCGCTGCCGAGATCGGACAGGATATCCCCGAACAGGTTCGACCCCACCACGACCTCCAGCGTCTCCGGTCGCAGCACGAACCGCGCGGCCATCGCATCGACGAGGAACTGCTCGGTCTCGACATCCGGATACTCAGCAGCCACGCGGGCGAACACCTCGTCCCAGAGCGTCATCGCATATTGCTGGGCGTTGCTCTTGGTGACGCTGGTGACCTTCGGGCGCTTCCGGCTCCGCGCCAGGTCGAACGCGTGGCGAATGATCCGCTCGCACCCCCGCTCGGTGAACAATGCCGTCTGCAGCGCGACCTCCGACGACTCGCCGCGCCCCGCGAGATTCCGCCCGCCAACGCCCGCGTACTCGCCCTCCGAGTTCTCGCGCACCACGACCCAGTCGATCGAGTCGGGAGTCGCCTTCCGCAACGGACTGTCGATCCCCGGCAGCAACTGGACCGGCCGGATGCACGCGTACTGGTCGAATCCCTGGCAGATCGCCAGCCGCAAACCCCACAGGCTCACGTGGTCCGGCACCGTCGGCCAGCCGACCGCGCCGAAGTAGATCGCATCGAACGGGGCGAGCCGTTCCAGCCCGTCCTCGTCCATCATTCGCCCGGTCTCGAGATAGTGACCGCATCCCCACGGAAACATCTCGTACTCGAACCGAAGCTTCCCGCCGGAACGTTGCGCGAGGTGGTCGAGAACCCGGATGCCCTCCGGCACCACCTCCTGTCCGATACCATCGCCGGGAATCACCGCAATCCTGATCGTTCTCCGGTCCATCGTCGGTCATCCTTTCGTCGCTCGGTCGGTCCTGGCGCCCTGCCCCGATCTTCGCATGAGGACGCCCTGCGCGGTGCATGAACGCCCCGCACGTGGAGGCGCGGCGCGGCACGCCCCGTGCTCCCTGCTTATCGGAGAATGGAGGAGCGCGATGACCAAACGCCCGTTCGATATCGATGTCGCCATGGATCGCATCCGCGAAGCGGTCCGGCCCTTCCCGAAAGCAGCCATGTTCGAGCTGCGTGACGACGGCTTCGACACGCCCTTCGAGCAACTCATCGCCTGCCTGCTCTCCGTTCGCACGCGGGACGAGACGAGCATCGTCGCCGCTCGCCGGTTGTTCGAAACGGCCCGCACGCCGGCCGCGCTCGCGACCATGTCTCCCGGCGACATCGACGCCCTCATCGACGACGTCACCTTCCACGAGCGCAAGGCGGGGCAAATTCGCGACATCGCCACCCGGGTCCGAGACGAATTCGACGGCGATCTGCCCTGCGACGCTGACGTGATGCAGTCGTTCTCCGGCATCGGCCCCAAATGCGCAAACCTTGCGCTGGGCGTTGCCTGTGACGAGAAACGCATCAGCGTCGACAT
This sequence comes from uncultured Sphaerobacteraceae bacterium, assembly GCA_964624125.1. Taxonomy (GTDB): domain Bacteria; phylum Chloroflexota; class Chloroflexia; order Thermomicrobiales; family UBA6265; genus UBA6265. Next base: position 111 of record CAZVAA010000167.1, on the reverse strand, counting down.
CCATGTCCACCGCGTCACCAACCGCTGGGGCTATGTGCAGGCAAGGTCACCGGAGCAAACAATGGCCGCGCTCAAGGACATCCTGCCGGAGCGCTACTGGATCGAGATCAA
>CAZVAA010000166.1:0-6164 GCA_964624125.1 uncultured Sphaerobacteraceae bacterium | reverse complement strand
ATGTCTTCGATATCGGCTTCACCTCCCAGATGGAGGGTGAGCTGGACGATATCGCCTCTGGCGAGCGGGAGTGGGTGCCCACGCTGACGCAGTTCTACGAGCCGTTCACCAAGACGCTCCAGAACGCCGAAAAGACGATGGAGAAGGTGAAGATTCGCGATGAGCCGACCGATGAGGTTTGCGAGAAGTGCGGAAGCCCGATGGTGATCAAGCTCGGCCGGTTCGGCAAGTTCATGGCGTGTAGCGGATTCCCCGATTGCCGGAATTCCAAGCCACTCCTGACGAAGATCGGCGTCACGTGCCCGACGTGCAAGCAGGGTGAGGTGGTCGAGCGCCGGTCGAAGAAGGGGCGGAAGTTCTACGGCTGTGAGCGGTTCCCGGAGTGCGACTTCGTTTCCTGGAACAAACCGGTCGACCAGGAATGCCCGGAGTGCGCGAACCCATACCTCACCGAGGTTGGTCGCGGGAACCGGCTGAAGTGCCCGAACTGCAACTGGCAGGGCGCGCCGCTGGCCAAAACCGGCGATTAGTCCTCCCGACCCAACAACGAACATGATGACGAGCCCCGGTTTCCACAGGAGCCGGGGCTCGTTGGCGGTACACTGACACCACGAATGTGGCGATCGATGAGTCGACGGGATAACCCGTCAGAAGGAATTCATGAACCACGAACGCATGTGGCCACCTCATGCCACGACGATCCTTGGCGTCAAGCGGGAACGCGGCGTCGCCCTTGCCGGTGATGGCCAGGTGACGCTCGGGGATACGGTTCTCAAGCACAATGCGCGAAAGCTCCGGGCGCTGCACGACGGGGCGGTGATCGCGGGGTTCGCCGGGGCTGTCGCCGACGCCCTGACGCTTTTCGAGAAGTTCGAATCCCAGTTGCAGGCATGGGACGGCAACCTTCGCCGGGCCGCGGTCGAGCTTGCGAAGGAGTGGCGTAGCGACCGCTACCTGCGGCGCCTGGAAGCGCAACTTTTGGTTGCGGACGTCGAGTCGCTGCTCGTGTTGTCAGGCGAGGGGGATGTCATCGAGCCCGACGATGGTGTGGTCGCCATTGGGTCCGGCGCACCGTTCGCAACAGCCGCCGCGAAGGCGCTGGTGCGAAACACGGATCAATCAGCCGAGGAGATAGTGCGCGAGGCGATGCGCATCACATCGGAGATCTGCATCTTCACGAACGACCGGATCAGTGTCGAAGCGATCCGTGCCGGTGAAGAAGACGTGGAGGGAGGCGGGTGATGGCCGAAGCCGCACGGCGACCCGTGTCGCCAGATTCCTCGATCCGGTCAGGTCCGTCTTCCATGCTCACTCATGAGCAAAGCAGCCTGACCCCGAAGGAGATTGTCGCCGAGCTCGATCGGTATATCGTTGGCCAGGAAGACGCGAAGCGCGCCGTCGCCGTGGCCTTACGCAATCGATACCGGCGTCAGCAGCTCCCGGAGGAGATGCAGCGTGAGATCCACCCGCGCAACATCCTGATGATTGGACCTACGGGCGTCGGCAAGACGGAGATCGCGCGCAGGGTTGCCCGGATCGTTGATGCCCCTTTCATCAAGGTCGAGGCGACCAAGTTTACCGAGGTCGGCTATGTCGGCCGGGATGTCGAATCGATCATCCGTGACCTCGTTGAGGTCGCGATCTCCCGGTTGCATGGAGACCGGCTGGAGTCGGTTCACGAGGAGGCGACGCATCTCGCGATCGAGCGCCTCGCGGAGATCATGGCTGACGAGATGGTGCAGGAGCGTCCCGGTCCACGCCGGACTTCCGCTGCGCCGAAGGCGGCCGACGAGAATGACGCCGTTGACAGCGAACAGGCCGCTGAGGAGAAGCGCGCTCGTAAGCGCCGGCGAGAGCAGAAGCGATTGCTGGAACTGCTCCGCCAGGATGCGATCGAGGACGAAACCGTAGAGATCGAACTGGATCCCGATTTCGAGTACGAGGACAACGGGGCATGGGGAGCGGCTCCACCTGACGCGTTCGAGGAGATGCAGGAGTCCCTCGCGGATTTGCTGGACGGAATGATGCCGCGTCGCCCGATGCGCAGGCGTCTTCCGGTGCGGGAAGCTCGCCGGTTGCTTGCGCAACAGGAAGCCCATCGGCTGGTTGATGTCGATGCGGTCATCGACGAGGCGATCAACCGCGTCGAACAGGCGGCGGTGGTCTTTATCGACGAGATCGACAAGACGGTGTCCGGGACAGAGGATGCGGGGGCGGATGTTTCCGGGGAAGGTGTCCAGCGGGACCTGCTGCCAATCATCGAGGGGTCGACTGTCATGACCCGTTATGGTCCGGTCCAGACCGATCATATCCTGTTCATCGCCGCAGGCGCTTTTCACGGCACCCGTCCCTCGGACCTCATTCCCGAGCTGCAAGGCCGTTTCCCGATCCGGGTAGAGCTGCAATCGCTTTCCGAATCCGATTTGTTCGCGATCCTGACCGAGCCCCAGAACGCGCTTACGCGCCAGTACAGCGAGTTGATGGGCACGGAAGGCGTCGAGTTGACGTTCGATGAGAGTGGCTTGCATGCGGTTGCCCAGCTCGCGACGCTTGTGAACCAGCGAACCGAGGACATCGGCGCGCGACGTCTGCAGACCATTATGGAGCGGGTGCTGGAAGAGATCGCATTCGAGTGCACCGATCGAACCGGCGAGGCGTTCACGATCGATGAGGCGTATGTGGTCGATCGCGTAGGAGACATCGCCGTCGACGATGACCTGAGCAACTTCATCCTTTAGGCACGAGGAGAACTGAGTGACGAACGAAACGAACGACGGGGCGCAGGAGTCGGCCGACCGCGTAGTGCTTGCGGTCGACCTGGGGGGCACGAACATCCGGGTGGCGGTGGTCGACGCCGGGGGTAACCTCATGCACCGGTCACATACCGCGACCCTCGCGCAGGAAGGCCCGGAAGCCGTCATCCGCCGAATCGGTCAGTTGGTTGAGGCGGTTGCGGTCGAGGCCGGGCTGGACAAGGATGTTCCGGTTGGCGTGGCCTCTCCGGGCCCGCTCAATCCACGAAAGGGAATGGTTCACTACACGCCCAACCTGCCGGGCTGGCGGGATGTGCCTCTGGTGGACATGCTCGAGCGCCAGATCGATCGTCGAATAACGCTTGCGAATGACGGCAACTGCGCGACCCTGGGCGAGGCCAGGTACGGCAGCGCGAAAGGCGTCCAGAACCTCATCTACCTCGCATTGGGGACCGGGATCGGTGGCGGCATCATCTCCGAGGGCGTGCTGATCGACGGCAAGAACGGGCTTGGTCCGGAGGTCGGTCATCTCACCATTGCGCTGGATGGTCCACGTTGCACCTGCGGTAGCATCGGCTGCGTTGAGGCGTTCGCGTCCGGCTGGGCGATCCAGCGGGAAGCCGAAGCGGTGGCGACCACGGCGGATGGTGATGTGATGCGCAAGCTCGCAGGAGACGGGCGTATTCACGCCGGGATCGTTGCCGAGGCGGCCCAGCAGGGCGACCTCGCCGCGCAGCTCGTGCTGGAGCGCGCGGGACGTGCGCTCGGCGCCGCGATGGGAGCCTTCGTGAACCTGTTCGATCCGGAGATGATCGTGATCGGGGGCGGAGTCGCCGCACTTGGCGAGTTGCTGATTGGCCCCGCGCGGCGTGCAATGCCCGCGCATTGCTTCATCGATATGCGTAAGGACATGGAGATCGCCTATTCGTCGCTCGGCGGCGATACCGGTCTCTATGGAGCCGCTGCGTTGGCGTTCTCGGTGTTCGGGGAAGCGCCGGCGGCCACCTGATACACGGACGGATCAACGTATACATCAGCGCTTCGCCGTGCGAAAATGCGGGTCACGTAGTAGCTCAGCAGATGGGGAGTCGATATGGCAGGGCATCCGAAGTATCTCTGGTGGAACGGTGAATTCGTTGACTGGGACGACGCGACCGTGCATGTCACCGATATCGCGTGGTCGGCGGTAGGCGCGGTATTCGAGGGGATCCGCGGATACTGGAACGAGGACCGGGAGGAACTCTATGTTTTCCGGCTTCGCGAGCACATGCAGCGGTTGCTGGATTCCGCCAAGATGGTGCGCTTGCCAATCGAGTACTCGCTGGATGACCTTGTTGGCATCACGATCGACTTGTTGCGACGAAACGACGCGCGCGAAGACACCTACATCTTCCCACTCGTGTATCTCGGGGATGCACAAGGCAAGCGCTTCGATCCCTCGAAGCTCGAGGGGGATATCTTCATGCGGACAAGCCCTCGACCCTCGCACCTCGGGGCAGGGATGTCGCAGCGGGCCAAGGTCAGTAGCTGGACGCGTATTTCCGACAATGTGATGCCGCCTCGCATCAAGAACATCTCCAACTATCGCAACGGCCAACTGGCGACCTACGAAGTCAAAACCGATGGGTACGATGTCGCGTTGCTGCTCGGCCCCGGAGGCAAGGTGGCGGAGGCGCCGGGCGCCTGCGTGATGCTGGTCAAGAATGGCAAGCTCATTACGCCGGATCCGACCAGCGGCATCCTCGAGAGCATCACACGCGATGCGCTGATGACGGTTGCGCGGGAGGATCTCGCGATGGAGGTTATCGAGCGACCGGTGGATCGCACCGAGCTCTATACCGCCGACGAGGTGTTCCTGTGCGGGACCGCCGCCGAGATCACTCCGGTTACCGAAGTTGATCGTTTCCCGGTCGGTGATGGGGAGATTGGCCAGGTAACGTCAGAGATGGAGAAGATCTTCGTCGATATCTTGCGTGGCAACGAATCGAAGCGATCAGGTTGGCGAGAGCCGGTCTATGTGAAGGCCGGCGTATCCTGATCCGGAACCCCTGAAACCAGACGGCCCTGGCGAATGAATATTCATCGCCAGGGCCGTTTTCGCTATTCCGGCGCTTCCGCCCCGAACTGCAGCCCGTAGGGCCGGCTCGCATAGTCATACAGGTGGTTGGCGAATTCCTTGTCCTCTGCATCGACGAAGCCACGCCAGTCCGGCTTGACTTGGGAGAACTGGATCATGAATGTGACGTCGCCATTCTTGTAGAAGAAGTACAGGCTCCAGCGCTCGTCGCGGTCCAGCAGCGTGAAATCGCTGGTCATGCGATCCTCGTTGGCCTTCAGATGCGCGTAGGCATGTTCGAGGTTGTCGACCACGAAACCGATGTGGTGCCACGAGGATGCTGATCCGGGCGAAAGCGGTTCTTTGCTGTCGGCGTCGAACAGGAACAATGCCGTTGGTCCAGTCGCCATCACGGTCAGGTGCGGGTCATCTCGCATCACCTTCATACCGACGACGTCGCGAAAGAAATCCCTCGCATCGTCCCGGTCTGCGACGCTGATGGCGAGGTGGTCGAACCCAATGGTCCGCCATGGACCTTCCGACCCCTTGAGTGGTTCAACCTCGATCGAAATCTCGGCGCTGCCGAAGTTATCGACGACATCGCCGAGGAAGTTGTCCGCGAACAATTCGGTGCCGTCGGTGGCCGCGAAGGTCATCCGGTGCCCGACGGTGAGTTCCCTCGGCAGGGCATGGTGGAATGCTTCGTGGATAATCGCCCCGCGGCGGGATATGGTCGTGTAGCTCGTGTCGCCATGGCGAAACGTTACCTCGACAGACTTCTCGGGAAGTACAATGGCCATTGTGTAATCTGACTCCTTCTAGCAGTGTCCTTCTACGTGTAACCTTTCCATCAGGCCGGGAGCCGTGCAAGGACTTGGGAACGATCGTCTGCGAGGCATCGTTGTCAATGGAGACGGGTACTCCGGTCGTCAAGGGCCGGAATGTGCCCAATGAACAGACTGGCCCACGGGCCTCGGAGGCACTATGACACAGAAGATAACGCGCCCGCCGACCGGGCGACGGCCCCGCGGCAGCATGATGCGGATGACCCGCACGATCGCGATGAGTTTCATGCTCCTGCTCGCGGTGGGCGTCGGCATTGGGCTGGACCGACTGGCGATCCACACGGGACTGGTGGACGCCTCTGGCCAGTTCACGAACTCCGAGAACTTCCAGATTCTCGAGGAGACGTACGACGCCATTCGTAACAATTACGTGCTCCAGGATGAAATCAGCGATGAGGATCTCGTCTACGGGGCCGCTCGCGGTATGGTCGAGGCCCTCGGCGACACCAACCACTCACGCTTCATGGATCCGGAAGAGGCGATCCAGTTCGAGCAGTCGTCACGAGGCGA
>CAZVAA010000165.1:0-6203 GCA_964624125.1 uncultured Sphaerobacteraceae bacterium | reverse complement strand
GTGGCCGTTCGCCGATATCGGCATCCACATGACCCCGGCGATGACGCTCGACAGCACTGACCTCGGGTATGTCTACGACACCGACTGAGCGAACAGGCACCATGAACGGGATCGTCATGAGGACCCGCCCATGGTGCCGGGGTTTTGCCCACCGGGGAGAGTCCCCGGACTGGTTGGGCGCTGTCCCTACTCGACCTCGAAGATCGTCTCCACCTCGACGGCAACCTCGCTCGGGAGCGCCTGCAGGCCAACAGCCGACCGGGCATGCACGCCGTTATCGCCGAACACCTCGCGGTAGAACTCCGACGTGCCGTGAATCACGGCAGGCGTTTCCTTGAAGCCCGGGGCGGCGTTGACCATCCCCAGCACCTTCACCACCCGCTTGATGCGCGACAGATCACCAAGCACCGATTTCGCCTGGATCAGCTGGTTGATCGCGCACTCCCGCGCCGCCTGGTACCCCTGCTCCACGGTCAGCGTATCGCCGACCCGGCCAACGAGGTCGCTGCTCTGCGGCACCGACCCCGAGAGATAGAGCAGGTTCCCGGTGATCACGCCGGCCGCCATTGCCGGGTGCGGCTGCTTCCACTCAGGCAGCTCGATACCCATGTCCTTCAGTTTCTGTTCCGGTGTCGACATCGTCGTTCCTCCCTATGACTCGCTGACGGTTTCCATGGTCATATGCGACCTCGGCGGTGTTGTCAATCGAAACCGGGACAGGAGCCTTCAGCGGCCCGATGCGTGAAGACGCGCATCGGGCCGCTCGCAAGGAAAGCAACCGGGTTAGCCCTGATTGGCCGCCCAGGCTTCCTCGTATTCCCGCGCGGCCTGTTCGCCGCCATTGGACTGCCAGGCCTCGTACAGCTCATCGAGGGCATCCAGGTCGCGTCGGCCAACAACGATCTCGTTGAGGATGTCGGTCACGGTCTGGAACATGATGCCGCTGTTCTCGATCATCGTCGGCGAGTAGAGGTTCCACGCCGGATTGTCCACGCCGAGCTCGTAGATCGCCCGCATCTCGTCGGTCACGAGCGGAGCCAGCTCCGGCTCGTCGGCGTTCCAGTTCACCATGATCGAGCCGCCCATGTAGCCGGTGAGACCGGCGTTCTGCTGGTCGAGCGCGTCAGTGCCGACCGGGAACCCGTTTTCGTTGTACTCGAAATGGACGCCTTCCTCGCCGTAGTTCTTGTACAGCCATTCCTCACTGCCGAACGGCGACGAGAACCAGTCCAGGATGCGAAGAAGCTCGTGAACCCGCTCCTCATCGGTGATGGAGTATGGAAGGGCCGTGTACCCGAACGTGCCGGCGGAGTGGTAGGTGATTCCTGGACCGCCGTCATGCCCGAACGGGATAAGGTTCTCGACCCGGGCGTCCGGCTGGTACTGGTGCAGCGTGGCAAGAACGCCGTTCTGGCCGTAAATCGGACTGCCGTCGTTGTGGAGTCCGGTGCGTCCCGTGCGGAACAGGTTCTGCGCCTCCTCGAAGCCCATCGCGGCGGCATCCGGATGATAGGCGCCCTCGGCGAAGAGATTGCGCATGAACTCGACGGCCTGACGGTACTCCTCGAGCCCGTACTGGACCTCGAACGTGCCGTCATCGGTGACGCGCCACAGCGGCGGAACGCCGAAGATCTGGTGGAAGAGCCCAACATCCCAGCCAGTGCCGTATTTGCTGATACCCCAGGTATCATCGCTGCCGTTGCCATCCGGGTCCTCATGCGACATGGCGACGAAGACTTCGAAGGCTTCGTCGGCATTCTCCGGGCGCTTTCCGATGAGTTGCTCCGACCAGTCAATCCGGAACCCGGGAACGCGTCCCGGGCGGCGGTCCGGCGTCGGCACGCCATAGATGCGGCCATTCATCGTCGCCGTTTCCCACATGTAGTCGGGGAACGAAGCGAGGTTTGGATACTCCTGAAGTGCGTCACCGGTAACGTAGTCGGTGATATCGAGGAACGCGCCTTCGAGCACGAATCGCTGAAGCGGAGTGCTGGTCTGGCCGGGATTGAGATAGAAGAAGTCCGGCAACTCGCCCGAGGCGATCTCCGCCGCGGCCCGTTCACCATAGCTGGCGAACGGAACGAGAATCGGGTTCCAGGTAACGCCGAGACGCTCCTCCAGCCCCTGCCAGTACGGGTTGTCGTCCTTCGGCGCCGGTGGTTGGCTATACGTCATCACCAACGCCGTGACCTCGCCACCGTTACCCGGCTGACCCTCGGTGGCCTTGAAGGGCTCCGGCATCTTCGTCCAGGCATCGGGCACGGCGGGATCACCGGATGGGTAGTAACCATCCTCCTGGACCTCCCCGACGGGAGTCGCCATAACGGCGGCTTCCGGCGAGGCCATCGGGGTTTGCGCGTAGGCGCCCCACGGGAGAACGAGGCCTGCGGTCGCGGCGGCGGAGGACTTCATAAAGCGTCGACGATGCATGGTGAGATCTCCTCTTTGATGACGGGCATCCTGCCGCTCCGGTGATCGATCCACCTCGCGAGCCCGGCCATGGAAACAACGAACAACTATCCCTTGATGGCTCCGGTCAGCACCCCCTTGGCGAAATATTTCTGCAAGAACGGATAAACAAGCAGGATCGGCACGGTCGCCAGCACCACCATCGCCATCTGCAGAGACTCCGCTGGTGGGGGTGGCTGGCCGGGCGCGAAGTCGGCGGCCGACGTGATCGTGCTCCCCTCCAACACGTACTGGCGGAGGACGACCTGGATCGGCCATTTGGCGGAATCATTGAGATACAGGATCGCGTTGAAGAAGGTGTTCCAGAGCCCGACACCCGTGAACAGCGCGATCACGGCGATCACCGCCTTGGAGAGCGGCAGGGCGATGTGGCGGAAGACGCCGAGGTCGGAGGCGCCGTCGATCCGCGCGGCATCCAGCAACTCCTGGGGCAGGTTCTGGAAGAAGTTGCGCATGATGATCAGGTTCCAGGCACCGATAAGCCCCGGAACGACAAGCGAGGCGTATGTGTCGATGAGGCCGAGCTCGCGAACCAGCAGGTAAACGGGGATCATGCCTGGCTGGAACATGAAGGCAATCAGGACGAGGATAAAGAAGAACCGCGAACCGGGAACCCCCGGCTTCGACAACCCGTACGCCATCATCGTCGTGAAGGTAACCTGTACTGCCGTCCCTATCAGCGTCAGCAAAATGCTGACACGCATCGAGCGCAGCACCGTGCCACCGCTGAGCAGCGCCCTGTACGACTCCAGCGTCGGGTTATCCGGCCAGAGCGTGAACCCACCCTGCATGACATCCTGTGCGGACGAGAAGCTCACCGCGACGACGTTCCAGAACGGCAAAAGCATCATCAGCGCGATGATCAGGAGCGAGAATCCCTTGAGTGCCGCCAGCCACCACGGGATGTCCTCCATCCACGGTGCTTGCTTGACTCGCCACCACCGGCGTTGTCGTCGCCCCTCGCCCCCCACAGGAGGGATGTAGGAAGAGGTCTGGGGCTGGTTGGGATTCGTCTGCTGGATAGTACTCATCAGATGATCCCTTCGTCGCCGAATCGCTTCGCAAGCCAGTTCGCGCCGAGGATCAACACGAGGCCGACGACGCTCTTCACCATGCCGACGGCAGTGGCGAAGCTGTAGTCAAAACTCTGGATGCCGCGGAAGTAACTGAAGGTGTCGAGGACCTCGGAGGCTTGCGCGCCAACGGCGCCACGTTGGAGGAAGAACTGTTCGAAGCCAACGGAGAACATGTTGCCGAGGGTGAGGATGAGCAGGAGGATAACGACCGGGCGAATCCCCGGCAGGGTGACATCGCGCATGCGCCGCCAACCGCCCGCACCGTCCATCACCGCGGCCTCATAGAGGCTGATATCGATCTTGGTCAGCGCGGCGAGGAAGATAATGGTGCCCCACCCAACCTCTTTCCAGACACTTTGGGCGACGACCAGGCCCTTGAAAATATCCGGGTTGTACATGATGTTGACGGTCCCGAGTCCGACCTCCTGCAACATCTGGTTGACGATACCGGTACCGCCGAAGAACTGCCGCCACATTGAGATGATGATGACCCACGAGAGGAAGTGCGGGAGGTAGACGATCGTTTGCATCGTCCGCCGCAACTTGTCGCTCACGAGGCTGTTCAGCAACAGCGCGAGCAGCAGCGGCGCGGGGAACGCGAAAATCAGCAGCAAAATCTCGATCTGGATCGTGTTGATGAGGGCGTTCGTGAAATGCGAGTCGGTGAACATCAGCCGGAACTGGTCCAGACCGACCCATGGCCCGGAGAAGAACCCCTTCACCGGCCCTTCCAGCGAGGCGCGGAATGGGTTCCAGTCCTGGAAGGCAATGACGTTGGCGGCCAACGGCAGGTACGTGAAGACCAGGTAATAGATGACGCCCGGCAGGATGAGCAGGTACATCAGCCGCTCACGCCAGATCGCCGCCCTGAGCTTCCCCCACCGCGTCGGTGGTTGATACTCGGGGATACGCTCTCCCGAGGAATAGGTATATCGCTGCGTCTCCATCAACTGGTCCCCCCAGCACTACCCGCTGGCCTGTAGAGATCGTCTAACGTGTCACACTGTCCGCGCTCTTCTCCCGAAAGACATCATGAGGACACGATGTCCATCACTCTCCAACCGTCCTCACCGAGCCACGCTCAACGAGCACCGGCTGGAGTGAAGTCATAAAAGGGGCTGCGTGTGGCCATGTCCATCGGAATCTCAGTGCCTCGATTGCCATCCGTCCCATCGCCAGGGTGTCAATCCGCATGGTGGTCAATGCCGGGAAGCTCTGTGTAGCGTGCGGCGTATCGTCGAAGCCAACGATCGAGACGTCGGCGGGAACATCGATGCCGCGTATCTGGAGCTGCCGCGTCAGGATCGTGGCATCGTAGTCGTTGGCGGCGACGACCGCCGTGAACCCGATATCCGGCCCGTCCGGCAGGCCGCCGACCGTGTGCTCATCGATGATCTCGATTTCTATCGGATCGAGCTGGTGGGTCGCCATGACCGCGTGATAGCCCTGAAGACGCTCATCAAAGCTCGGAACATGCTGCTCGAGACGGCCAGCAAAGGCGATCCGGCGGTGACCGCGCGATACCAGGTATTCCGTTGACCGTCGCGCGCCGTCCTCGTTCATGGTTCCCACGCAATCCATGAATGGGCGTGGCCTGCTGCCATCGACCTGGACGACCGGGAAGCCACCCGCGCCGATTCCCTCGAGAACAGACGTGATCGCCGCCTCCGGATACGATCCCAGCAACAGCACACCGTCACGTGGGCGCTTCGCCAGCCGTTCAGGTGGAAGCTGGAGCGTGGCGTCGATGGGATTCCACCGGATGGCCCCTACCGTAAGCTCGATATCCGCATTCTGGGCCGCTTCCTGGATGCCGGTAACGACCCAGGAGGTAAACGGGTCCATGAGCGGCGCCGCCGGCCCGGACGTCAGCGATTGAAAAAGCATGGTGACGCGGCGGGTCGCCGCTGCCTGGACCGGATCCGCCGGGACCTCACGCTCATAGCCAAGGGAGCGCGCAGCGGCGAGGATGCGCTCGCGACGGGCACGACTGACACCGGGCTTGTTGCGAAGGGCAAGCGAAACCGATGCGACTGATGTCCCACTCGCCTCGGCGATGTCCTCAAGGGTGACCCGTCCGCCCATGCGTGGTTCTCCTGTCTGCTTCGTGGAGGTCAGTATGCAGATCCATTCATGAAATTGCAACCCAGCATCCTGAATTTTCATGAATGGATCGTCCCGGCACATCAAAGAGAGGCAGAGAATGGCTCTCTGCCTCTCGCTTGCGCTGGAATGGAGCAGGACCTTAGTCCTTCGCAGCTTTCTCGATCTCGGAGCGGATCAATTCGTAATCCTCTTCCGGAATGTTGTGGACGTTGCCCTGGAACGCCAGGGTCCAGTGCTCGGCGGGCCACTTGGTCGCATAGGTCATCTGCCGGGCGATCGGTTCCGCCGGCACGAGATCATCATCCTCGAGCGCGAGGTCACCCTCGATCTCGAACCGGAACGGATAGAACTCCTCTTTTTTCTTCTTGTTCCCGCTCTCCCAGATCGGCGTATGATCCTCGTAGTACTCCGATTTGACCGTCGTGATCCCGGCGAACGACTTCACCCCGGTGCAGTAATAGACGAACTTGTCGCCCGGCTTCATCTGCTCCGCCTTTTTCCGGTGACGGGACTTGATGCCCTGCACCGTGAAGCCCTTTTCAGCCGTGATGT
>CAZVAA010000164.1:0-6222 GCA_964624125.1 uncultured Sphaerobacteraceae bacterium | reverse complement strand
GGGATCGAGCAGGCCGACGTGCTGCCGTTCGTTGCCAGTGGAGCCGTGATAGGGGTCGACGCCTTCCTGTATCCGGCGTGCGAGCTTTGGGACCTTGAGGCGTCCGACCCGGTGACGATTGAGCCGGTTTCCAGCGACGTCCCGACGCTGATCCTTTCCGGACGATATGACCCGATCACGCCGCCATCCCATGGCGAAGACCTGCTGGAAACGTTCCCGAATGCGCAACACGTCGTTGTCGAGGATGCGTCGCATGGCCCATCACCGGTTTCCGGGATGTGCCCAACCGACCTCATGGCCGCGTTCCTGGCCGACCCCGAGGCAGACCTGGACACGAGCTGTGCCGACACGCCGGTTGACTTCTCTCCGGACACAAGCCCCTCGACACCGGTGGACTCGGCTCCGGAAGCGAGTCCAGCCGGGTAGGGCTGATCCGCGGCGATGACTTCCGTGAGGTATGGCAAGGCGCGACCAGAAGCCGGTCGCGCCTTGTCGTGTTGCCAGGAGCCGGTTGCCTGGGGCAGGTGTGTGAGGGCCGTGATACCGGGAGAACCGCTAGACTGGAGCCAAATGCACCACACCCAACCAGGAGGCCGATCCATGTCCACGCAATCGACCGCACGGGAAGTCCGCGCGCCACGGGGACCCGAGCGAACGGCGAAGAGCTGGCTCACCGAGGCGCCACTCCGGATGCTGATGAACAACCTCGACCCTGACGTTGCCGAGCGTCCGGATGACCTCGTCGTCTATGGCGGCATTGGCAAGGCGGCGCGCAACTGGGAGGCGTTCGACCAGATCGTGGCGTCGCTGCGCGAGCTGGAGGATGACGAAACCCTGCTGGTGCAATCCGGCAAGCCGGTTGGCGTGTTCCGCACGCACGAGAACGCGCCGCGGGTACTGATCGCGAATAGCAACCTCGTGCCGCACTGGGCGACCTGGGAGCATTTCCACGAGCTCGACCAGAAGGGCCTGATGATGTACGGCCAGATGACGGCCGGGTCGTGGATCTACATCGGCAGCCAGGGCATCGTCCAGGGCACCTACGAGACCTTCGCCGAGATGGCGCGGCAGCACTTCGACGGCGACTGGACTGGTCGCTGGATCGTCACCGCCGGGCTGGGAGGGATGGGTGGTGCCCAGCCGCGCGCGGCCACGATGGCCGGCGCCTCGATGCTCGCCATCGAATGCCAGCAATCGCGTATCGATATGCGCCTGCGCACCGGCTACATCGATACCCAGGCACGCGATCTCGACCATGCACTGGAGGTGCTGGAGACGGCGAAGACTGCTGGCGACGCAGTCTCGATCGCGCTGCTTGGGAACGTTGCCGAGATCCTGCCGGAGATGGTGAAGCGGGGCATTCGTCCGGATGCGGTGACCGACCAGACCTCGGCGCATGACCCGGCTCACGGCTACCTGCCGGTCGGCTGGACCGTGGAGCAGTGGCAGGAAGCCCAGCAACGCGATCCGGCCGGAGTCGCCCGTGAGGCACGGGCGTCGATGGCGGTGCATGTCCGCGCGATGCTCGACTACTGGAACATGGGTATCCCGGTCGTCGATTACGGCAACAACATTCGCCAGATGGCGTTCGAGGAGAGCGTATCCGACGCGTTCGACTTCCCCGGATTCGTGCCGGCCTATATCCGGCCGCTTTTCTGCCGGGGCGTTGGGCCGTTCCGGTGGGTTGCCCTCTCGGGCGATCCCGAGGACATCTACAGGACCGATGCGAAGGTGAAGGAGCTGATCCCGGACGATCCGCACCTGCATCGCTGGCTGGACATGGCGCGGGACGCATTCCACTTTCAGGGGTTGCCGGCGCGCATCTGCTGGGTCGGGCTGGGTGACCGCGACCGGCTCGGGCTGGCGTTCAACGAAATGGTCAGGAGCGGAGAGTTGAAGGCTCCGGTCGTGATCGGGCGGGATCACCTCGATTCCGGCTCCGTCGCGAGCCCGAACCGGGAGACGGAGAGCATGCGGGACGGGTCCGACGCCGTCTCCGATTGGCCGCTGCTGAATGCGTTGTTGAACACCGCCTCCGGGGCAACGTGGGTGTCGCTGCATCATGGCGGCGGCGTCGGGCTGGGGTTCTCGCAGCACGCCGGCATGGTGATCGTCTGCGACGGGACCGACGCCGCGGCGGAACGCATCCGCCGCGTGCTCTGGAACGATCCTGCCAGCGGAGTCATGCGCCACGCGGACGCGGGTTATGAAGAAGCGATCGCCTGCGCGAACGAGCACGGGCTGAAGCTGCCGGGGATCGGATAATCACCTGCTGATTGGCCACGACCGGACGAAAGGCGCCGCGCGCATCCCATGCGGCGCCTTTCGCTGTCCGGATGTTCCCGTTTGCCCATTGACAGCATGTTTTCCATTCCATATGATCGCCCGACAGTTCGGGAGACATCTAACGGGGTCGCGGCCGGCTTGCCGCGCAGCTTGCGCTTCGAGTCGCGACGTGCGAGGTCCCAGCGATCTTGCCTGGTTCGTGGCGGAGCCAGCGCCCGACGATATCGACCGGTCTCATGGGACCCAGTCCATCCACCTGCGAGCCTCCCAGGCTCTGATCCGCACCACGCGTGCGTGAAAGGACAGAAACGGATGCCCCAGATCGAACTACAGACACTGCTCGAGCAATTCCGCGCCGGAGACATCACCCGTCGCCATTTCATGAGACGCGCGGGAGCGCTGGGGATGTCGGCCGCCGCTGCGGACATGCTGGCGACCAATGCGTCGGCGCAGGAGGCGACACCCGGCGCGTCGCCGGTGGCGTCGGCGAGCCCGGCCGGCATCGGTGAGACGATCACCTCGGTCACGCGTGCTGAGTATTACGAGCAGTTGAAGTCCCACTTCGCGCTGACCGAGCCGGAGAGGCGGGGCGGCACGCTCATCCATACCTATACCATTGATATCTCGACCCTGAACCCGATCCTGACCTCGGATATTTATTCAGGGCTGGTCATCAGCTTCCTGTTCGAGGGGCTCGTCAGCAACAGTCCGATTGACGGGTCGGTTGTGCCGTCGGGTATCGCGGATTCCTGGGAGATCGCGCCGGATGGCGTCACCTACACGTTCTATCTCAACCCAAACGCGACGTGGCACGATGGTGAACCCGTCACGGCGGACGATGTGATCTTCACATTCGATGCGGTGATGGCGGAGGATAGCCCGAGCGTGCGACGGGGGACGGTCGCGGAGTTCCTCGCCGGATATGAGAAGATCGACGATCACACGCTCACACTGGTTTCGAAGCAGCAGTCAGCGGTCTTCCTTGAGAACACCGCGTTGCAATTTGCGATCGTGCCCAAGCATATCTGGGAAGACGTCCCCGTCAGCGAGTGGCCCTCTGACACCGGATCGACGGGGCAGGACCCGGCACGCGTCGTCGGCAGCGGTCCATTCCGCTTCGTCGAGTGGACGCTGGGGTCGCAGGTTCGACTCGAGCGCAATCCGGACTACTGGGACCAGGACAACGTGCCTGAGATCGACGAGTATGTCTTCAATGTCGTCCAGGATACCAACACACAGATCGCGTCACTCCAGAACGGCGAAACCGACGTCACGGGGATTAGCTCGACCCGGGTCGATACGCTTCGGGAGTCGAATCCGGAGATCCAGATCGCGGAGGTCGATACCTCCGGATTTACCTACTACGTGTTGAACCAGAACGAAGCCGACTTAAGCCTGTTCGTGGACAAGCGCGTTCGCCAGGCGCTGCATTACGCGATCGACCGCGACACGTATGTCGAGGCGATCCAGATGGGGTATGCGGTTCGGGCGGATGGAACCCAGCCAGTGCTTTCGCCCGCCTATGCGCCGGAGCGGATGAACACGATCTACGACTTCGACCCGGACAGGGCGAAGGCGCTGCTGGACGAGGCGGGGTGGGTCGAAGGGACCGACGGTATCCGGGAAAAGGATGGCGAGCGGCTCAGCTTTGAGTTGATGTTCTCCGAGGGCGTGGAATCATTCAAGCAGGGCATTCCGTTTATCCAGCAACACTGGCGGGATGTCGGCGTCGAAGTGATCCCGGCCGAGATCCCGTTCCCCACGTTGTGGGAACGCGTGAACAACGGGGAATACGAGTCCGCGATCCTTGGATTCACGTGGGATTACGACGGAGCCCAGGGCGCGATGTTCCGGTGCGACCAGTTGCCGCCAACCGGATTCAACATGATGCATTACTGCAATGAGGAATACGACGAGCTGGATCTGAAGGCACAATCGGAACTGGACCACGAGAAGCGCGTCGAACTGCTGATCCAGGCCACCAACATCGCCAACGACGACATGGCGGCAGGTGTCTTCTTTTTCAGTAAGGCGCTGTATGGCGCATCGCCGCGGGTCCGAAACTTTTTGCCCCAAGGCTACTCGGGCTACTGGTGGGTCCGGTACGCCTGGCTCGAGGACGCGTGATCGGGCTCAATCCCTGATCATGGTATTCCCTTCCCGGTGAGAGGGAGCCGGGTCTTCCGGAGGCTGGGCGGAGCCTGGTCGCCTTCTGTCGCAGGTGTGTCACTCCGAAACGCTAGAGTTTTGAGCGTTGGGGTGACACGCCTACGTATGGTTGTTCGAGTCGATGAGCCGGTGACACCGCTGAAGGGCGCGGGCTCATCGACACCATCCCGGGAACCGGCTGGCGCTGGCGATCCTCGGTAAAAACATAGCCTGGGTATTGACAAGCCCCTACACCACGTATATTGTGTGGGTGGGGAAACGACGGAACGCACGAGGCGGTGACGACAATCGCCGGCCAGTTCAGCTATTCCGTTGTTTTGGCATACCCGACACGTTTCGGGGTGCCGGACGAGACCAGGGGTCCATTCATGCGCCGTTCCGGTCACATACCTGCCAGGCTGTTGGCGGTCACCCTCGGGGTGATGGCCATGCTGTGCGTGGTTGTGCCCGGTACCAGCGCCCAGATCCTGGGTGGCGCGCTCGACCCCGTTACCGATCCCCTCAACGAGACCGTCGAAACGGTCACCCAGCCAGTAGACGACATTGTCACGGTCGTCACCGAGCCGGTGGACGAGGTTCTCGAGCCCGTCACCGGTGTCGTCAATGACACGGTGAACGATGTCGTTGTGCCGGTTGTGGATACCGCCGCGCCGGTCGTGAACGACGTTACCGAACCCGTTGCACCCATTGTTGAAGACGTTACCCAGCCGGTGGTGGACGAAGTCGTCGACCCGATTGTCAGCGGCGTCGTGGAGCCGGTGCAGCCGGTCGTGAACCAGGCAGTCGAGCCGGTGAACGACGTTGTTGAGCCCGTGGTAAACGGAGCCGCGCCGGTGGTGAATGAGGTCACCACGGAAGTCCTGCCGGAGACCGGTCAGGTTGTGCAACCGGTGGTGGATACCGCCGCGCCGGTGCTCGACGTCGCCGGAGATACCATCGCCCCGGTGACCGGGACGGTGGTGCCAACCGACCCGGTCGTCGACACGGCGATTGTCGAGGAGACGGCCAACACGCTCGTGCCGGTCACCAGTCTCATCGAAAACCTGCCGGTCGCGCCGATTACCGAATCGCTCCTTCCCGAATCATCCCTCGTCACCTTGCAAGAACATGCCGACCTGCTGGCCGGCCCCGTGGATGCACTCGTGACGCCGGTCCAGCCGGTGCTCGAGCCCGTCACGGGCCTGGTCGAGCCAGTGCTGCCGCAGGTTGTCACCCCGGTCCTTGAACCGGTGACACCGGTGGTGGAGCAGGTCGTCACGCCATTGGCCCCCGTCGTGGAGCAGTTGGCGCCGGTGACCGCACCAGTCGCGCCCGTCCTCGAGACGGTCACCGCGCCGGTGAACGACGTTGTGCCGGCCATTGTCGAGCCGCTGCAGCCGATCGTGGAGCCGGTGATCGCGCCGGTCCTGCCGGTGCTGGAACCGGTGACGCCGATTGTCGATAGCACGCTCACGCCGGTCGTTGACGTGCTTGATCCGGTCACGGCACCGCTGGCGCCCGTGATCTCACCGGTGATCGACCCGATTGCCCCCGTGATCACGCCGATCATCGATCCGATCACTCCAATCATCGAGCCCATCGCGCCGATCGTGGATGTCGTCCAGCCCCCGCTGGATCCCGTCCTTCCGATCGAGCCTCCTGTGGTTGTCGACCCGGTGACGCCGATCATCGAGCCGGTTGCCCCCGTCGTTCCGCCCGTCGATGCCGTGACACCGGTCCTGCCGGTGCCGGAGTCGCCGGTGGTGGCCGTGCCTCAGGTGCCGGTTG
>CAZVAA010000163.1:0-6241 GCA_964624125.1 uncultured Sphaerobacteraceae bacterium | reverse complement strand
CTGTTCCTGTACGGTGCTGTCCGGAGCGCCGGGTCGTGCGAATGGCCGCGAGACGCCTGTCTAGCCGCGAGCCCCATCGATATCAGTCTGGAGCAGGATCGGCCCGGCTGGTTGCTGGCTCCCGCCTTCAGGCTCTTCAGAGATCGCGAGCGAAGTGACGCCGGTCACATCCGCGGGAATCAACATGAACGCCTGCCCGTTCCCGTCGACGGAAAATGTCCCGCCCGGAATCGGCGCGTTCGGGTTGTCGGTCACGTACCAGAGTTGGTAGGTTCGCCCTTCCGGGAGTTCCGGCATGTTGGCGACCGACAGCACCCCTGAGCCCTGCAGCGAGAACCACGCTTGCGCATGGGCGTTCTCCGGCCCATCCTGCGAGGGAGCGAGGTGATAGACCGTCGCGTTCGCCTGCGCACGAAGGGCCTCGGCGTCGGCTTGTGCCGCGGCAAGGTCGTGTTCAAGATCAGCAACGTCACCGCGCAGGTTTGTGTTCCAGATCACCAGGCCAAGGAGGGCGGCAAGTGTGATGACGGACACGACGGATGCCGCGCTTCGTTCGAAGGGGAGGGGCCAACCGCCCCCCGGGCGCATGCGGTTGCCCCGGCGCGGAGTCGGGCGCGACCGTGCGGAGTTTCGCCCGGTCCTGGCATCTTCTTCAGAGCGGTGTCGGGGCCGGCGGTTCGGCGTGTGTTCCATCAGGCTGTCATCTGGTGTAAACTCTGTACGATCAGTAGATGCATCGGCGTGATATCGGCTGGGTGTCCACGATGCAGCGCCGGTTGGGCGGACGCACAACCGGTTTCCGGGCGACACGCACGTGTCTTCCCACATGTTTATACAATCAAGTGAACACTACGGCGTCCACCGGTGGACGCGGATGGGATCAAAATCGGAGGGCACCCATCAATGAGCCATTCTTCGACGCACGCACATGCGACACACCAGGGAGCCGGGTTCGCGGCTCCCATCCGGCGCGGCTTTGTCCTGGCGCTGGCCCTGCTCGTCATGGTGTCCGCCGTGGCCACGCCGGCCTTCGCGCAGGATGACGCCGAACCCCAACCGACGCAGGATCCCGCGCTGGTCGAGAACGACCCGCTGGCGCCGCAGGATAGCCAGCAGGACCCCGATGACGACGTGGAGTCAACTCCCGCCAGCGAGCCGGAGACCGAACCCCAGCAGCAGACCCCGGATGCTGACGAGGATGCCGGTGAGGCGGAGACGTCCGGGTCCCGGGTGACGCGGACCGCGCAGCGCGCAGACGACGCGGCCGGGCCGGGGTATCCCGCCGTGCTCGCGCATGGACTTGCGTATGTGACGGGTGACGATGTCGTCTGGCAGGTGCGGGAAGTTGTGGTCGATGAGGTCGACCAGGCCAGCCCGACCGTGTCGGAGGCGGCCGTGCTCCTCCAGCGTGAGGGCTCCTCGGTCATTCGCAACGATGTCACGGGCAAGCGAGCGAAGACTGATCCAGGCGAGGGCTATTTCCGTGGCGCGGGCGATGGTTACACCATCATGGCCGAGAACGGCGACCCGGTCATGTGGCACTTCGAGCTGGTTGACGAGAGCGATGTCGCGCTCGACGCGTTCTACGAAAGCCCGACGATCGATGACCTCGACGAGGGCGTCTACGACATGATGATGACCCGGTACGTGTTGCCGGCCGGGGAGAGTGTTGATCTCCCGGATCACAGCGGCGCCGGGCTGGTCATGGTGGTCTCGGGCGAGATCGAGATTGACACCGATGGCGATCGCAGCCTGCTCGAGGAAGGCGATGGCCAGTCGCTCCAGGATTCCGCCTCGGCCAGCAATACGACGAACACCCCCGGTGTCTTCGTCTACGTCTATCTCGGCGACGAGGTGAGTGATGCCTCCGCCGGCGCGCCGCAGGCGACGACGAGCCAGCAGACGACGTCTGACGATTCTGGAGATGACGCCGCTGCCGACGATGCTTCCGGGGACGATGCGGCAACTGCCGATGCCGAGGCTGATACGTCTGGCGAGTCTGCCGCAGCGGCGGAAACGGACGACGCGGGTAACTACGTCACCAGCATCGATGTCACAGCCGACGCGGAGATCTACCTCACGATCACGGTTGACGGCTTGACCGTCTTTGACGGGACGTTGCCGGCGGGCGCGAGCTCCGGCCCCGTGGTTGGCACCAATTTCGAGGTCTACACATCCTCCGGCATCAATACGAACTTCACAAATGCGTGTGGTGACTACTTCAAGATGGGCTATGAGGAAGGTGAGGCCTGGTACAGCCTTGCGGCGACGGAGTCGTCCTGCGCGCCATAGGGTTGTAGTCGGTCCAGTGCCTCCTTATACTATACTTCGCTGGTCATCAGGGCGAAAAGCCATCGTTATGTAATGGTGGCCTCTCCTGATGACCACACGCCCGGGGTGGGTGCGTGGTGAACGACGGGAGGCGATCATGAGAAGTCTCGGAAGTGAGTTCAAAGAATTCATCATGCAGGGGAACGTGGTTTCCCTTGCCGTCGCGGTGGTCGTCGGCGCTGCCTTCGGGGCGCTTGTCGATTCGCTGGTCGCAGACATGATCACGCCGTTGATCGCGGCATTCGGTGGCCAACCGGATTTCAGTGAGCTTTCGTTCACGATCAACGGGAGCAACTTCAACTACGGCAACTTCATCAATGCCGTGATTTCCTTCCTGATCATCGCGGCGGTCATCTTCGTCTTCGTCGTGAAGCCGATGAACGCACTCGTAGAGCGGACCCGGAAGGAAGAGCCGGAAGATCCGACCCTCACGAAATGCCCGTACTGCTTCACCGAGATCTCGGTCGATGCCACGCGTTGCCCGGCCTGCACCTCGCAACTCACGGGCGCCGAGGCAACCTCGTAAGTTCACGAGCCAATCGTGAAATCAAACGACCCGGGGCAGCACCGCCCCGGGTCGTTCGGATGTGTGCGGCATGCTGGTGCATGAGCATTTTTCGGCTGGCTAGCAGGCAGCGACGGTGAGGCCATCCTCGACAGGCTGCAGCATGCCCAGCTCGATCGCGAGCTCGATCTGCTCGACGAAGGCGCTGACCTCGACATTGTCCCGATTGCGAAGCACGACGTGAAGCATCCCGAAGTCGTCCCGGACAACGCGGGACACGATCACCTCGCGTGATCCGCAGGATGCGATGTGGTCATCGCTCAGGAACTTCTGGCCGGGTGTGAGGTAGGTGCCCGTGATGCGTGGGCGGTCAATCGTGCCGATCATGGTTCGTCTCCCTGGTGGGTACGCCGCTCCGTTGCGGCAGGCTGTGATGAAGTGAGCATGCCCGGATCGATACTTGCGGCGTATCGTTTCGGGCCAGGGGAAGCATCTCGATACTGCGCCGGGTGAAGCGTTCGCATCGTGAGATATTTCACATTCCAGAGATATCCCACCACGGAAGCCTTGTCAATACCCTTACGGGAGCATTTCAGGTGCTGAGTGACATCCCGACCTCTGTGACTTCGCTGGCGCGTTGGGTAGAATACAGGAAGCGCTCGTCCGGGGCGCGTTCCAAATATGGTGCCCCAGCGACACCCCTAGCCAAACGTGACCTACGTGAAACGTCATCCCCTTTGTATTTCGGACGTGGGTCGGATTTCCGGGATTGCCAGTCTATGTTGAACACCCGACAGATCGAAGACAGTACCAGGGCGCCTGGCATCATGGCGACGGTGAGCGACTACATCGCGCTCACCAAGCCAGGCATCATGGCGTTGCTCCTGGTCACGACCCTCGGGGCCATGCTTATCGCCTCTGCGGGTGTGCCTCCGTTCGGCCTGGTGTTGTTGACCATGGCGGGCGGTTGGCTCAGCGCGGCTGGCGCGAACGCCATGAACTGCGTCATCGATCGGGATATCGATGCCAAGATGCCACGCACCCGGAAGCGCGGCACCGCCAGCGGCGAGATCTCTGCCCGGAATGCGACGATTTTTGCGGTCGCGTTGACGCTCGGTGGCTTCCTGTTGCTCGGCCTCACGGTGAACTGGCTTGCCGCCGGGCTTGCTCTCGCCGGAAATCTCTACTACGTCGTCATCTACACCCTCTGGCTCAAGCGCTCGACACCGCACAACATCGTGATCGGCGGCGCGGCTGGCGCGGTGCCACCGCTGGTCGGTTGGGCCGCGGTAACGGGAACGCTGGCCGCCCCCGCCTGGATCCTGTTCGCTATCATCTTCTACTGGACCCCGCCGCATTTCTGGTCGCTGGCGCTGCTCAAGCAGGGCGAATACGGCCGCGTCCACGTCCCGATGCTGCCGGTTGTCTCCGGTGAGGAGTACACCCGTCGGCAGATCTTCCTGTACACGGTGATGCTGGCGGCGGTGTCGCTGATGCTCGTGCCGTTCGGCATGAGCTGGATCTACCTGGTCGGCACATTGCTGCTGTCGGGGTGGTTCCTGAAGCTCGCGTACTCGCTGTTGCGCGATCCCAGCAAGGCCCTTGCGCGAAAGACGTTCTTCTATTCGATCTGGTACGTCGCCGCGCTCTTTGCCGTCATGGCCACCGATCGCATCCTGCTCGGATAGGGCACAGCCACATCCAAATACACATCGCCAACCCGGACCTCATGTCCGGGTTTCGCGTTACCGGGCCTTTGCGCCGGGTATGTGCGATCGTGCAAGGGCGACGAGGTGGCCGAGCCGCGCATCCCATGCCTGGTCAATAGCGTCGATCCCCGCCTGGCTGATGCGGGATCGATCGTATCCCGTGTCGGTGAGCGTGATCACCGATTTCCCGTCTCCTGACTCGACGATGGACCAATGCATCACCGTGATCAGGCCGGGATCGCCGTGCCTCTCAAGGGACTCCGCATCCCACCAGTGCATAACGATCGTGCGCTGTTCGTCCAGGAGTACATACTCGCCGCCAACATGGCTCCCGTCGTTCCACCGGATCGCGATCTCACCACCGTGCACGGGGTTGGCGTCGACCGTCGCATCCATCCACCCCGACATGAGGGCCCCATCCGTCAGGGCTTGCCAGCACCATGTCGCGCTGGCCTCGACCTCGGCCTGCTTGCGAATGATGGCGAAATCGCCCTTTACCCCCAACTGTTCGAGGCTTCGACCGGTTTCGACCCACGCCTGCAGGTAATAGAGCGACCAGGTCCAGCCATCGCGAAGGAGATTGCGCCACTCCTCGTCGGGGATGCCGTACTGGAGGAGGTGGACGAGCGTGGCGTCGTTGTACGGCTCCAGATGGAAGCGGATCAGCGATGGCGCCGATCGGGATTCATCGAATGGGTGGTGCTGGCGCAGGGCGAGGTGCAGGGAGATGTTCGGCGTCGCGAGGCGAACGGTGATCGGCCATTGGCGGTCTCGCCCGGGCCAAAGCTGCGCGTCGTCCGGTTGCTCGTTGAGCTGCCCCCACCACGCCGAGATCTCCTCGCGGGCGGTCAGGGCATGGTAGACCCGCGCGGCGCTCGCACGGATCAGCATCGTTTGGCGTATGGTCATGGACATCGTGAACCCCCCGGAACCGTTTCGTTCCCCGATGCCCATCATTGACCAAGGGCGGCCGCCCCGCTTCTTGTTTCTTGCCGTCACAAAAAAACGCCGGGGAGCGTTGGCTCCCCGGCGTTCTAATTCGCAGCGTTCGCTAGTCGGCGGTGATGACATGCGGATCCGGTTTCGCGGTGGAGACGACCGGTGCATCCGTCCGGTTGCTCGGTGTCTTGTCGCCCAGCCCGATGCCGTAGTAGGTGAAGCCCTCGCGGGCGACCCGCTCGGTATCGTAGATGTTCCGCCCGTCGAAGATCACCGGCTCCGAGAGACGGGAGCGCATCAGCTCCCAGTCCGGACTGCGGAACTGCCGCCATTCGGTGACGATCACCAACGCGTCGGCGTTGACCAGCGCATCGTCTCGGTGGCCGACGAGCTGGAAGCTCTCGTCTTCGCCGAAAATCCTCTCGGCGGTCTCCATCGCCTCGGGATCGTACGCCTGTACGCGGGCGCCCCTGGAGCGCAGCCCGTTGATGATCTCGATACTCGGTGCGTCGCGCATGTCGTCGGTCTTTGGCTTGAACGCCAGGCCCCAGACGGCGAAGGTCTTGCCAGCGAGGTCTTCACCGAAGTGGTCGTAAATCTTGTTGAGCAGGACCTTCTTCTGGTCCTGGTTGACATTTTCGACGGCGGAGATCAGCCGCGCGTCATAGCCGGCGGTCGACGCAGTATTGACCAGCGCCCGGATGTCCTTCGGGAAGCAGGACCCGCCATAGCCGGTGCCGGCATAGATGAAGTTGTA
>CAZVAA010000162.1:0-6260 GCA_964624125.1 uncultured Sphaerobacteraceae bacterium | reverse complement strand
TACAGCATCTGGAACTCGAAGCGGTCGGGGGAGATGCCGTTTTCCCGCGCGTACCTGATCGTCGCCTCGATCAACGCCGGATCATGCGTCGCGATCGCCGGGAACCGGCCCTTGTCGAGCAAATGCCGCATGAGCCGCCCGAAGTTCTCGTCGTTCTCCTTCGGCCCCATGGCGACGGATTCCGGCTCGGCGTAGGCTCCCTTGACGAGGCGGACGCGCGCCTTGCGGTTGATCGAGTCCACGACGTCGTCCGCCGCCCGGTGCAGGTAGGTCTGGATGACGATCCCGACCTCGTCCGGGAACTCATCGTGCAGGCTGGCGAAGAGGTTCATCGTGCGTTCGGTATAGTCGGAGCCTTCCATGTCGATCCGCACGAAGCCGCCGACCTCACGCGCCGCCTCGAGGATGCGCTGCATGTTCCCCCGGGCGACCTCGTCGCCGAGATCGAGGCCGAGCATGGTGAGCTTGACGGAGATGTTCGGCTCGAGATCGTTGGCCTTCATCTGGTGGAGGATGTCGACGTAGACGCTTACCGCAGCCGTCGCCTCCTCCACCGTGGCGACGTTTTCGCCGAGCAGGTCGAGGGTGACGGTGATACCGCGTGTGGCGAAGTCCCTCGAAATGACCAGCGCCTCGTCCAGCGTATCGCCAGCGACGAAGCGGTCGACGAGCTTCCGCGCATACCGGTTGTTCTCGAAGAACCTGTGGACGGCGGGAATATCCGCCACACCCAGCACCGCACGTCGCATCAAACTCATCCCTGTTTGCTCCTGCCAGAAGGTGATCTCCGGCGCGTTCGCCGCAAGGTCGTGACCCCGCATGTCGGGGCAATGCGTGTTGGTTGCATTATTCCATGCGGAGCGATCCGTGCGCCGGGATTCGCGCACAAGGGACGTATTATCGCGCCGGGGCACCGAGCCAGTTCAGGACGGCGGCGGCGGTCCATGACTGATCCGCGGAGCCGAGCGCCTCACCGGTAAACGGCTCGACGTATTCGGCGAAGCCGGCGGTCGCGATTTGGTCCAGCGAGGCGACTCGGAGCCGCTCGGCGAGGTCGTCCTCACCGATCCGGTCCCAGGCCCAACTGAAGAGCCAGTTCATGACCGGCCAGACCGGCCCGCGCCAATACCGGGTCGAGAGGAAATGCGGATCGCGGGGGCTGGTGCTCGGTGGCAGCGGCCACCGGTTATCCGGATGTCCGACAAACGCGCTCGACTCCCACATGCGCATCAGGGCGGCACGGATCTCGGTCGTCACCTGCCCGGCAAGCAGCGGGGCGAAGTTCGCGATCGTCGACACGTTGACCGGCTCACCATCGACGAGATCGAGGTCGGAGCATTTTCCGAGCGCGGTATCCCACTGCTCGGCGATGCCCTCCCGGCCGCGCTCGATCCAGGTCTCGATCAGCGTCAGGTCGTCGAAGTCGGCATCGGCGAGGCTGGCAATACGGTGCAGGGATTCGTTGGCGGCGACCAGGATTGCACTGGCGAAGACGTCCTTCACCCGGAATGGCAGGTCCCGGTAGAGCTGGTCTACCCGGTAGCCACCGCGCTTCAGGAGCTCGACGATCCACATGAAACGGGCGTAGTCGGCGTCGGTGGGTCGCTGGGCAGGGTCGCTGACATGCGCGAGATCCCGGCGCTCGAAGGGCGGCAGGTCGCCATGGGGCACCTCGATCCGCGCCATTGCGCGATCCCAGCGCGGGGAGTTGTCCATCCCGCTCTCCCACGGGTGGATGATCGTCACGAGGCCCGAGAACTCCGGATCGCGCACGGTCAGCAGGTAGCGATGCCATTCCAGCAGCGGATCGAAGAACTCGGTGGCAATGGCGCGTGCCTGCTCCGGTTCCGCGCGGTCGCAGATCATACGAATGGCGATGGCGTGCACGGGCGGCTGGATGATCCCGCTGGTGGCGACACCCTCCGGCGCGTCCGGCGAAGATGCGGCGACATCCCAACGGGTGGCATCGGGGAAGTAGGCATCGTCCGGGACGTCCGGATTGAAGACAATCTGGGGGATCATCCCGTTCTTCCACTGGCCACGGAAGAGCGACCGCATCTCCTGCACGGCACGGTCGATGGACAATTCGGCGAGCCCGATCGCGATGAATGCGGCATCCCAGCTCCACTGATGTGGATACAGCCGGGGCGCCGCCCTGATCGAGCTACCGGTATCATTGGCCCGTAGGATCGCCGCCGCCCGCTCTGCCAGGGCGGCGTGCCGGTCACTGGACATGACATCGTCTCCTAAAACACCGGGCGGCTCGCTCGCCGTCCCTGATGATGAGCAGCATTCCCGCAAGGATACCGGGATGTGCGCGAAACATGATAGCAATCCGGTACAACCGTCGAAACCGGCACTCCCCGGAGAAGGGACTCGTAGCTACCCGTGACACCACCGTTCGTTCCCGACCCCATCCCGTCCACCGATGATCGCGGCGTCATGATCCGCGACGGGCTGTATGACCGGATTCCCGTGAGCGGGCCGGCCGTATCGCTGATCAGCACCCTTCCCTATCTACGTCTCGACCGCATCCAGCAGCTCGGATTCGTCTCACGCATCTGGCCAGGGGCGAAACACACCCGCTACGAGCATTCGCTGGGGGTGATGTACCTTGCGCAACGCGCAATCGCCCACCTGCGCGCACGGCCCGCGGGCGCGTGGATCTCGGATACGGACGCGAACACGATCGTTGCGGCGGCGCTGCTGCACGATATCGGCCATTACCCCTTCTCGCATGCCATCGAGGAGCTCGGGCCACCGGTGCTGACGCATGAGGCGGTGGGGCAGCGGATCATCGAGCGCGGGGAGGTCGCGGACATCCTCGAACGGGAGTGGCGGGTCGACCCGGGGCGAGTCGCGGCGATCGTCAACGGCGATGACGAGGCGCTCACGGATGCCGACCGGGTGCTGGCGGGGATCCTCTCCGGTACGCTCGATGTCGACAAACTGGATTACCTGCCGCGAGACGCTCGCTCGTGCAATGTCCCGTACGGTGGCGTCGACACCGCACGGCTGATTGCCGCCCTGACGATCGTCGACGTGGATCTGGCAGACGTGGAGCGGGAGCGACGCATCGCCATCGACGAGAAGGGCATCAGCCCGCTGCATTCGCTGATCAACGCGCGACAGGAGATGTTCGACAACGTCTACTGGCACCACACGAATCGCGCCTGCATGGTGATGCTGCTACGGGCGATCCA
This sequence comes from uncultured Sphaerobacteraceae bacterium, assembly GCA_964624125.1. GTDB lineage: Bacteria > Chloroflexota > Chloroflexia > Thermomicrobiales > UBA6265 > UBA6265. The sequence goes on along the minus strand of CAZVAA010000162.1, from coordinate 3,057 downwards.
GGATGCGCTGGTGGCGGGGGTCATCACGGCGGAGAGCCTGACCGACCACGACGACGCCTCGCTGCTGGCATTCATGCGAAGTGACGGGATGCCCGCGGGCACCCGGCGTCTCGCGGATGCGCTCTTCGAGCGACGCATCCACAAACGCGCGATCGAGATCAGCGCCCGGGCGGAGTCGCTCTATGCGCGGCTTAGCCAGCTCTGGTACGACCAGGCGGCCCGGCGGAATGTCGAGCTACGGCTGGCGGAACGGCTGGCGGAGCGGCTCGGAGAGCCGGTCGACCCGACGGCGGTGCTGATCGATATCCCGAAGCCGGAAAAGTGGAAGACGGATGTCTGGGTCAGCTTCCGGCGGCCACCGGTCGGCATGCAGCCGTTGATGCACTGGCAGGATGTGGTCGGACTCAGCGACGCCGATTTCAAGCGATACGAGGAGCACCGGCGGATGATCCGGATCGTGACCGAGGAGCGATTCCGCGGCATCCTGCATGATGAGTGGGAGTCATTGCTCTACCCGGCACTGGGCGGGGCGTTGTAGTCCCTGTCGACACCACGGAGGACCCCAATGTCACACCCCTATCGATCCAACGAGACGGACGACGTTCCCGCCGGTGACCCCGACGGGATGCTCGCGATCGGGCTCATGCTGGTGCTGATCGTGATGCTGGTGCTGGTCGCGCTGGCATTCGTGCGGGCGGTGTAACCCTGCGGGGAAAGCGCCCCTATCCCTTTTTCGCGCGATCCTCTTCGGCTATGCGCTCGCGAGCATGTCCCTCGACGCCACTGCCGGACGACATGGGCTCGTGCACCGCTCCAGACGTCGTGTCGGACTCGGGCGCGTCCTCCATCAGGTACTTGTCGGCCATTCTCGCCGAGGTAGCCTCGGTCACGCCTGGAGCGAGATGGCTTCCAAGGGAAGAGCCCTTCGTCTTCACCCCGACCTCGACCTCGTCCTTCGGGTTGTCAATGAGATCGACAATCGCATCGACCACGATCTCCGGATCGTCGATGGCCGGCATCCGCAGGGTGTGGCCGGTGTAGTTGCTGGCATGCTCCCAGAAGGGAGTATCCGTCGCCCACGGATTCACCGCGCAAACGTGGATATCCTTCCAACCCTGCAGCTCCAACTCGCGCCGGATCGAGGCGCTCATGAATAGCACCCCGCTCTTGGTGGCGCCATAGATGGCGTAGTACGGCATGGCGACCTTGCCGGCGACCGACCCGACGTTGATCACCGTGCCTGACCCGCGTTCAAGGAAATGTCGCAGCGAGACGTGACTCCCGACCAACACACCAACGAGATTCGTCTGCACCAGCGCGATCTGGTCCTCCAACGGAATCTCCGTGAACGCGCCGATGCCACCGACGCCGGCGTTGTTGATCCAGACGTCGATGCCGCCGTAAGCGTCGATCGCCCGGTCCGCGAGGCGCTGCACCTCGTCCGGCTTCGAGACATCAGTTGGGACGGAGATGGCGTCCGGAAGCTCCCGCTCAAGTTCGTGCAGCAAGTTGTCGCGACGCGCGGCGAGCACCAGCCGGTGCCCTTGCCCGGCGAACCTGCGTGCCGCTCCCTTACCAAATCCGCTCGATGCCCCGGTGATCACGATTGTCTTCGCCACGGTGTCCTCCAAGTCGGTGACAGGTCGATTCCATGGCGAATACGCAAACGGCGGGCCGCGATGGCCCGCCGTTGGTCTTGTGCTTCGTATCGACCTCGCTAGTCCAGCAGCGTGGTCGCGCCTTCGTTCGCCTGCCGGACGAGGTGCGCGTATTTGGCAAGCACGCCCTGCTTGTAGCGCGGCTCCGGCTGCTTCCACTCCCGCAGGCGGGCGGCGATCTCGTCGTCGGAAAGTTGGACGTTGATCGAGCGGTTCTCGACATCGATCTCGATCATGTCGCCCTCGCGCAGCGCGGCAATCGGGCCGCCGACGAACGCCTCCGGCGCGACATGGCCGATCATCAGGCCACGCGTGGCCCCGCTGAAGCGGCCATCCGTCATCAGCGCCACCGTACCGCCAAGCCCCTGCCCGACAATGGCGGCGGTGATGCCGAGCATCTCCTGCATGCCGGGTCCGCCCTTCGGGCCTTCGTAGCGAATCACGACCACATCGCCTTCGACGATGCGGTTGTGGAGCACGGCGTCGCTCGCGGCTTCGGCCGAGTCGAAGACACGTGCCGGACCGACAAGGTGCATCGGCTCGTAGCCGAAGAGCTTGGTCACACAGCCGTCCGGCGCCAGGTTGCCCTTCAGGATGTTGAGGCCGCCAGTCGCCTTGATCGGCTTCTCAAGCGTATGGACGACATCCTGCCCCTCGGTCTCAAACGCGCTCATAGCCTCGTCGGCGAGCGACTTGCCGGTCGCGGTCATCTGCGTGCCGTCGACATAGCCGGCATCGACCAGCCGCTTCGCAACCAGCTGCGTACCGCCAGCCTGATCGAGATCGGCGGCGGCATACTGGCCGCTCGGCATGAGGTCGGTGATGAGCGGCGTGCGACGGGAGATCTCGTCGAAATCATCGATGGTCAGCGGGACATTGGCCTCGCGGGCAAGCGCCAGAAGGTGCAGGACGGCGTTGGTCGAACCACCGCTGGCGGAGACGCCGGCGATCGCATTCTCGAAGGCCTCGCGCGTCAGGATATCGAGCGGGCGCTGGTTGCGGCGGAGCATGTCCATGATCAACTCGCCGGCCTGGCGTCCAACCTCGTCCTTGCGCGGGTCGACCGCCGGCGGCGACGCGCTGCCGAGCGGTGAGAGGCCGATGAACTCCATGGCCATCGCCATCGTGTTCGCGGTGAACTGGCCACCACAGGCGCCAGCGCCGGGGCAGGCATGATTCTCGAGGTCCTTCAGGTCCTCATCGCTCATCTTGCCGGCTGCGTTCGCGCCGATCGCCTCGTAGACGGTCTGGACGGTGACTTCCTTGCCTCGCCAGTAGCCCGGCATGATGGTGCCGCCGTAGAGCAGAAAGCTGGGCACGTTGAGACGCGCGAGCGCCATGGAGAGCCCCGGCAGGGTCTTGTCGCAGGCGCCGAGGGCGATGATGCCGTCGAACATGT
>CAZVAA010000161.1:4203-6271 GCA_964624125.1 uncultured Sphaerobacteraceae bacterium | reverse complement strand
GATTGCTAGGATGGACTGAACGCGAGCGGTTTCGCGCAGGGGAAACTGCGAAGCCGCCCACCACGTGTCGATGCACCACACTCGGCCGTGTCTTGACCAAAAACATAGAAGGGGAATAGTGAACATGCAGTCCGCCACCACCGGCGCGAGTGCCAAGGCCATGCTGCGCCCGACGCAGCTTGTCGCAGAAGCGCTCGTCAATCGCCACAACACCGAAGAACTCGTCTCCCGCGCCAAGAAGCTCGGCTTCTCCCGCGATCTCACCAAGACGGTCGTCGCCGTTTGCTGCTGCGACCGGAACGGAAGGTCATCCTCCCCGGGTGATCGATCCTGACGCACCTCCGCGTCACTTCCTGAACACGACAACCCAACGTCCCAAAAACCCGCCTGGTGAAGAGGCAGGGTCTGGGTCGATGCGCCCTTCGACCAACTCGTGCGCCGGTGGATTTCCCGCCAGGCGAAGGCGGGCAGGTGCTTTTGACCCGGTTCCTGGGCCTGTGCTACATTATCTGGCGCAAGGCCGCCGATGGCGGTCTCTTCTTGCATGCGTTCCGGAGCCCTGGTGTTCCGGACCATGGTGTGGGAAATGACGACCGGCAGACCGGTTGTGGGGACGTATCCCCGGCAGGTGAACAGTGCCACCCGCCTCCCGCCACCCGGGAATCGCATGCGGCGCCAGGCAGGTCCGGATACCTCACCGGATGCGCCGGCATGACATTGCTTTGTGATTGCGCGGGCATCGTGTACCGCCATTCTCCGACAGGGAGTAACCAACTGTGATCAAGCTTCGACTTCGCCGCATGGGCGCGAAGAAGCGACCGTTCTACCGCATTGTCGCCACCGAGCATAGCTCGCCGCGTGATGGCCGCTTTATCGAGATCATCGGCCACTACAACCCGCTGACCGATCCGCCCACCATCAAGGTCGACGCCGACCGCGCGAAGCACTGGCTGAGCGTCGGGGCCCAGCCGTCGGAGACGGTCGCGGGTCTGCTGAAGCGGGCGGGCGTCACCGGTGATGCCGCCAACGCGGAGGCTCCGGCCGAGGCTGAGACGGCCGAAGCCGCGTCCTGATGATGGCGGACGAGCGCGACCCGAATCTCGAATCAGGGGACGTCGAGGAAGTCGACGATTCCTGGGACGAGGACGACACGATCCCGGAAGGTGACATCGACCAGGTAATGGACGATGCCGCCGCGAACGGGGACGACCCCGCCGAGCAACTTCGGGGACTGGTGTCCTGGCTGGTGAGCCAGCTGATGGACGAGCCGGAGAACGTCTCGGTCGAGGCGGTCGAGCGTGGGTCGTCGGTCCAGATCCAGGTCCGCTTGCCGGAAGAAGATCTGGGCAAGATCATCGGGCGCGGGGGCCGGATCGCGAAGTCGATTCGTACGGCGCTGATGATCGCCGGGTCCCGCCACAACGTGCGAGTGAGTCTGGACATTGAAGGCAACGATTGAGTTTCGCACCGAAATGATGTCCGCGGCAGACGGGGGGTCGGGTTCCGGCTCCCCGTCGTCGTCTGCGCGAAAACGCGGCGGCAATCGACGTCGTGGACGCGGAAAGTCGCTGATCGAGACAGCCGGACCGGATCCGTCGACCCCCATCGAGGATGTCCGGCTGACGGTCGGTCGCCTTGGCGCCCCCCATGGCGTGCAGGGCGAGATCAAGCTGCGGCTGCTGACCGACGAGCCCGAACATCTCGAGACGATTGAGACGGTGTACCTCGGTGATCGTGACGAGCCTCTCGAGCTGGAAGGCATCCGGTTCATCAACGATAGCGCGATTGTGAAGCTCGGCGGGACAGATACGCCGGAGGACGCCTCGAAGTTGTCTGGCCTGGCGGTGAAGATCGCCGGCTCGGACGCGCGTCCACTTGAGGAAGGCGAGTACTTCCTCTTCCAGTTGATCGGGCTCGAGGCGGTCAACGAGGCCGGGGATCGGATCGGGACGGTAACGGACCTGATCGAGACCGGGGCGCACGATGTGCTGGTCATCGGGAAGCGACCGGAAGGCGGTGCCGATCTCCTGGTGCCGAATCATCCCGAATTCGTCCCGGAGATCGATCC
>CAZVAA010000161.1:1251-4103 GCA_964624125.1 uncultured Sphaerobacteraceae bacterium | reverse complement strand
GTCGCGTCGAGCCAGGCTGGATCCTGGAGCCAGATGTCGGCGGAGGCGACCACGCCCGTGTAGACGCGTACAGCGCCATCCTCGGGATGCATCGGCAGGCGGTGGGCCTCCGGCCAGGCAGCAAGCGGGATTGATGAAGCGGCTTCGGTCGCGATCGCGACCAGGCCGGGATCGCAGCCGAGGATAGAGCGAGGTTTTGGCTCGCCGGCAACCGTAAAGGCGACGCTCAGCGGCACGATCGTGCCGTCCGCGGCCATGCGCATCCTGCCATGGGTGATGACCTCGGTGCCGATGACGACGTCACCGGGCAGGATCTCCCGTGTATGCGCGCCGGCACAACCGAAGTTGAGGACCGCAGCGGGCTCGTGGGTTGCAATCGCGTGTTCGGTCGCCCCAGCGGCGGCGACCATCCCGATGCCACAGCGGATGACGATGACGGATCGCTCGCCAACGGTCGTCTCCATGACGGGCCACGGCCCCTCCATGCGGTGGTCCCAACCATCAAGCAGCTGTTCCAGGTGCGTACGTTCGCTGTCCATGGCGACAATGATGGCGATAGGGGCATCTGTGATGTGGCGCACGACAACAGGATCCTTGCTAGAAGCTGGCGATGACGATCGAGGTGATGAGGATAACCAGGACCCCGAGGGAGATGAACGCATACCGTCGATCTCCAATCCGAAAGAATCCGGTCATGATCGTGAGCGTCGCGGCAATGGGGGAGATGATCATCGCGAGAATCCCGATGCCGAGGAAGCCGTTGGCGCGACCCTTCCCCAGGTCCGCGAGCACATCGCGGAAGGACCCGAGTTCATTGGTGAGGGGTTCGTCCCGGATCAGCGCGACCACCAGGCCGAGGATGATCAGCGCGAACGAGATCTTCCAGCCGGTTGAGAGGACCGCTATTGCCCCTTGCGAGACGCGCCGGGAGTCTTCTTCCTTGATGTCGAATGTTTCTCTATAGGGCATGGGTTATCCAAACGGGTTGATACCGAAGGCGTCGAGAACCATCGACAGCCCGAGGTACGTCAGGATGATGAAGAAGACGACGACCAGCCGGCCGGTTGGGAGTCGCCTGGTCAACTGGGAGCCGAGATTGGCACCCAGGAAGACACCGAGCATGGCCGGGATTGCGACTTCAGGGTCGAGTTTGCCTTCGCTATAGAAGATCGCCGCGGTGACGACGGCGGTCATGCCGACCATGAAGGAGCTGGTTCCGGCCGCGGCCTTCAACGGCATCTTCATCACCAGGTTCATCATTGGTACCTGGATCACGCCGCCGCCGATGCCAAGCATGCCGGAAAGGATGCCCGCGCCGGTACTGATGCTTACGCCTACCGGGAGGTTCTGCGGGACGTACCGGACGTAATCACCGTTGACGTCGGTGAATGCCTGTCCGAGCACCAGCTTGTCGGGAGTGGCGTCCGTTGCGTTGGGGTGCTGCACCTTGCGGCTGCGGATCATGCTGATCGCGGAGTAGACAAGCACCGCTCCAAGGATGACCTTCAGGAATGAGGCATTGATCCAGATCGCGATGATAGCGCCGACCATGGCTCCCATCGCCGTGCTGACTTGCAGGAGCATGGAGAGGCGGACATTGGTGAAGCCGTTTCGCAGGTGGGTGGAAGAGCCGACGACCGAGTTGGTGACGACGGCGATCGCGCTGGCGCCCACGGCGATTTTGGGATCCACCCCGAGATAGAGCGTAAACAGCGGGACGATGAAGACGCCTCCGCCAAGCCCAAGCATGCTTCCGAGGATGGCCGCGGCCGCGGCTGCGAGGCCGAGCGCAAGTGAATAGTCGATGTCCACGAGAGTTCCTTCGACGATACCGCGAGTCCCGATTTTGCCGGGACCCACTCTCTTATACCACCTTCTGTCCGGCTCCCAATCCGTGACCGGAGTTGTGCTGTAGAATGACCACACGGCGGTAGACCGCCTGCACATTGACAAGCAGCTCATCGCGTTCCGATTTGCGGGGAAGCCGGTGGAAGCCCGGCGCTGTCGCGCAACTGTAACGATCGCCATGGCGATCGAAGCCAGGTCACCGTATCGGGGTGCGTCTGAGGCCCTTCGCGATTTCAAGGGTGCAGGACACGTGGATCGATTCAGGGAGACCCTGGTGGATCCACACATCGGCTTCCCGTTCATGGGAGCCGCAAAGGTCAGGCCCGCTCGCGAGAGCGGGTTTTTTTGTTGGATGGGTTGTTGAAAGGATACGGAATGCAGAATCGAATGTTCGCGCGCGCGATCGCGCTGGTCATCATGGCGATGGCCATGCTGGCGCCGGCCAGCGCGCATGAGTCAACGCCGGGTGCCTCGCCTGTGGCCGGCGGAAGCGGCCTCGAGGGGGCCGTTGCATGGTTGCAGGCGCAGCAGCTTGAGGACGGCGCGTTCGCCGGCTTCTCGGGTGAGGCGGACGCGGGTACAACCGTCGACGCGATCCTTGCGCTCGTGGCCGCGGACCAGGCAGGTGTGGATTCCGGGACCTCCGTCGGGGACGCGGTGGCGTATCTCGGAAGCGGCGATGTGGCGCAGGCCTATCAGGATATTGGCGTTGGGCAGGCTGCCAAGCTGGTGCTTGCGCTCGTCGCGGCCGGAGAGGATCCGGCGGACTTCGCATCGACGAACCCGCTGGGAGCCGTTGAAGGCGGCCAGGATGCGGACACCGGCGTCTATGGCGGCGGTCTCTTCGATCACGCATATGCGCTAATGGCGCTGGGCGTGACGGAGAGCGAGATCCCGGCGAGTGCGTTGGACGCGGTCGTCGAGACCCAGGCAGAGAATGGTGGCTGGGCCTTCGATGGGGCAACCGACCCGGCGATGGCGGACAGCAACACCACCTCGATGAT
>CAZVAA010000161.1:0-1151 GCA_964624125.1 uncultured Sphaerobacteraceae bacterium | reverse complement strand
ACCGCCGTCGAGCCGAACCGCAGGATGGATGCGCATCGCCTTCGTGGCGATGTGCATCTTCGCGTTGTCATCCGTGCAAGTCGCACGGGTGGCCGCGTCCGATATCAACGTTGCCGGCCTTGTCGTCGATTACGGCGATGGCCGTATGTCCTATGCGTGGGTGCCCTTCGAGGAAGACGAGATCACCGGGATCGAGCTGCTCAAGCGTAGCGGTCTCGACGTGGTGACGATTACGTTTGGTGGCATGGGCGAGGGCATTTGCCAGATCGATATCACTGGATGCTCGGTGGACGATTGCCGGAAGCGGATGTGCCAGACGTCCGATCCGGAGTCGCCATTCTGGCGATACCTGCGCCAGGCAGATTCCGGCGAATGGTCATTCGTCGCACTGGGCGCGAGTGACACAACCGTACGCGATGGAGATATCGATGCCTGGAGCTGGTCCGGCGTCGAGCCGGAGCTTCCGCCGCTCACGATGGACAAGTTGGCAAATCTCGCCGGTGCCGATACGTCGGTGCTGGAGGATGCCCAGGCCGCGCCTGCCGCCGTCGTGCGGACCGAGGGTGGCGCCGAAGAGGATGACGACGACTTGTCGACCGGTGCGCTCACAGGTGCGGCGGCGGTCGCGGTGATCGCTGTGGTCGCTGGCTTTGTCGTCCTGCGCGCGAAGCGGGCCGGGAGCGCCGGGACATGACCGCCAATCGGCTGGACAGCCGTTCGTGGCTTGTCTGGGGCGTCTGCGCGATGGTGCCGCTGCTCGTCGCCAGGAATCCGTTCGTGATTGCCGTCGTCCTGGTGAGCGTGCTCGCGGTGCGTATCGTCTGGATGGGCCGTGCGCGGCAGGGCTGGGGCTGGATCGTTCGCTTCGCGGCGCTGTTCATGGTCGTCGGCGTTATCTTCAATGCGCTCACCGTCCATTCCGGTAACCAGGTGTTGTTTACGCTCCCCGACCGTATCCCGCTTGTCGGTGGCGCGATCACGCTGAACGCGATTGCGTACGGCGTCGTCAGCGGGTTGGCGATCCTGACGCTGGTCCTGATCGGGACGACGGTTGCCGCGAACCTGGTCTGGGCGGATCTCATGCGGTCCCTCCCGACCCGTCTCGCCCCACTGGCGGTGGCCGGGTCGGTCGCCTGGTCGTTCCTGCCGGG
>CAZVAA010000160.1:0-6308 GCA_964624125.1 uncultured Sphaerobacteraceae bacterium | reverse complement strand
CGTTTTCCCGCAGATGCCCGGTGATGGTGCGCGCCAGCTCGCCTTCATAGAAGGTGCGGGCGCCCTCGTCCGCGATGCGGCGGAGGGTCTTTGCCAGGTCTGGCTGGCGGAGCACCGTCGGGTTGGTTTGCTCGATACTGGCGGGCGGTGCACCGGCGCTATTGAGGAAGATCTTCGCCGTTTCGGGGAACCGCTGGAGATTGGTGAGATCTTTCGCGGTATACAGCGTCTGGTACCAGGTGATGTTGTAGCCGTTCTCGGCAAGCTCGATCGCCGGTTCCATGACCTCGGCAAGCGACATCGTGCCGTACCGCTGGAGCGCCATCTCCAGCCCGGCGACGGTTCCAGGGACGGCAACCGCGCGATGACCGATGACGTTGGCGTTGTCGATGGTCGAGGGCCAGCCGAAGAGGAAGGCATCACCGAGGCCGGATGGTGCGAGCGGGAACATGTCCGGCGTCGCGGCAGCGGCGGAGATCATCGGGAAGTCGATGATGACGCTCTTCTTTTCCTTTGCGAGCCAGGCGACGAGGTATCCTCCTCCGCCGATGCCGTTCATGGGCGGCTCGACCACACCGACCGCGAATGCCGTGGCGACGGCGGCGTCGATCGCGTTTCCGCCCTTCCGCAGCATGGCCAGCCCGGCGTCGACCGCCTGAGGCATCTTCGCCGCCACCATCCCGCCACGGCCGGTGGCCGGGTGTCGGGTTGGATGCCAGCCGGGATGCGCGTGTCCGTGTACATCGTTGCTGCTCATGAAACTGACCTCGCTGAGTTTTCCCCTATTGAACGGTATTGGCTACCCGCACTGTCCCCGAGCTTGGCGGACTTGTCCAGAGGCAATTACCGGGATCAGGGCCGCAACAGGGGAGAGATGGCATGCCATCTCTCCCCTGAGGCACGAATCGTTCGCGCGAGCGGTTCGTCAGCCCTCCCGGGTAGTCTCCGTGATATAGAAATGCGATCCGGGGTGCTGGCGGAATCCGGTGATGTCGCTCCCCCATCCCATCGTGACGTCGGGGAGGAAGAGCCAGAGCCACGGCAGCTCGTCGACGAGGATGGTTTGCACTTCGTCGTAGATCTTCTTGCGCTCCTCCTCGTCCATCTCGATGCGCCCCTGGTCCAGCAGTTCATCCATCCGCGGGTTGGAGTATTTGGTGGCGTTGTGGACGCCCTCGCTGTGATATCGGGGGTGGAACGTCTGGTCCGGGTCGACGCGGGCCGAGTACTCCATGACGGTGATGTCGAACTGCGTCTTGAGATACGTCTCGGGCCAGTAGGTGGCCCATTCCGTCTGGACCAGCCGGAGGTTGATGCCGATCGCAGCGAGGTCGGGCTGGATGATCTCGGCAACGGTCGGCATGGGGCTGAAGTTCGGGATCGGCATGTCGAGATCCAGCCCGTCCCCGAATCCGGCCTCGGCCATCAGCGCCTTCGCCTTTTCAGGGTCGTATTCGTAGGTCTCCGTCTCCGTATACCAGGGCGATGTCGGCGGGAACGGGATGTTGGTGACCTGTCCGTATCCCCAGAGCGCACCCTCGACGATGATCTCCTTGTCGATCGCATGCGCGACGGCCTTGCGCATGCGGACATCGGAGAACGGTCCTTCGGCGCAGTTGAACGCGATGTAATCGTGGACCACCCCCGGAATCGGGTCGACGATCAGGGTGTCCTCTCCCTGGAGCTGATCGATCTGTTGGCCGGGGACGCCGTTGGTCACATCGATTTCGCCGCCTTGCAGCGCAAGCACGCGGGAGTCGGATTCCGGATAGAAGTTCCAGTTCACGCGGGCGGCCTTCGGCAGGCCCTCTTCCCAATACCCGTCGTGCGCTTCCAGCGTGATACCGGTTCCGCGCTGCCAATCGAGAATCTTGAACGGGCCAGTGCCGACCGGGGTGGTCGAGTCGTAGGCGTCCATATCCGTGATGGCGCAGCGATTGGTGAGGACCGCGAGGAAGGGTGCGAACGGCTCACTGAGCGTGAAAACAACGGTCGTGTCGTCGGGCGCCTCCACCGACTCCACCGCCTCATAGTCAGGCGCGAGGAAGGATCCGCCTTCGGGATCAATGATGTGCTCGAAGTTGCGAACTACTTCCTGGGCGGTGCAGGCCTTGCCGTTATGGAAGGTCAGGTTGGGACGGAGCTTGAACGTCCAGGTCAGGCTGTCCTCGCTTGTTTCCCAGTTCTCGGCGATCATCGGCGAGATGCCGAGATCGTAATCCCACCAGACGAGCCCGGGCATGACCACATAGCCGATGAGACCGGCGGCGGCTGCCGTGAGGTTATGCGGCTCGAGTGTGTCTGGCTCCTCGATCAGACCGACCGTGAGTTCGACGCCATCCTGCGCCTGTGCCAGCTGGACGTTCCCCCGGTCGCCCGGCGCTGCGGCGGCGTTCCGCGCAGGTCCGGCGAGGGCGGCCGCGAGCGGGGCACTCAGGCCGAGGGCGGCGGCCCGCTGGATGAACGAGCGGCGGGACGTCTCGCCACTCGTGTACCGGGACATGAGATTCTCGAGCGTCTTTGTACGATTCATGGATTCAAACCCCTTTCGAATGTCGATATTGCCAGTGGTTCCATGAGGTGCGGGATTGGCTCCTTTCATGAGGCACCTGGTGCCGGTTGTTGCCGGGATCGCTATCTCGACTTTCGCGTTCGCGGGTCGAACGCGTCGCGAAGGCCGTCTCCCAGCAGGTTGAAGCCGAGAACGGCGAGGGCGATGGCGATGCCAGGGAAAATCGCCACCCAGGGTGCCTGCTGCATGAAGCTCTGGCCGTCCCTCAGCATGCGGCCCCACGTTGGTGTTGGTGGCGATGCGCTCAGTCCAAGGAACGAGAGCGAGGCTTCGGCGAGGATCGCGTAGCTGAGGCTGGTGGAGATGCGGACGATCAGGATGCTGAGCGTGTTCGGCGCGATATGGCGGAACAGGATCCGGGCGCCCGTCGCGCCTGATGCGCGAGCGGCTTCGACGTATTCCCGGTTGGATTCCGCGATGGCAGGTGCGCGGGCGGTACGGGCGAAGATCGGGATGTACACAATGCCGATCGCGATCATCGCGTTGGCGGCCGACGGACCGAGGATGGCGAGAATGGCGATCGCGAGGACGATCTCGGGAAATGACAGGAGCGCATCCATGAGGCGCATGATCAGCGAGTCAAACCTGCCCTGGCCGTAGCCCGCGATCAGGCCGAGCGGAGCGCCGATGAGGGTGGCCAGGCCGACCGAGACTCCGCCGACCATCAGCGAGATGCGCGCGCCATAGATGATCCGGCTGAGGGTGTCCCGCCCGAGTTCATCCGTGCCCAGAAGGTGGGACGCCGATGGCGCCGCGATCCGGTTGCGTATATCGCGCTCGAACGGGTCGTACGGCGCGAGGAGTGGAGCGAGCGTGGCTGCAAGGACGATCAGGACGATGATCGCGAGCCCGACCAGCGCGAGCCGGTTTCGACTCCAGAAGTGGAGCTGCGACCTGAAAAAGGATGGTGTGGCTATGTCCGGCGCATTGGGAACCGCCGCGTTGGAGAGGTCGAGGGTCTTCCGGGCGATCATTGGTACTTGATCCTTGGGTCAAACACCGAATACAACAGGTCGACCGCGAGGTTGACGACGATAAAGGAGATCGCAAAGATCATCACGGCTCCCTGGATAAGTGGGTAATCGCGGTTGCTGATCCCGAAGATGAGCAACCGCCCGATACCCGGGATCGAGAACACTTCCTCGACGACGATCGCGCCGCCGAGCAGGAAACCCAGTTGCAGGCCGATGACGGTGATGATGGGGAGCATGGCGTTCTTGAGCGCATGTGAGAAGAGGGTGACCCGCTCGTTGAGCCCTTTTGCCCGGGCGGTCCGCACGTAGTCCTGGTTCAGGGCGTCGAGCATTGCGCTCCGGGTCATGCGACTGATGCTTGCCGCGAGTCCGGCCCCGAGCGCGATCGCCGGCAGCACCAGATGTTGCAGCCAGCCGCTGACGCTTTCGGTGGGTGAGACATAGCCGGAGATGGGGAGCCAATCGAGCTTGATCGAGAACAACAGCATGAGCAGGAGTGAAAGCCAGAAGCTCGGGATGCAGAGGCCGAGCAGGGCGCTGACCATCGCCATGCCGTCGATCACCGTATTGGCCCGATAGGCCGCGATGACGCCGGCGGGGATGCCGATGAGGACGGCGATGGTGAGGGCAGCGACCGAGAGCGACAGGGTCGCGGGGAGCCGATCCACCAGAAGCCCGGCAACGCTGTCCTGCGTCCGGATCGACGCGCCGAAGTCTCCCAGCGCCATGTTCCCGGCCCAGCGGAGATACTGGACGAAGACGGGTTGGTCGAGCCCCCATTTTTCTACAAGGCGGGCTTGTGCTTCCTCGGTGAGGTTCTCCCCGAGGAGGATCGAGATGGGGTCGCCGGGGATCAGCCGGATGATGATGAACACAAGGATCGACACAAGGACGATCACGCCTACGGCCGAAATCAGTCGGTTCGTGATATATCGAATCATGTGGTTCATAGCCCCTGCGAAATCGCGTTCGCGAGTCCACATGCCAGTGCCAGGGAATCCTCCGCGCGTGCCGTGCGCGGGAGTGCCCGTGTTTTCAGTTTTCGGATATGGAGGTACATTCCCAGATCAATCTGAGACTGTCAACAGGCTTGATGGCGGCGCGCCTGGTTGTCGAGCGCACTCGGGTTCGTTGGCGTATTCGACGTGATGGTGTCGGGGATACCGTCACGGGAAAGGGAGCGGGGAGTGAAGGACTACAGGCGCTACAGCTTCTGGTTGGAGACCTGCGGGGACGACCTGACTCCGCGCCCCGGTCTGGATGGTGATATCGACGTCGATGTCGCGATCCTGGGTGCGGGATTTACCGGGCTCTGGACGGCCTGGTATCTCCTCGAGCAACAGCCATCACTGAACATCGCGGTGGTCGAGTCGGAGATCGCAGGATTCGGGGCATCGGGCCGGAATGGCGGCTGGTGCTTCTCCGGGTTTCCCTTCCCGCCGGCCGACCTGATGAAGCGGTTCGGCGTGGATGTCGCGCGGCACGTCACCCTCGAGATGTACCGCGCGGTTGATGAGGTCGGCCGCGTGACTCGCGAACAGGGGATCGACTGCGATTACGCCAAGGGCGGGGAGTTGGAGATTGTCCGGGCGCCATATGACCTGCCGAAGATCCAGGCGTTGTATGACACCTGGCGCGCGATTGGGCTGGACGACCATTACCGCCTGCTGGACGAATCGGAGGTCCGCTCGCGCGTCAATGCCGCCGGTGCGCTGGGTGGCTTGCACAACCGCGAGGGTGCCGCGATCCAGCCGGCGAAGCTGGCGCGGGGCCTGGCTCGAGCCGTCGAGCGGCAGGGCGGGCGCATCTACGAGCAGACGCGCGTGACGAGGGTTCGCGACGGAGCGCGCCCAGGCCTCATCACCGAGCGCGGTGTGGTCAACGCGAAAACGGTTGTCCTCGCGGGTGAGGCGTACCTGTCGTCATTGCCGGGATACCGGCGCTCGGTGATTCCCGTGACGTCGCACATGGTGGTGACCGAGCCGTTGGGTGATGATGCCTGGAAGGAGATCGGCTGGCAGCATCGGGATCTTCTGGGCGGGTTCGGGACGACCGCGGGGTATATGAATCACACCGCAGACGGCCGGATTGCGTTCGGGGCCTACCGCGGAACGTATCCCTTCTCCTCACGTATCAGCGACGACCTGGACAGCAATGAGGCGATCTTCGATCACGCTCGCCGGTCAGCCGTGGAATGGTTCCCGATCCTGAAAGACGTGCGATTCACGCACCAGTGGGGCGGTGTCTTCGGTATCCCACGGGATCGCATGCCGAGGATGCAATTCGACCAGTCATCCGGGATCGCGGCGGCGTATGGCTACACCGGGCAAGGCGTCGCGACGGCAAATCTCGCGGGCCGGACGCTTGCCGATCTCATCACCGGGACGGACTCAGCGCTGGCATCGCTTCCAATGGTGACCTGGAAGGGCGCGCAATGGGAGCCCGAGCCGCTCCGGTGGGCAGGGGTGACCTTCGTGCGTCGGGGCAGGGTGCGGCTCCTGGAGAAGGTCGAGCGTGAAGGCAAATATCCGGACAAGCCGACGCTCACGCAGCGACTTTACGATTATTAGGCCACTCTGCGTGTCATGTCCCCCCCGGTCGAGTACGTACGTCGAGAACCCGGTTCCGCCACGTCATGGGACCTGGTCCGGTAGGATGGTCGTGAAACGTGGAGACCAGGACCCGCCCGGGGTCCGGCCTTGAAAGTCAGGAGTGTGGAGGGACCATGCAACACGACACCGAACGGCTCGGGACCGACCCGC
>CAZVAA010000159.1:2921-6312 GCA_964624125.1 uncultured Sphaerobacteraceae bacterium | reverse complement strand
CGGCCCTTCATCAGGGTCCGGAGCGCTTCCTGGATATCGTGCTCGGTCTCGCTGTCCACGCTGGCCGTCGAGTCGTCGAGGATCAGGATGCGCGGGTTCAGGACCAGCGCACGGGCGATCGCAAGGCGCTGCTTCTGGCCACCCGAGAGGGTCACGCCGCGCTCGCCGATCACCGTGTCATACCCCTCGGACATCCGCTCGATGAAGTCGTGCGCCTTCGCGGCCTTCGCGGCGGCAACGATGTCATCGAGGGATGCATCCGGGCGACCGTAGGCGATGTTCTGGCGAACCGTCATTGAGAAGAGGAAGCTCTCCTGCATCACGATCCCGATCTGGGAGCGGAGGGAGTCCAGGGTGATCTCACGCACATCGCGGCCATCGATCGTGACCGAGCCGGAGGTGACATCGTAGAACCGTGGGATCAGGTTGACCACCGAGCTCTTGCCGGAGCCGGTCGGACCCACCAACGCGGTGATCTGGCCCGGATGCGCCTCGAACGAGACATCCTGCAGCGCATCGGCGGAGCGTCGCTGGTAGCCGAAGCTGACGTCATTGAAGCGAACCTCGCCACGCATGTCCGGCAACGGGGTTGCGCCGGGCTCGTCCTGGATATGGACCTTCGCATCGAGGATCTCGAAGATGCGCTCGCCGGATGCGATCGCCCGGGCGATGCGGTTGACGACGAAGCCGAGCCAGCGCACCGGCTCCTGCAACATCGTGGTGTAGCGCTCGAACTTGACGAGCGTCCCGACCGAGATCGTGCCGTTCAGCACCATCAGGCCGCCGACCCAAATGACGCCGGCGACGCTCAGCCCGTTGAATCCGATCGTCAGCGGCAGGTTGAACGACCAGCGCTTCGCCGCATCGAGGTTCCGGTCGAAGAGCTCGTCCAGCTCATCATCGAAGCGCTTGATCTCCTCGCGCTCCTGCGCGAACGCGCGGACCACCCGGCCACCGGCGACGTTCTCCTGCAGTGCTGAGGTCATCGACCCGAACTGCTGCTGCACGCGCAGGAAGAGCGGGCGGATTGTCACCGAGAAGCGGACCGACCAGATCGCGAGGAAGGGCGCGGTCGAGAGGGCAACGAGACCGAGCAACCAGTTCTCCCGCAGGACAAGGAAGGAGATGATCAGCAGCATACCGGCGGCCTGCACCACAGCACGCAGGGAGAACATCATCATGCCGCGGATGTTGTTGATATCCTCGGTTGCCCGGGACATGAGCTGGCCGGTCTGGGCGCGGTCATAGAAGCGGAATGGCAGTTCCTGGAACTTGTCGTAGAGCTCGTTGCGGAGATCGTTGGCGACATGCTCGGCGAGGCGGTTCGTGCCGTAGGAGCGAATAAAGGTAAAGACCGCCTGCGCCGCGGCAAGCCCGACGATCACCAGCGCGGCCCTGCCGACATACCCCATATCGCCGGCGACGATCCCGAAGTCGATCGCGCGGCCGAGCACTTCCGGAATCGCCAGTTGCAGCAGCAGCGCGATGAGCAGGGATGCGTACACCCCGACGAGCCACCACCGGTAGGGTTTGAGGTACTTAAGGATACGAATGAGGGTTTTCACGGCATTAGCCCCGGGGTCCGTGAACGTGTCGTGATCACCGTGCCCGCTGGACGCATTCGGACACGGAAACACGGCGTGGCAGTTCCGGGCTCACCGGCCAAGCTCCCGGCGCCGGCGACCTTGCCGGCGGCAACCACACCGTAGCGATCCGGTGTTGGGGAGGAAGATGCACTGGACAGGCTCACAGATGCATCGAATCGTGGTCATTAACGCACGATGAAGTACGGTACTTCTCCCCCGACACACGAGTCTACCCTACCTCGCAAATCTGTAAACCTGTTTCAGCCGTGCATCTTGCCCTTCAGCGCGGAATCCCCACGCTACAGAACCAATGTTCGGAAAAGTGTCCGTTCGGGGTTGACACGCAGTCACATTCATGAGAACATGTGTTCGTACACCCGGATGCAGCACCCCCGCAGGCAGCATCCACGTACCGGCCGGAAGGGTCACAAGCGATCCTTCCGGTGACCTGAAACCCTTGCCGGTTCGCCACTTTACGTTCCCGGCGTACCAGGCACTGATGAGTATTCGCCACCCGACTACGGGGTCCCGGTGACCAGAACACCGGTGAAAGGATGTCGAACATGACCACGATCCTTATCCAGGGCCTTGCCGCCTTCATGCTCCTGCTCTTCGGCGCGATGGCGCTGCTCCCGCTGCTCACCAGTGGCGGGTCACACGCCGCCCCGGAAACCGACGTGCACGAAGACCGCGTGCTTCACGTGTCCCCTGTCCCGATGATCGAGCGCCTGCGCCCGCTGGCCGACCAGCCGACCCCGCTCGGCAAGGTCGACCGCGAGGAGGATCCCGCGCGGCCTACCGCCGCCTGATCCCGGCTCCGCCTCGATCGCTCCATCACGCCACCACCGGTTCCGGACGATGACTTCCCCCCTTCCCCTGTCATCATTCCGGCCCGGTGGTGGCATAGTTAAGGGGATACCGACGTAACCGGCCAAGCGAAAAGGACACCCCATGTGCGGACGGTATGTGATCGAGGATTTCCAGGAACTCAGCGAGACGCTACGACAGATTCCCTTCCAGTTCGACTATGAGCCAAGACCGACGTGGAACGCCGCGCCCAGCCAGCAGCTGCCGGTGATCGTCGAGGACGACGGCACGTGGCATGTCCGGCCGATGCAGTGGGGCCTCATCCCGTTCTGGACCAAGCCCGGCGAGAAGCCCAGGGTCGCGCCGATCAACGCCCGCTCCGAGACGCTGGCCGAGAAGCCGATGTTCCGCAACCTCGTCAAGCGCAACCGCTGCCTGGTGCCGGCCAACGGGTTCTATGAATGGAAGCGCACCGGCGGCCCGAAGCAGCCCTACTTCATCCATCTCAAGAACGAGCCGCTGATGCTGATGGCCGGTCTCTACGACACGGCGAAAGATGCGAAGGGCGAGGAATTCCAGACCTACACGATCGTCACCGGTGGCCCGAATGTGCTGATGCAGGATATCCATGACCGGATGCCGATGATCATCCACGCTGACGACGCGGAACTGTGGATGGACCCGGAGATCAACGAAATCGAGCCGCTGGAGCCGCTCCTCCAGCCCTTCGCCGACGAGGAGATGGATCTCTATCCCGTCAGCACGTCCGTGAACAACGTCCGCAACAACGGCGAGGAGCTGATCGAGCCGGCCGCCGAGCAGGGAGAACTCCTGTAACGCGACGGACCTCCCGCCAACTCCATGCGCTCATTCCCCGATGCAGCGTGCCTATACGCCGTGCGGGTATGGCGCGAATCCCCGTTGGGGGCTATATATCGAGGTATCGAACAACCTGATATCGTGATGGTTCATGCCACCACCAGCCTTCGGAAGGGGTA
>CAZVAA010000159.1:0-2821 GCA_964624125.1 uncultured Sphaerobacteraceae bacterium | reverse complement strand
CCTGTCATGGGCGGCAACCATCCGCCTGTGGCCGCTCATCCTTGCCGGCATCGTGCTCCTCCTCACACCGGTAACCGCCGCTGCCCACGCCACCCTCACCGGGACCAGCCCGGAAAACGGCGCCGTCCTCGACGAAGCCCCCGGGACCGTCACGCTCACCTTCAGCGAACCCGTCCGCCTGCCGGAAGAGGGGTTCCGATTCGTCGAGGGTGCCAGCAGTGAAGAAACTTCCCTTGACGCCACAGTACTCGGCAGCACCGTGGACGTTGCGCTTCCGGAGAGCATTGACGAGGGCACCTCGATCCTGAGCTGGCGGGTGATATCAGCAGATGGCCACCCGATCACCGGCGTGGTCACCTTCTCCATCGGCGAGCCCGGCGAGACGCCGGACGACATTCCCCTCAGCGAGTCAAGCAGCGCACGTACCACGACCCAGAAGATCGTCCAGGGTATCGGCTACCTGGGGCTCCTCGCCGCAGGCGGATTGATGCTGTTCCACCTCAATGCGGGGAATGCGAGCCACGACCGCCGGGCGCTCTGGATCGCGGCGGCACTCGCGATCATCGCGCACGGCATCCTTGTGCCGATCGATATCGCGGTGCAGCAGGGCACCGGATTCGGTGACCTCCTCGATATCCCG
Source organism: uncultured Sphaerobacteraceae bacterium (assembly GCA_964624125.1). Taxonomy (GTDB): domain Bacteria; phylum Chloroflexota; class Chloroflexia; order Thermomicrobiales; family UBA6265; genus UBA6265. Next base: position 2,181 of record CAZVAA010000159.1, on the reverse strand, counting down.
GAGTGGTGGGAACTCGTCCAGCGCGACCAGGCCATCTCACTGGGGATGATCATCGGTGGACTGGCCATGATGCTGTGGTCGTTCCCGGCAGCGGACCAGTCCAGACGGGTCATCGGCCTGGTCGGCGTCGGGCTCGTGCTCATCGCGCCGACCCTGACCGGCCACACGAGGGCGTTCGAGCCGACATGGGTGCTCATGTCGTCGAACATCGCGCACACGGTTGCCGCCGCCATCTGGTTCGGCGGGCTCATCGGACTGGCCCTGCACATCCGCGCCATCCTGCCGCAGCCAGAGGGGCCTCGTGCAACCGGCGTCGCCACGCTGGTATCGAGGTTCTCGGCGATGGCCCTGTTTGCCGTCGGGATCCTCGTCGTCAGCGGATTGGTATCTGGCTGGACCATTCTCCGGGATATCGAGGCGTTTTTCACCACGACCTACGGCCGGCTCGTCCTGGCGAAGATCGTCCTCGCGGGAGTCGTGTGCCTCCTGGCCGCATGGAATCGCTGGCGGCTGGTTCCGGCGATCGAGGCATCGCCCGATGACGGAGATCGATGGGTCAGCCTGAAGCGGATTGTCGTCGCGGAGATCGTGGTTATCGTCGCCATCATTCTCGTCACCGGCTTCCTCACCCACCAGTCACCCACGACGGCGGAGGCCACCACGCCTGCCCCGACCGGGATCACCCGGACGGTGGAGTTCGACGACGGCATGGCCCACATCGTCCTGGTGCCGGGCGCAACCGGCCAGAACGAACTGGAGATCGAGCTCATGGATGCCGATGGCGCACCGCTGGAACCGGTTGATCCTCCCGATGTCCAGATCACGCTCCCGGCAAACGACCTCGGCCCGATCGCATACCCGTCAGAGGGGACCGACCAGCCAGGTCATTACACGGCGGTGGTGGATATCCCGCTTTCCGGCGAATGGGAGCTCGAGGTGACCGTCCGTGTCTCGCGGTTCGAGCAACAGAGAATCACCGCGCCGCTCCCGATTCCGTAGGGCATTGATCGGCCAGTTCGCCTCTGGCCGACGGCTACTCCTCTTCGGCCGCCAGCACATCGTCGGGCAAGGGCTCGCTCCAGACGCGCTCCAGCACCGGGATCGCCGCGGTGATCGGCAGCGACAGGATGATCCCGATCACGCCGAGCAGTTGGCCGCCAATCAGGACACCGACCAGGATCGAGAGCGATGACACCTGCAGGGTGTTCCCGAAGACCCGCGGCACCATCACGTAGTTCTCGAACTGCTGGTACACCACATAGGCAAGCAGCACGATCGCCGCGGTCTGCCATGACACCGTCAGGGCGAGCAGCACCGCCGGAATGGTCGCGACCGGCACGCCAACGATGGGCACCGCGTCGAATACCGCCGCCAGGACCGCGAGCAAGAGCGTCTCGGGCACACCGAGGATCCAGAGCGTGATGAAGGCGAAGAGACCGAACGCGGTCGAGTTGATCGCCTGGCCGAAGACATACCCGCTGACCACCCGGGAGATCTCGGGATAGGTCCGGCGCATCCGGTAGCGAAGGCGTGGGGTGAAATAGCGGGAGAGGAACGCCCACGACTTCTCGCCCTCCAGCATCAGGTAAAACGTCAGGATCAGCACGAAGAACGTGTTCGCCACGCGGGAAACGATGTCGACGCTGACCTTGTACACCTGGTCGACGGCAGCAGCGGCCGCCTCGCCACCGCCACCTTCCCCGCCGCCTTCGCCATTGAGCCCCTGGTCCTTGAGGCGTTCGTATTGCTCGGCGAGCGATGGGTAGTTGTTGATGAAGCCCTCGAACCGCTCCAGGTACTCCGGCGCGTTGTCGACCAGGTTCTGCCCCTGCTCGATCAGCGGCGGCACGATGATCCCGAAGAAGCCGACGATCGCGCCGATCAACCCGACGAAAACGACGGCCGACGCGGCCGCTTTCGGCATCCCGCGATTCTCGAGGCGCCTGACAAGCGGGAGTAACGCGGTCGCGAGCAGGAAGGCGAGAAAGACCTGCAGCAGGATGCCCCAAATCTGGATCAGTACCCAGATCAGGAAGAGCGCGAGGGCGACCTTGATAATGGTGCGAACCGGGATCTCGATCCGGGTGACCGTCTTGGCAGACTCCGGTGTGGGATCTTCCCGGCCCACGATGGGTTTGACGTGCGCGAGGTCATCAGCCGGTTCGTCATCGACGTCGCCTT
>CAZVAA010000158.1:2383-6470 GCA_964624125.1 uncultured Sphaerobacteraceae bacterium | reverse complement strand
GGGGTCCTGGCTTGCCAGGGCCCCTTTGTGCGTTCGGGGCTCGATCAACACCAGTCGCGATGCCCGCAAGCATCGCATACGGAGGCGAACGAACCTCCACGGGGTTCATCGATTTTCCTGGTTTATGCGCCCGGTGATCAACATCGTGGCAGATCTCGAAAAGGAACAGTCCCGACATGAAAACACATCTTCGATTGACAGCCCTTCTCGTGATGGTGGCATCGATGGCGTTCGCAGCCGCCGGCCCCGCTACCGCGCAGTCGACGCCATCAGGCGCAAACGACGCGCTCGAGGAACTCATCGACGGCGCTGCCGTCTACAGTCGGACCTATATGGGCGACATGGGCGGCAACCCTGAGCCCGACTCCGGGAAACCGGTCATGGCGCACACCGTGGTCTACGAGTTCCCTGACGACACCACGGCAACGGAAGCGCGTCCGCTCATCGAGCAGGTCTTTAAGGACGAGATGGAGCCGAGCATCGGTGCCGAGCTCGATACGGTCGAGGTCGAAGACCTCGCTGATGTCGCCACCATGTCGTCGGCTGAGATGCTGGCCGGGGTCGACGAAACGGTGTCACTTGCGACGCTGATCGTGCAGCAGGGCGAGGTGATCTACGTCAGCATCAGCATGGTCCAAAGTGTTGTGGACAGCGAATCGCAGGAGACGATGCCTCCCCCGGCGAATGGTATGGCCACCGACTTCATGACCTTTATGCTCGATAGCGAACCCGGCGATACCGACGCGGTCGAGTTCGAGGCGGACGGCACCTCCACCGGTGGGTACTTCGATGTCTTCCCGACCGATGAGGACACGGATCTCCTGCAGGGCCTGATGGTCGCCGAGGACATGTACGAGACCACCAACTAATCCAGTCGCCGTACAACAGTGTTCAGGGGTCCTGGCTTGCCAGGGCCCCTTTGTACGTCCCGGGGCCCGATCGCTACCAGTCATGATGCCTTCGAGGCATCGCGCACGGAGGTCAACGGCACCTCCACAGGAGTTCTTTCTATGTTCCGGAAGTTCGCGCTTCTCATGTCCCTGTTCCTCACACTCGGGTCCACGACCGCACTCGCGCAGGATGATGCAGCTCCCGTCGCCGATCTCGACGGACTGGAATCCGCCTATTCCCGCATTTACGCCCCCGCGTTCAACGCCGAAGGCACACCCGGCGCCCAAAGCATGGAGCGAGTCACGGTCCTCACGGTCACCGGCTATGCCTTCGAGAGCGATGACGCCGCTGCCAGCGCGCTGGCACCGCTTGGCGACGAGGTGATCAACGCGATCCCGGTCAGTCACGATATCGCCGGAGAACCGGTCGACGATCTCGGTGACAGCGCGATCCTCCACAGCGGGGAGTTCGAGGATGTCAATGGCGCCATGGCCATCCATATGGTGACCGTCCAGGATGGAGCCCGCATCTACCAGGTCAGCCTGGCGGGCGCCGGCCCGGAGGACGGTGGCGCGCTCGTCCAGGACATCGCGCAGCACATGCTGGATGGCGAGGTCGACACCGACGAGGTCACGCTCAACAACGACGGCACCTCCACCGGCGGCGTCTTCGACCTGATGCCAACGAAGGATGATACCGACCTCACCGGTGGCCTCGTACCGCAGATGGATGGCGACCTCATGGATATGCCAGCCACCTCCTGAGAGCCTGCCCGGCGATGAAACCGGGAACCGGCGATCGGGACCGGGCGTTATGTACCGTGGATGGCAGTGCGCCACCATGCTTGATTCGGTCGACATGAGCTCGACATGCAGGAGAAATCAATGTTTCGAAAGCTCACGCTTCTTCTCTCCCTTGTCCTGGCGATGGGATTCGCCGTTAGCACCACGGCGGCGGCACAGGATGTCCCGGCCAGCGCCGATGATATCGAGGGTCTCGAATCCGGCTACGCCCGCATGTACATGCCCGATTTCGCGGCGATGATCGAATCTGTCGGCACGCCAGGCGCCGAGATGACCATCGATGAAAATGGCGTCATGCTCATCATGATCTCCGGGTTCACCTTCGACAGCGAAGACAACGCGAGCAAGGCGGTCGACCTTTTCAGTGAAGGCATGACCGGCGAGACATCCGGCCTGGAAGGCATGGAGTCGAGCGAGATCGATGACCTTGGCGACAAGAACCTGCTCATCAACGGCGAAACGGATGAAGCCGGCGAACCGATGGCCACCAACATGCTCCTGGTCCAGGACGGCACGTCCATGTACATGATCAGCGTCACCGGTGGCGAACTCGATGCCGGGACGCAGCAGGTGCAGGACATCGCGCAGCACATGATCGACGGCGAGATCGAGACCGAAGAGGTCACCTTCAGCGAAGACGGCACCTCCACCGGCGGTGTCTTCGACCTGATGCCGAACATCGAAGAAGATGCCGAGCTCCTCAGCAACCTGGCGCCGAGCACGGATATGGACATGATGGGCGCCGGCGGCCTCTAGGCTACGCCAGACAAACGGACATCTGCACATCCGCACCACGCCCGCCTGCTCGATGCAGGCGGGCGTGGTTGTGTCCTGCGTTCCCGGACACCATCCCCAACCTGTGGCACCATTGCGCCAGATTGTTTGCGCCTACCAGCGAAGGATGCCCAACCAGCCGTGATCACCCGTCGAATCACCCGTGCCCTGCCGCTCCTGCTGCTCGCGCTCATCCCCCTGGCCACCACCGCCCATGCGCAGGATGTCGAGGCCACCGCGACCCTCCTCGGGATCGAGGAGCTGGACGGCGTCCAGCGGGCCGTCTCCCGCACCTACGCCACGGATGTCGCCGACATCGTCGCCGCCACCACCGACGAGGAGGCCGAGCCCGACGATGCGGGTATCGCGGAGGGCCCGTTGACGATGATGATGCTCGTGGCGGAGTTCGACACCGGTGCGAGCGCGAGCAGCGCCTACGACACCCTCGGCGAGCGGCTGCAGCCGCAGGTGGAGGGAGCGTCCGGTGGGGAGGTCGAGGCGGTCGAGATCGACGACCTCGGCGATGCCGCGATCCAGGTCACCAGCGTCCGGGAGGGCGAGTCCATGCTCGTCAGCGCCGTCCTCGTGCAGGAGGGCGAATGGCTCTATCTCGCGATGGCCGTCAGCCAGGATGACAGCGCGCCGGATGCCGCCCTTGGGGCGGTCGACTACGGCATGCGCCAGACGGCGGAGGATGGCGCGACGATCTATCTCCACACCGGTCGCTCCAGCGGCGGCATCTGGAACAAGCTGCCCGGCACCGGCACCAACGCCGGCGCGCTCAACGGCACGCAGCCGATCTACGACAGCCAGCTCCTCCCGCCGCCGGAAAACGGCGAGGACTAGCCGAACACACTACGAAGGGACTCCCCCACCCATGCCCCGATTCGCCCGATCGCTTATCGTCGCGCTCGCATGCGCTTTGCTTACGCTCGTTCCCGCCGCCGCGCAGACGCCGGAGGCCAGCCCGGTCGCGCCGGCGCTGGAAGGGCTGGTCGAAGGCGCCAGCCGGCAATACTCCACCGATCCGGAGCTGGTTCCCGCCGACGATCCGGAAGCGCTGGTGGTGATCACCGCGCACCTCTTCCGCTTCGACAGCGACGACCATGCGCGGGATGCCTACGGGGCGCTGACGGAGAACGCCGCCGGTCCCCTGCTCGGTGATACAGCTGGCGAGGACGGCCCGGAGATCGAGGAAGCGCAGATCGACGACCTGGGCGACCAGGCCCATGCCGTCTGGCTCTCGGCGACGAATGAGGAAGAAGCGATCACCGGGCATTTCCGGCTGCTCTACGTGCAGGACGGCGAGTTCCTCATCCTGGTCACCGCCATCGCAGGCAGCGAGGACGCGACCGGATACGCGGACGACATCGCCCGGGTGATAACGGAGCGCGACGCCGGGGATGGAGAGGTCGAGACGAGCGAGGATGGCACCTCCAGCGGCGGCATCTGGGAGAAGTTCCCGCCCGCCGACGACGATGAGATCGAGGGCCTCATTCCCTTCCGGGACACGTACACGACAACAGCGGCGTAGTCCCCGCCAACCCGTAGCCCCGGACCGCGTGTCTCCGGGGTCCCCGCACACCGGCCGCAGCTGCGAGGTGCGGGGCTACGGCGGG
>CAZVAA010000158.1:0-2283 GCA_964624125.1 uncultured Sphaerobacteraceae bacterium | reverse complement strand
CCGACGATGCCCATCGCGACGTCGTCCAGCGGCGGGTTGCCGAGGCCGGCGCGGACATCGCGGAAATACCGCTCCAGCGGGTGCTTGCGCTGCAACCCGACCGAGCCGACGACGCGCATCGCCTGGTCGGTGACGGCGATCGCGTTGTTCGTGGCGACCACTTTCGCCGCCGCGAGCTGGGCGCCCAGCTCGCCCCGTAGCTCCGGCCGCTGCTCCCACATCGCCACGGTGCCGTACAACGATGACCGCGCCTGCAGCAGCAACAACTCGATCTGCGCGATTCGCGCCTGCACGCTCTCCAGCTCGGCGATCGCCTTGCCCCCGAGCGCGGTCGGGCGGCGGTCCTTGGCGAACGCGATCGCCCAGTTGCGGGCGGCGATACCGATGCCGAGATAGGTCGCGCTGGTGAGGATGCTCCACGGGCTGCCATCCGGCTTGCCGGCCGCCGGCAGGCGATGGTTCGCCGGCACGACGACATCCTCGAAGACGATGTCGTGGCTGCCGCTGGCGCTCATCGCGAGGTTGTCCCACGTCTCCTCGATGCGGACACCCGGCGCGTCCATCGGGACGAGAAAGGAGGCCCGGACCAGCTCGCCCGGCGCATCTTCCACCGAGACCGCGACCCCGGCATGGGTGAGCGCGGGAGCCCCTGTCCCCCACGCCTTTCGGCCGGTGAGGCGCCAGTTGCCGTCGGCGTCCTTCACCGCGCGGGATTCATAGTGCCCGCCCCGGCTCGGGCTGCCGAGCCCGGGTTCGCTGGCGGCGGTGTTGTAGAGCGCGCCGTTGTCGACGACCTCCCGCAGGAACATCGTCTTCAGGTCCGCCGGCCACAGCTCGTTGACGGCGATGCCGGCCACATGGCCGAGGTGCATCGTCGCCACCAGCGCGACCGAGCCGTCGCCCTGCGCCAGCGTCTCGAGCGCCAGCATCGTCTCCAGCGGGCTCGCGCCGCCTCCCCCGAACGACTCCGGCACCGTGAGCGCGAGGAAGGGCGTCTCGCGGATCGCCTCGAAGGTCTCGAGCGGGAAGGTGCCGTCGCGGTCGTGCGCCGGGGCGTTCTCCGCCGCGATCGCGGCGAGGCCGGACGCCATCTCCATGATCTCCGCCTGCCGCTCGGTTTCCGGGTAGCGCGGACCCGGCAGCGGCGGGGTTGTGGCGGTCGGCAATCCATTGGGGGGTGTCGTCATCGTCTCTCACTCCGGCAACATCGATTCACCTGCTCCCGAGAGTATCGCACCACACACGCCGCTTCCCGGATACCATTGGACGTAATTCGCCCACGCAGCCCCGCACCTTGTGTGCGGGGACCCCGGAGACACGCGGTCCGGGGCGACAGCAATGAAGGCCACAAGGACCACCCATGACTACTCCCCGCTCCCGTATCCGCGATCTTGGCATCTTCCCCGGCGATCTCCCGACCGGCCCGCACAACGCCATCACCGATGTGCCCGGCGTGCGCGTCGGGCAGGTGACGCTGCGGGAGGGGACGCGGTTCCATACCGGCGTCACCGCGATCGTGCCGGAGGCCATCGCGACCCGGAAAGCGGTCCCGGCCGGACTTTTCGTCGGGAACGGGTACGGCAAGCTGATCGGCGCGACCCAGCTGGCGGAGCTGGGGGAAATCGAGACGCCGATCGTGCTGACCGGCACGCTGTCGGCGTTCCGGGCGGCGGATGCGCTCGTGTCGTGGATGCTGGAGCAGCCGGGCAACGAGGAGATGCGCTCGGTGAGCCCGCTGGTCGGGGAGACGAACGACGGGCGGCTGTCGGACATCCGCGCGCGGCCGATCACCGAGGCGATGGTGCGGGAGGCGCTCGACAGCGCGACGGACGGTCCGGTCGGGGAAGGCTGCGTCGGGGGTGGGACGGGCACCGTCTCGCTGGGGTTCAAGGCCGGGATCGGGACCTCGTCGCGGCGGGTCAGCGGGTACACCATCGGGGCGCTGGTGCAGGCGAACTACTCCGGCACGCTGACCGTGGCCGGGGTGCCGATCGATGCGCGGGAGGCGCTCGGGGATGCGTGGGAGCCGGAGGACGCGCAGGAGCGGGGTTCCTGCATGATCGTGGTCGCGACCGATGCCCCGCTGGACAGCCGGCAGCTCGACCGGATCGCCCGGCGGGCGGTCTTCGCGATGGGGCGGACCGGCGCGGGGTACACGCACGGGAGCGGCGATTACGGGATCGCCATCTCCACCGGCGAGGGCGGGCGGATCACGGACAAGGACCTCGACCCGTACTTCGCGGCGACGATGGATGCCGTCGAGGAGGCGCTGCTGAACAGCGT
>CAZVAA010000157.1:4575-6621 GCA_964624125.1 uncultured Sphaerobacteraceae bacterium | reverse complement strand
GCACGTCCGCGCTGACCACCTGCCCCGATTGTGGAGGGCTGCTGGATGCCGATATCGACACCGGCCAGCGCCTCACGGCGGACGCCTTCGATGCCCCCAGGCACTCCGTGGAAGCCCTTTCCGGCGTCTGGCGGTATCGCCAGCTCCTTCCCGCGTTCCGACCAGAGCACATCGTCTCTCGCCAGGAAGGCAATACGCCGCTCTACTGGAGCGACCAGCTGACCTGGTACGCCGGCCTGACCAACGGCCGGTTCGGCGCCAAGCACGAAGGCCACAACCCGACAGGCTCATTTAAGGATCGCGGCATGACCGTCGCGGCGACCCATGCGAAATCGCTCGGCGCGCGCGTCATCGCCTGCGCCTCCACCGGGAATACCTCCGCCTCCCTCGCCTCCTATGCCGCGACCGCCGGCATCCCGGCGATGGTCCTGATCCCGGAAGGGAAAATCTCCGCCAGCAAGCTGAGCCAAACCATCGCCTACGGCGCAACGGTCGTGCAGGTCGAGGGCGATTTCGATGTCGCGCTCAGGCTCCTGCGCGAGCTGACCGCCAGCCACGACGTCTACCTCGCCAACTCGGTGAATCCGTTCCGGCCCGAGGGGCAGAAGACGATCGTCTTCGAGATCCTCGATATGCTGGACTGGCAGGCGCCGGATGTGATCGCGCTTCCGGGCGGCAACCTCGGTAACACCGCGGCCTTCGGGAAGGCGCTCTCGGAGGCGTACCAGGTCGGCCTGATCGACCGCCTGCCGCGCGTCGCGACCATCCAGGCCGCTGGCGCCGCACCGTTCGCTGCCTACTATGAATCCGGCTTCGACCATTACGAGCCGGTCCAGGCCGAGACCATCGCCTCCGCGATCAAGATCGGCTCCCCGGCCAGCGTCGAGCGTGCCCGCCGCACGATCGAGCAAACAAGTGGCATCGTCACCAGCGTCACCGATGAGGAGATCCTCGACGCGAAGGCGACGATCGACGCGGCCGGCATCGGCTGCGAGCCCGCCTCGGCCGCATCGCTGGCGGGCGTCCGCAAGCTCGTCGCACAGGGCGAGATCTCGCCCGATGCGACCGTCGTCGGCGTCCTCACCGGAAATGTCCTGAAGGATACCGACGCGATCGTGAGCTACCACCTGGAGGATGTTGACGGCTCACCGCGCGAGCGGGCGAACCGCCCGGTCAGGGTCGAGGCAAGTCTCGATGCGCTAACGAAAGTGCTGGACGATGCGATTCACGATTAAGGCGCCGGCGACGTCAGCCAATCTCGGACCGGGCTTCGACACCCTCGCGCTCGCGCTCGATGTCTGGAACGAAGTGGTCGTTGATACGGAGGGAACCGCCGGAGAGGTCATCAACACCGGCACCGAGGCCCCGTTGCTCGATGGCCGGGAGAACCTGACGCTCTCCGCGATGCGGATGCTGGCCCACGACCACAAGCGGGAGTTGCCGGATGTCTCCATCCACGCCCAGACCAACATCCCGGTCTCTCGGGGGATGGGGTCCTCCGCCGCGGCGCTGGTGATCGGACTTGCCGCCGCCAACCGGCTGCTCGACCTCGGCCTTTCCGATGTCGATCTCTTCGAGCGTGCCGCCCGTATCGAGGGCCATGGCGACAACGTCGGCGCGGCCATCTTCGGCGGCGCGGTGGTGGCCGTTCCCTCGATCAACAGCGTCACGCAGCTCACCGATACCAGGGAGCTCGGGCTCACCACCGTGCTCTTCATTCCGGACGCGACCGGCGCGACCCATGCTGCCCGGGCGGCGCTGCCAACAACCGTGCCGCACGCCGACGCGACCGCGAATGTCGCCGCCGTCTCCGCGCTCTCGCTGGGACTGAAGCTGCACGACCACACGCTGATCGCCGCCGGGATGCGCGACCGGCTTCATGAGCCATACCGCGCCGAGCTCTTCCCCCACCTCGTGCCGTTGCAGGAGGTGGCGCGAACCGCCGGCGCCATCGGTGCCGTGCTCAGCGGCGCCGGCCCAACCGTGCTGACGCTGGTCCAGCCCGACCTCGTGGAGAATGTCCGCACCGGTCTCGATCGCGCCGCC
>CAZVAA010000157.1:0-4475 GCA_964624125.1 uncultured Sphaerobacteraceae bacterium | reverse complement strand
GCTGGTCCAGCCCGACCTCGTGGAGAATGTCCGCACCGGTCTCGATCGCGCCGCCCACGATCTCGGTGTTCCCGGGCGCGTCCGCGAGGTGAAGCCCGCCCCGACCGGTTTGGTCATCAGCCCCGAGTAATCCGGAAGGACGCCGTCGACCACGATGCACCGAAAGCGGATAATCGCCCGCTTCCGGTGCATCGTCAATTAACCCCGCTTCCGGCCAACGGCCGTCTGCGTCCGGCGATCGATGGACGCCTGCTGCCGGCGAAGCTGGTCGCTCGCCTTTCCGAGCGCCTTCCACACCAGTGGATCATCGCGCTCGGCCAGCGACTTGTAGACCGCGACCCACAACGCAACATCCGTCGCGGATGGCTGCTGCCCCAATTCGAGTCCGGGCAACGACGTTATATGCGTCGCGGCGTTCCGGGGCAGTTGCCGGGAAAGCGCCTCCCGCACCGTCGGTTGCCACGCGGTGAACCCCGCCTCGACGAGCGCCACGAACCGGTCCCGATCCGCCGGGTCCAGCAAGGGCGCTGGCCGCCTCCGGAGCCGCAGCAAGACGCTCTCGACGCGCGGCGCCGGCTGGAAATCCCGCCGCTGGAACCGGTGCTCGATCGAGATATCGAACCACGGCGCCAGCGCAATCGCGACCATCGTCGCCTTGCCATCGGGCACATACCGCTCGGCTGCCTCCTTCTGCACGATCAGCCATGTGTCAACCGGTGGGGCAACGCCGGTCGTCAACTTCCCGATGATCCCCGAGGTGTGGCGAAACGGGATATTGGCGAAGACCTTGTAGGGCGTGCTCGGCAGCGGGAACTCCAATGCGTCCGCGCCGAAAACGCACACCCGCCGGTCGTCCCCGAAGCGCTCGCTCAGCCGACCAACCAACCGGGCATCCTGCTCGATCGCGATCACCTGCCCGGCACGACGCGCGAGCGCCGAGGTCAACTTGCCGTCCCCGGCACCGATCTCGACAACGATGTCCCTGGCGTCGATGCCGGCCTGGCGGACCAGGCGATCGACCAGTTTCGATTTCCGCAAGAAATTCTGCGAATGCCGGATGCGGTATGCACCTGAATGTCCCATGACGGGGCCTCCTCATGTTGCGGCGACCTGGCGATCGCCCAAAACGCAACAACGCCCGCCCGATGGTCCGGACGCGGCGTCTATGGGAGCCCTCGTGGGTTGTTCAGGAGATCAGGCGAAAGGAAGCACCAGCATCGAGCGGCCCGGAGAACGATCCGGACATCCCTGAACCGCGGAGGGCTCCGCGACTCGTCGGATTCGCTCGATGAAAAAACATCCCATTCCAGTGACCTTCCTTTCCTGCGCCCAGACTAGGGTGCAACCCGATCCTGTGTCAAGACGTTACCCGACTGTTGCCCCGCAAACGCCTTCCGCAATATGAAAGAAGCGCGGAGAGCGCCTTGCAGGCAGACTTGTTCCGGCACATTTCGGTGCTCAAGACGGGAGAATACCCCTATGGATGCCAACACATTGCGCGAGGTCCTGAACGACCCGGTCGCCAAGCGCCTGTACGACACCACCAACCTGGCACGCCTGGCGTACTCGGCGAAGGATGGCAGCCCGCGCGTCATCCCGATCGGCTACGTCTGGGATGGCACCCATTTCCTGATGTTCACGGCGACCAACGCCGCCAAGCTGGTGTCGCTGGCCAACGATCCACGCGTGGCCATCACGATAGATACCGACGCGTTCCCGCCGAATGTCCTCCTCGTGCGCGGGACGGCGGAGATCGAGATCGTCGATGGCGTCCCGGACGAGTACCTGCAAACCAATCGCAAGAACACCGACCCGGAGGGGTACGCGGAGTGGGAGGCCGGCGTCCGGCAGCTGTACAAGCAGATGGCCCGGATCAGGATCACCCCGACGTGGGCCAAGATCCACGACTTCGAAACCCGGCTTCCCAGCGCCGTCGAGGAGCTCATCCAGCAACAGCAGCAAGGCGGGAGCTAACCGCGCAGTGGCAGGACAGGCGGCAGCGAGGGCGCGTCTAGCGTTGCAGCACGCCCTCGCTGCCGCTCTTCACCGCGGCCTCGATCTCGCCGCGCGTGGCGCAGAGGAAATCACCCGGGATGGTGTGCTTCAGGGCACTGGTCGCCACCCCAAGAGACACCGCCCGGGTGAGCGCATGCGGGTTCTCGAGATAGGCCGCGATGAAGCCGGCCGCATAGGCATCGCCCCCGCCGAGCCGGTCGAGAATCTCGATATCACGGGTGTCGGAGGTCGCGAGGATCCCGCTCTGGCCCATCGCCATCCCGGTCAGCTTCAGGCGCCGGCTTCCCTTAGCCCGCTTCCTGGTAACCGTCACCGCCGCGACGCCAAGCCGGGCGATCGCCTGCCGCAAGACCTCTTCGTATGATCCTTCGATCCCGAAAAAGGTCCGCAACGCGCCCCGCGAGGCGAAGAGGACATCGACCTGCGGAATGATCTCCGTGAACGCGCGGCGGGCGTCCGCTTCGCTCCAGAGCTTCGAGCGGTAATTCAGGTCGAACGACACAGCAACCCCGAGCTTGTTCGCGATCCGCACCGCCTCGGAGGCCTCGGACCGCACCGTCGGCGACAGTGCCAGCGTAATGCCGGAAAGGTGGAAAAGGTCCGCGCCCCGCAGCAGCGTCGCCCAGTCGAATGTCCCGGATTCGATCCGCGCCAGCGCCGAGTTCTTCCGGTCATAGGTCACCGCGGACGGGCGAGGATCGAGCCCCTCTTCAAGGAAATAGAGTCCGGTCCGGCCCGCATCCTCCGGCACCCATTGCACCGGAGAGATATCAACCCCGTTCGCCCGGGCCTCCCGGCCGATCATCCGGCCAAGCGGCGTTTCCGGCAGGACGGACGCCCACGACGCCTCGATGCCCAACGCCACCAGCGCGACCGCGGTGTTCAGCTCCGCGCCGCCGACCGTAACGCCAAGCGAGGTCGCTCGCTCAAGTCGCTCGTTCCCCGGCGGCGTCAGGCGGATCATCGCCTCGCCGAACGACACAACGCGCCGCGTTGGCGAATCTGGCTGCGAACCATTCGTTGCCGTCGGTCCATCCTGATGCGGGGTCACCATCTTCCCTCTTCTCCTGAACGACCGACCGGGCTTGCGGGGGCACGGGCGGGTGAAGTGATCGTGGGCCCATTGTATGCATAATTCGTAACAACGAAACCCGTGATCGAGCTCCCGGAGCCCACCAGGACCATGTACATTCCCGAGCCCACACCCGACGTCCTCGAGCTGGTGGAGCGGCATCCCCGCATCGCTCCCCTCGTCGACGACCTGAGCCACACCGGCATGCTGATTCTCGAGCGCATCGCGATCCCGAACACCACCCGGCGCATCGATGTGGTCCGCCCGGCGGATATCGACCCCCTGCTCGACCTCAATGCCGACGATCCGGAGCAAAACCTCCCGTACTGGGCGGAGATCTGGCCAAGCGGGATCGCCCTCGCCTCGACCCTTTTTCACGACCCGGGGCTGGTCAACGGCAAGCCGGTGATCGAGCTCGGTTCCGGCGTCGGCATCACCGCGGCCGCCGCGATCGCCGCCGGGGCGGATCTCACCGCAACCGACTACGCGCCGGAATCCCTCACCATGACGCGGATCACCTGCCAGGTTCACGCGAGGCGCCAACCGGAAACGCGACAGGTCAACTGGCGATCGCCGGAAGCCGACCTCCTCAGGGAATCCGGCGATCGCTGGCCCGTCGTGCTTGCCGCCGATGTGTTGTATGAGGAACGGGATATCGAGCCGGTGCTGGCGGTCTTCGACCGCATCCTCGCGCCGGGAGGCAGTGTCCTGCTGGCCGAGCCGGGGCGACGCCCGTCGAGACGCGCCGTGGAACGCGCCCGCGAACAGGGCTGGCACATCGACACCACGTCGATAAAAGCCAACTGGCCAGACCCGAAAGACGCCGGCGTCGTGGTCAACATCCACCGCATGACACGCGGCGAACCGGGGCAAACGTTGACAACCGGCACGCCTGACCGGTACAAACATGACAGCACATCATAAGGCGCCGTGATCTGCACGGAGAACCAAACCACCGATGGTATCGACCCGGCGATTCGGGCGAACCTCTCGTAGGGCGCCTCGGGGCAAACTTCCGGATGGACCGGAGCACTATTGGCCCTGTAATCGGTGCAAGGAGTACACCAGATGGCTCGAGTCATTTTCGATCAGGTCACCAAGCTGTACAGCGGTTCCGATGTTCCGGCCGTGTCTGATCTCAGCATGGAAATCGAGGACGAAGAATTCCTCGTCGTGGTGGGTCCGTCCGGTTGCGGCAAGTCGACCGCCATGCGCATGGTTGCCGGTCTCGAAGAGATTTCCGGCGGCCGCATCATCATTGGCGACCGGGTCGTAAACGACCTTCCGCCAAAAGACCGCAACGTGGCGATGGTCTTCCAGTCCTACGCCCTCTACCCGCACATGAGCGTGCGCGACAACCTCGCCTACCCGCTCAAGCTGCGCAAGG
>CAZVAA010000156.1:2910-6651 GCA_964624125.1 uncultured Sphaerobacteraceae bacterium | reverse complement strand
GGATGATCAAGATCGACTTCCTCGCGCTCGGCATGCTCTCGCTGGTCGAGGAGGCACTCGACCTGATCGACGCCTCCGGGCAGCCGCCGATCGACCTCAGCCGGATCGACTACAACGACCCGGCCGTCTACCGCATGATCCAGGAAGGCGACACCGTCGGCGTCTTCCAGGTCGAGAGCCGCGCGCAGATCCAGATGATCCGGCGGACAAAACCGGAATCGCTTGACGATCTCGTGGTGCAGGTGGCGATCGTGCGCCCCGGCCCGATCGTCGGTGGCGCGGTGACACCATTCGTGGAACGACGCACCAACCCCGACTACGAACCGAATTTCGACCACCCGAAGCTGGAGCCGATCCTATCGGAGACGCTCGGCGTCATTCTCTACCAGGAGCAGGTAGTGCAGGTCGCCGAGGTCATCGCGGGCTTCACGCCGGGCCAGGCCGACCAGCTTCGCCGGGCGATGACCCGCAAGCGCTCGCACGAGGCGATGGAATCGATGCGCGCGCAATTCATTGAAGGCGCCGTGGACGAAGACATCGAACCGGAGCTGGCCAACCAGATCTTCGACAAGCTCGCCGGTTTCGCCGACTACGGCTTCCCGAAGAGCCACGCCGCCGCGTTCGGTTTCCTCGCCTACCAGTCGTGCTGGCTGAAGCACTACTACCCGGCGGAGTTCCTCTGCGCGCTCCTCAACAACCAGCCGATGGGATTCTATGCGCCGCATGTGCTGATCAACGACGCCAAGCGGCATGGGACCCGCGTGCTGCGTCCGGATATCAACGCCAGCAATCTCGAATGCACCGTCGAGGGACGACGCACCGTCCGCGTCGGGCTCTCGTTCGTGAAGGGGCTCTCGGAAGATGCGGCGCTCCGCATCGCCGGCGAGCGCCAGCGCAACGGGCCGTATCGCTCGCTGGCGGATCTCATCCGACGGGTCGCCCTGCGGCCGGAGGCGCAGCAGAACCTGATCGCCTCCGGTGCCTGCGACAGCTTCGGTTTGCAGCGCCGCGAGATGCTGTGGCAAATCGGGCTATTCGTCTCGCCAAAGGGCTTCCGGGACAAGCGCACACGCGCCCATCGCGGCCAGCAGCTTCCACTGGCGCTGCCGACGGAGCAGGACCATGTCGAGCTGCCCCGCACGAGCGCCTGGGACCGCATGACCGACGAGTACCGCGTGCTCGGGTTGTCGGTGCTGCATCATCCGCTGGCGCTGCTGCGACGCCAGTTGCCGCAGGGGATGTATGCCAGCAAGGAACTGGGGTCGTTGCCAGACGGGATGAAGGTGTTCGTGCCAGGGCTGGTGGTCTGTCGCCAACGACCCGGCACCGCGAAGGGAATCACCTTCCTCTTGATGGAGGACGAGTTCGACCTCGTCAACGTCATCGTCTACCCGGACCTGTACGAGGAGCAACGGTTGCACGTGCGCTCCACGCCGCTCCTGATCGTGGAAGGGAAGCTGCAACTGGCGCAGAACAATATCAACATCGTCGCGGAGCGGCTGCATCCGATCGAGGAGAACCGGATCATCGCTTCGCCGCCGAGATGGGAGGACCGGGAGCGGGCGACGGAGGACGCCAATCCACAATCTATCCAGCTGGTGCAGCTCCCGCCACGCGACCTGATAGAGGCGCCGCTGACACGGGCGGATATCCGGGCGGTCACGCCGGATTCGCACAACTACCGGTAGCCGCAGGAGCAAGGCTGGTTCGCGCTCGCCCATGAAACACAGCAACCCCGGACGAGATATCCGGGGTTGCTGGATGCACGGATCAACAGTGTCCCAAAGCTCAGGCAGTGCCGGCCTGCACGGCAAGACGCTGCTGGCCCTGACGCGTCTGCTCGACCTGCATCTCGTTGGCGCCGCCGTAGTAGACGCCGATCGACTTGCCGCAGATGGTTTCGACCTGGACGTCGACGTCGTAGAGATCGAGCAACGCCTGGGGCGTGATCACGACCTCGGGGCCGGCGTGGTAGACGACCTTGCCGTCGCGCATGGCGACGATGTCGTCGGAATACCAGGATGCAAAGTTGATGTCGTGCAGCACGATAACGACGGTCTTGCCGAGTTCCGACACGATCTTGCGCAGCTGCTGCATCATCGAGATCGAGTGCCGCATATCGAGGCTGTTCAGCGGCTCGTCCAGCAGGATGTAATCCGTGTCCTGGCAGAGCACCATCGCCACGAACGCGCGCTGGCGCTGTCCGCCCGAGAGCTCGTTCAGGAAGCGGTGGCGCAGCGGCGTCAGCTCGAGGTAATCGAGTGACTTCTCGATATATTCCTTATCCTCGATCGTCGGTCGCCCCTTGCAGTACGGATACCGGCCGAAGGCGACGAGATCCTCGATGGTGAGGCGTGCCTCGAAGTGGTTTTGCTGCCGCAGGATGGCCAGCCGCTTCGCGAGGGTATCGCTTGGCGTGGAGAAGACATCCATGCCGTCGATCGACACGGACCCCTGATCAGGCTCCATCAACCGGCTGATCATCGACAGCAGCGTGGACTTCCCCGCCCCGTTCGGGCCAATCAGGGAGGTGATCCCGCCCTTGGGGATGGTGAGCGAAACGTCATTGACGACGGCGTTCTCGCCGTACTTCTTGGTCAATCCCTGGACTTCAATCATCGTTGGCGACCTCCTCGGAGCAACAGCAGGATAAACAAGAGCCCGCCGGCAAAATCAATCATGATGGACAGGCTGGAGTTGAAGTTGAAGACGCGTTCGAGCAGCATCTGTCCGCCGACAAGCATGATGACCGAGTACAACGCAGCGGCGGGAATGGTGTACCGGTGATAGGCCGAACCGATCGTCTGGTAGGCCAGATGAGCGACCAGCAGGCCGAAGAACGTGATCGGACCAACGAGCGCGGTCGAGACCGACACGAGGATCGTCACCATTGTGAGCACAATCATGACATCCCGTCGATACTCGACGCCGATACTGATCGACGTCTCGCGGCCGAGCGAGAGCGCATCGAGCACGCGATTCATGCGCCACATTACCAGCCCAACCGCGATGATGATCAACGTCGCCAGCCCGAGCAACGACCGGTTCACCGAGTTGAAGCTGGCGAAGCCCACATCCTGCAGGACGGCGAATTCCGTTGGGTCGATCATCCGTTGCAGGAGGCTGGTGAAACTGCGGAACAGGACGCCGAAGATGATACCCACCAGCACGATCAGGTGCAGGCTCCGATCGGACTGGACGAAGAGCAACCAGTAGAGAACCCCGGCGAAGAGGCTCATCGTGATCACTTCGAACAGGAACCGGAACTGGGCATCGATCTGGACGAGCTGGACCGACCCGACCGCGAACACGATCACCGTCTGGATCAGCATGTAGAGCGCATCGAACCCCATGATCGATGGGGTCAGGATGCGGTTGTTCGTGATGGTCTGGAACAGGATGGTCGACGCGGCGACCGCGAACCCGACCACGACCATCGATACGATCTTGCGTCCACGGAACGGGAGGATGAAATCCCAGTTCCCGTTCGAGCCGATCGTCATGAACAGCACGACCATCCCGGCCGCAAGCAGGAAAAGCAGCGCCAGGCGGGCCTTCGGTCCGAAGCGGACGGCCGGCATCTCTATACCAGTGGTGGCATTTGTAGCATTAGCCGACACGTTCAGAACTCCGGAGCAACATATAGAGGAAGATCGCACCGCCGACGACACCGACAACGGTGCCGATGGGGATCTCGTAGGGATAGCGAATCACGCGGCCGGCGATATCACAGATGAGCAA
>CAZVAA010000156.1:0-2810 GCA_964624125.1 uncultured Sphaerobacteraceae bacterium | reverse complement strand
AGCCAGAGCATCTCGTAGCGGCCCCTCAGCACGCGAGAGAAGTCGCCGTTCGTCCACATCGCCAGCGATTGCAGCAAGTCGAACCGGTAGGCAAAAAATGACGTGATCGACGCGATCACGCCGCCAAGCATAATCCCGATCAACGGGACGACCAGCGGCGAGCGCAGCGGGATCGATCGCAGGATCGCGAGAAAGATACCTGTCCCGATCAGCGCGGTGATCGAGGCGACGACGATCTTCAGGGCAATCGGTGCTCCCGGCGCGAGCAACGTGATGACCAGGATACCGAGACTGGCGGATTCCACTGTGCCAGCCGTCGTGGGTGAGACGAACCGGTTTCGCGACAGCATCTGCATCATCATGCCGACGATACCTGTCGACGCGCCGATGAGGACAATGGCGATCGTCCGGGGAATCCGGCTGACGAGCAACACCATCTGGGAGTCGTCGACCTGCCCGGTCAGGGCCTCACGCAGGCTGAAGTCGTAGACGCCGATGAACACGCTGATCACGGCAAGCACGAGAACCCCCAGGGCCGAGAGGACCAGCCGGAGATTCATGGATATGCGCCGTGTATCAGGTGTATGGAAACTGGCGACTGCCACTGTGGTTCGATGTGCCTTTCGAGAGCGGCGCGACCGGAGGTGGTCCGGTCGCGCTGCGTCGGTTTAGGAATTACTGACTGAAGGCCGTCTCAAGCTCATCCAGCATCCGGTTGATGCTGCTCAGCCCGGCGCCGCTAATAACATACCAGTCGAACGGATTCAGGTAGACGACCTGGTCGCCCTGCCAGGCGGTCGTCTGGTGCATGATGTCGTTGTCGAGCACCTGCTCCGCAGCCTCGGCGTCCTCAGTGCCGATCGCCGCATCGCGATCGATCACGAACAGCCATTGCGGGTCGTGCTCGAGCAGGAACTCGAAGGAGATCGGCTCGCCGTGCGTGGCCGTCTCGAGGTCCTCCAGCGGTGGCTGGATTCCCATCGTCTCGTAGATCAGCGCGCCGCGACCTCCCCGGGCATTCCCCGGTGCAAGCGCGGTGACACTACCGCCACTAACCATGACCACCAGGCCGGACTCGATACCGGCCGCCATTTCCTGGACATCCGCGACCCGCGCGTGGATTTCTTCCAGCTTCGTTTCCACATCGTCAGATTTCTCGAAGATTGCTCCAAGCACGCGGGAGTTCGCGTCGAGTCCGGCAATGAAGTTATTCGTCTGGAACGTGAGATCGATCGTCGGCGCGAGATCGCTCAGGTCAGGATAGACCGTCGCGGAGCGGCCGGCCACGATGACGAGGTCCGGCTGCATTTCGTTGACCTTCTCGTAGTCCGGCTCGAAGAGCGACCCAACGTTCTCCGTGCCTTCGGTGTCGATCACGCCTTCGGGCGCGACGATCTCCGGCAGGCCGGCGATCTCGACGCCAATGGCCTGCAAGGTGTCAACGCTGGCGATGTCGTAACTGATCACGGTTTCCGGGTTGAGAGGAACGACGGTTTCGCCCTGGGCGTGCGTTACCGTCAGCTCACCTTCTCCGGGCCCTTCAGAGGTGGCATAAACCGGTCCCGCACCCTCGTCCGGAGATGCCGCCGGCGAGGCATCTTGCGCGAACACGGCCGCCGAGCCGAGACCACTCCCGGCTGCAAGCGCGACGGCGCCCGCGGATGTAACCTTCATCAACTGACGACGATCCAGCCTCTGATCCATTCGAAACCTCTCCCGTTTTTACGACTCATTCTCAAGTGCGCTCACCGGTAAAACGCTCGGAACCCTTGACGTCCGGGGGATTATCACACATATCCGACCTCGTTACTAGGATATCACTTCAGATGGTCGATTCCGGGTACACTGCGGGTGAAGTGGCATCCTCGCCACGTATAGATCTGCTCTATGGAGAAGGATTTTCGGGTGCGGGCATTACTCAGCGTTTCAGACAAGACAGGGTTGGTCGATTTTGCGCGTGGACTCGTGGAGCGGGGATATGACCTCGTTTCCACCGGCGGCACGCTGAAGGCGCTTGCCGACGCCGGCCTGGAGGTCCAGGCCGTCTCTGACGTCACCGGGTCGCCAGAGATGCTTGATGGGCGCGTGAAGACGCTGCACCCGAAGATTCACGGAGGGTTGCTTGCTCGCCGTGACCTTCCCGACCACCTGAGCCAACTTGAAGACCATGGCATCACCCCGATCGACATGCTGGTGGTCAACCTCTATCCGTTCGAATCAACGGTGCAGCAGGAGGGGCTGGCGGAGATCGATATCGTCGAGCAGATCGACATCGGCGGGCCGGCGATGGTTCGCGCCGGCGCCAAGAATTTCGCGTCGGTGGCCGTCGTGACAGATCCGGCTGACTACGAGTCGGTGCTCAGCCACCTCCGGGCCGGAGAACTGACGACGGAGCGCCGCCGGGAACTCGCAGCCAAGGCATTTGGCCATGTCTCGACGTATGACGCGCTGGTCGCCGAGTACCTGAACAGCGGCAGCGATGCGGGGCGGTTCCCGCGAGAGCTTTCAATCGGCATGCGGCTCGCGTCAGTACCGAAGTACGGCGAGAACTCGCACCAGGCGGCCCGTGCCTACACGCGCCTGCGCGCGGGGAAGCCAGCGCCGGGGCTCCTGCAGGCGGACTTGCTCAAGGGCGAGGATCTTTCGTTCAACAACTACCTCGACGGCGACGCCGCGTGGCAGGCCGCGCAGCTTTTCGACGACCCGACCGTCTGTATCGTCAAGCACACGGTGCCCTGCGGGCTCGCCGTGCGCGAGTCTCTCGCAGACGCCTACGATGCCGCATTCGAAGGCGACCCGATCTCCGCGTT
>CAZVAA010000155.1:0-6718 GCA_964624125.1 uncultured Sphaerobacteraceae bacterium | reverse complement strand
GGCGCGGCGGCGATCTGGCTCGGCGACTGGGCGGGCATGGGCATCACGGATGTCCGCGAGGCGCCGACCACGACCACGAGCCATTGAGCGCTCGCGAACGGCACGAATCACGCGTGAGATACGCTTGAGAAGACAACCGCAGACGCGGCACGGACCATAAGGAAGGACACTCCATGACCCAGTCAGCAACCGAGCACATCACCCTGAACGCACCCGATATCAGCTGCGGCCATTGCGTGGCGGCGATCCAGAACCGCCTCGGCGACCTCGAGGGCGTCAGCCAGGTCACGGCCTCCGAGCAGACGAAGCAGGTCGATATCGACTTCGACCCCTCGAAACTCTCGCTCGACAAGATCGAGGCCGAACTTGCGGACGAGGGCTACCCGGTCAGCAAGTAACCGTCCCGGATCGTTTCCTGCCCACCCCCTCGCACGCAATGTGCGAGGGGGTTTGTATTGCACGTCTTCGCGACCGCTTGCGCGCCGGCCTCTCGCAGGGGATGCTTGGGTGCAGAAGTCGCAAACCAGCGCCCCCTGTCGGCATACCGCGTCTCCCGGACGCCATTGCCACAAGCACCGCGGGGCACCTATCGAGGCAGGAGGAATATCGATGTCGGCACAGGACGCGCCAGTATCCGGGCAAGATTCCGGGGCACCGGATCAGGCCGAATTGCTTGACCAACGGATTACGCGCCTGCTCGGCGAGCGCCCGCTCATTGTGGCCTCCAACCGTGGTCCGGTGACCTTTACGGCGCAGGGCGACGGTCGCTTCAGCGCGAGCCAGGGCAGCGGCGGACTGGTAACGGCGGTGAGCGCCGTGCTCCAGGAGCACAAGGCGATCTGGATTGCCGCGGCGATGACCAGCGGCGATCGGGAGCGCGTCGAGAAAGCCAATCGTGAAGGCGAGGCGCTCATCACTCCCGAGGGCGGCAGCAACTTCAAGCTGCGGTTCGTCGTGCCGGAGCCCGATGCCTACAACAAGTATTACAACGAGATCAGCAATCCCCTGCTCTGGTTTCTCCAGCACTACCTCTGGGACACTCCGCGCGCGCCGGACATCACCCATGAGACATGGGACGCCTGGCACAACGGCTATGTGCCGGTCAACGAGATGTTCGCCGAGGAGATTCTCGTTGCCTGCGAGAACGCCGAGGGCGGGCGCGAGCCGATCATCATGCTGCAGGACTACCAGCTCTACCTCTGCGGCAAGCTGATCCGGGAAAAGCGCCCGAACGCCACCATCCAGCACTTCGTCCATATCCCGTGGCCAGATCCTGACTACTGGCGGCTTCTCCCGATGGAGATGCGCCAGGCGATCTGCGAGGGCATGCTCGGCTGCGATATTGTCGGGTTCCAGACGCCAAATCACGCCCGCAGCTTCATGTACACCTGCGAGGCATATGTCCCGGGCGTCAGCATCGACTACGCGAACCGGTGTGTGAAATGGGAAGGCCGGACGATCCAAATCCGCGACTACCCGATCTCGATCGACACCGAGGCCGTCAAGCGCACGGCATACAGCCAGGAAGCGCGGGCCTACGAGCGATACCTGCCGTCCCACTGGAACGAGTTCACCATCCTCCGCACCGACCGCGCGGAGCCGAGCAAGAACATCATTCGGGGCTTTCTCGCCTTCGACCGCTTCCTCGAGAAGCACCCGGAGTTCCGCGACCGCGTGAACTTCATCGCCGTCACCCAGCCTTCACGCATGGATGTCGAGGAATACCAGAACTATCTCGATGATGTCAGCGCGATCGTTGGGCGGATCAACGCCAAGTACGCCAATGTCGAAACCGGCTGGCAGCCAATCCAGCTGATCATGGGCGAGAAGTACGCGCGAGTGCTGGCGGCGATGAAGTGGTACGACCTGCTGATGGTCAATTCGCTCATGGACGGCATGGCGTTGGTCGCCAAGGAAGGCGCGCTCGTCAACGAGCGGAGCGGCGTGTTGCTGCTCTCGGAAGGCGCCGGCGCGGTCGAGCAATTGGGCGACTGGGCGCTGGTTGTGGCCCCGGCAGATATCGAAGGCACGGCAGATGCGATCCATGAGGCACTCAGTATGCCGATCGCTGAACGGCACCGCCGGGCATCGGCGCTGAAGCAGGCAATCGAGCGGGAAGATGTGATGGTCTGGTTCCGCGACCAGCTCGCCGACATCATCCATCTCGAGCCGCACGCCGCGGAAGGCGCAAAAACCGAGGCAGGGTGATGGGCCTCTCGGCCCCTCCCCATCGACCGTCTGGCCGTCCGCCCCGGGTTCGTTCTTCCGCATATGATGTTCTGAAGGAAACGTGTGCTTATTGTGACGCGTTCCGACGGACTTGCCAAGATTGTGCCATTATTCACGAACCTTCGCTGGCCTAAGGCGAAACTTCCTTTACTTGCCCTGATCAATTACTGGCGGATTCCACGGCAACCGTGCCAGCCCTTACCCGATCCCGGAACTTCTGATAGGGTGAGTCGAACACGCCTTCCGGCACCAATCAACCGGTATTGATCAGGGGATGAATATGCGCATCAACCACGTCCGGCAGCGACTCCAGCAAGGCGAGCCGTCCATCGGCACCTGGCTTGCCCTTCCCTCTCCCGAGGCCGCCGAATACATCGGACAGATCGGCTTCGACTGGCTCGTCGTCGACGCCGAGCACAACCCCGTCGACATCCGAACGCTGGCGCAGATGTTCGCCACGATCGGCATCTCCGGTACCGCGCCGATGGTCCGTATCCCGTGGAACACGGCCGAGAATATCAAGCGCGTGCTCGATGCTGGCGCCTGGGGAATTGTGGTGCCGATGGTCAACTCCCGGCAGGAAGCCGAAGATGCCGTCGCCGCGACGAAGTACGCGCCGGAGGGTCACCGAAGCGTTGGCGGTGGTCGCCATGCCATGAGCTTCGACACCTCGGCCAAGGAGTACTACGACAACGCCAACGAGCAGGTGCTCACCGTGCTCCAGATCGAGCACATTGACGGCGTGAACAACGCCGACGAGATCCTCAGCGTGCCTGGCGTTGATGCCTGCTTCATCGGGCCGAACGACCTCGCGGCATCCATGGGACTCGGTCTCGGCGTGCCGCTTGAGGCAGAGGAACCGTCGCTCGTCGAGGCGATCAACCACATCCGCGAGACGGCGAAGAAGCACGGCGTCGCGCCGGGCGTGCATACCTCCGGCCCGGAAGGCCTCAACCAGCGCCTCGACGAAGGATTCCAGTTCTGCGCGCTGGCGAGCGAGCTGAAGTTCATGCTGTCGGGCCTGAGCGAAGGTCTTGAAGCCCTCAACTGGACGCCTTCGGACACCTCGCAACGGATCAGCACGGTCGACGCTGAAGAGGGCACCACCGTCCGCTACTAGGAAAGCGATTCCCCAGAATCGTGAGCGCGGGGGCCGGCCATGTGCCGGTCCCTCGCTCGCAAGGGGTGTCCGGACAGTGGCGCGAGTGTCATGACCCGTTTACCCTGATCTGGGTCAAGCAGACCGACTCTCCCTGAATACGATGGTGAAACATCCCAGACGCCCGCGCCCTGGTTCTCCGGGCCGGTGACCAGGAAAGCGCACATGCCCGAAGCTCGCCCCGGCAAGGCACCGGACAATCGACCACTCGCCTGGATCACGTGGCCGTTCAGCCTGATCCTGCCTGTGGCCTTCTTGCTTCTCCTCCTCACCCTGGCCTTCAAGCCTGATTCCAACGTGATAGAGATCAAGGTCACCAATACCGACGGCACTCCGCTGGCCGGCGCCCAGGTTGTTGCGGACTCGACCGTCTACCTCGCCGACAATGCGGGCACCGTCCGCCTCGCCGTCGATGATTCGGCACGGACCGTGGAGGTACGTCACGATGGCTACCAGACCATGGTCGGGGAGCTGGATTCGGGGAGCAAACGCGAGCAACCAGTCGTGCTCGAGCCCGCCGGAGGCGAGCTCGCCAGCGCAGGAAGTCCAACGACCGATACGCCCCCGGCAGTGCACCTGTCCGATATCACATCGACGCCGACCACCGAGACGACTCCACCAGCGACGGAGCAGCCCGCGAACACCCCCGTCGACGCCTCGATAGACATCGCTGCCGAGGCATCGCCCTCCCCCGCCTCAGCCGAATCCGCGCGGGCAACGGGCGAGATCGCCGGCGTGGTCATGGGCGATGATGGGGAGCCCGTCCCCGAAGCGTGGATCACGGACGGCAACGCGTTCGCCTTCACTGATGCCGATGGCGCATTCGTCTTCCCGGCGGGTGAGATCGACCCGGATGCCGAGCTAACCATCTACGGCCCCGGTTACCACGAAGCCACCATGCCGGTACCAACCGATGGCGAGCCGATGGCGATCACCCTAGAGACGCAGGTTATCCGGGGGATCTATTACAACCCGAACATCACCGACACGCCGGAGAAACTCCAGGCACTCATCGACATCGCGAACACCACCGAGATCAATGCGATCGTCGTCGATATCAAGGAAGAGCTGGTGTTCTATGACACCCAGGTACAGTTCTTCCGTGATGCCGGTGTCGTCTCCCCGATCCTCGACCTGCCGACCGTGCTGCAGACGTTCAAGGACAACAACATCTACACGATCGCGCGGCTCGTCGTGTTCAAGGACAGCGCCGTCGCCGAGAAGTACCCGTGGCTCGGCGTACAGGATTCCGTCACCGGCGACCTGTGGCGGGACATGAACGGCATCGCGTGGGTGAACCCGATGCTTCATGAGCTGTGGGATTACAACATCGAACTCGCGCTGGAGGCCGCTGATCTCGGGTTCGACGAGATCCAGTACGACTACGTCCGCTTCCCGACCGATGGTGATCTCTCGCGCGTGGTCTACGGCCTGCCCAACACGCAGGAACACCGCGAGGCATCGATCGAGAAATTCCTCCAGCGGAGCTATGAAGCGCTCATCCCGACGAGGACCAAACTCTCGGCGGACATCTTCGGTTACACCGTGAAGGTCGAGGACGATCTCGGCATCGGGCAAAACATGGACCAGCTCGTCCATCATGTCGACTACATCAGCCCGATGATCTACCCGTCACACTGGCCGGACGGCTCGATCCCGGTGGATGGGCATCCCAACGATTTCCCGTACGAGACGACCAAGATCAGCATGGAGATGGCCATCGCCCAGCTCGACGGCAGCCGCAAGAAGCTGCGGCCATGGCTGCAGGACTTCAATATGCCGGGGATGATGAAATACGGCGCGCCGGAAGTCCGGGCGCAGATCGACGCCGTTGAAGACCTCGGACTTGGTGGCTGGCTCATCTGGGATCCGAATAACTGGTACCACGAGGATGCCTTCCTCCCTGAAACGGATCCTCAACCCGAGATCAAGGTGACTCCTGTCGCCACCCCGCAGTCGATCAGCGTCGGCTATGGGACCCGCACCCGTCACCACAACCACCGCAACAGGTAGATTTCCCGGCGTAGCCCCGGACACGAGGTCCAAGGTGTTTCACGCATGAACCTACGGGAATTCATCTCCTGGGACAGACAGTGCGTGTAGCACCTCTTCCACCGTCAACCAGTCACCGCCGACCGCCTTGTTCACCTGTGTGGTGAACGAGAGCGACCCAGACAGCACATCCGCCGGTGTCCCGTCAGCGATCAGCGATCCGTCGCCGAGCAGCACGACCCGGTCCGCCGCGCTCGCGACCAGCTCGACATCATGCGTCGCCATCACGATCGCGACGCCGCCCGCCTGCGCTCGCTTGAGCACATCGATCAACTGACGCCGGTGCCACGGGTCCATCCCCCGCGTCGGTTCATCGAGGACCAGCACGCGCGGTTTCGCGGCGAGGATCGTTGCCACCGCCGCGCGTTGCCGCTCTCCCCCACTGAGGTCGCGTGGATGCCGGTCGGCCACGAACGCCAGCCCGAGATCATCCAGGAGCGTCCGCAATTCGTCGTCGTGGCCACCACGTTGGCGCGCGCTGAATCGCAGCTCGTCCAGCAATGTCTCGTGGAAGAAGAGAGAGCCCGGTTGTTGCGGCACATAGCCCAACCGGCCACCCAGATCAGCCGGATCCTGGCCAGTGTGGTCCTTCCCACCCACCATCAATTGGCCCCGCGCCAGCTTCTGGAACCCGAGCACCGAGCGAAGGAGCGTGGTTTTTCCGCTGCCGTTGCGTCCCATCAACGCGACGAACTCGCCTTCGCGAATCTTCAGCGACACATCCCGCATCACCGGGTTACGCCCCAGCGTCACATCCGCGCCGCGCAGCTCCACGACCGGCGGGCCGAGTGCCGGCGATGGCCGCGCGGGCACCTGAGCGGCCAGCCGCTGACGCAACTCGCGCATGCCTGGATGACGTCGAGCGTCTTTCACGGTCAGCGGTACATCCTGCCAGCCAAGCCGGCGTGCAAGCCGCGTCACCGGCGGCAATGCCTCGGCATCCAGGATCCGCGCCATCTGGCCGGGTGTTCCATCGTAGGCAGAACCATCATCCTCCAGCAGGCGAATGCTATCGGCGTGGACCAGCACTCGCTCGAGCCGATGCTCGGCCAGCACAATCGAGAGACCAAGATCTTCGTTGAATCGCGTCAGGGCCGTCAGCACCTCTTCCGCGCCCCAGGGATCGAGCTGGCTCGTCGGCTCATCCAAGACCAACAGGCGCGGATGCGTCGCAAGTGCCGCCGCAATCGCCACCCGTTGCCGCTCCCCCCCGGAAAGTGTTTCCGGTGTGCGCTCTCGCAGGTGAACCAGGCCCAGCAGGTCGAGGAGCTCCTCGAC
>CAZVAA010000154.1:0-6733 GCA_964624125.1 uncultured Sphaerobacteraceae bacterium | reverse complement strand
AGAGGGGAGAGATGGTAGGAAGGGTGGTCGTATCAATCGATGACGAGGATGAAGATGTTTACCTCGACACCGTGCGAGATCGTTGGCGTAGCTGTCTCGCTCTCTTGCCGCCACGACGTCCCGTTCAGGACGTCGTGGCGGTCGTACTCCTTACGTGGATCAATCCGCGCTGGAGGGCGATGTTTCGGTCATGTAGGTACCGCTGGCATCGATCTCTGCCGGCTGCGTCGACTCTGCTTCCACCCGCTCGTCGCGGATAAGGAACCAGGCAACTGCTGCCGACAGCAGCATCGCCGTGGCGGAGATGACGAAGGCTTGCCCCATGCCGCTCACGAAGGCGTGCGAGCTTGCGATGCGGATTGGCTCCGTGACGGATCCCGGCAGGCCCGGGAACAGTGCATCGTTCTCGATCACGCGGCCGCCGAAGTTGATGCCCTTTTCGATCAAATCAAGCACCGGTTGCAATGGCGCGAGTTCCGGGTTGCTCGTGTCCCGCAGGGCGCGGAATTGCTCTGAACCGCGCAGATCGCTCCGGTACGTCTGATTCATGATGGTGCCGAGCAGGGCGATACCGAAGGCGAACCCGGTCTCCCGGATCGCGCCATTGACGGCGGACGCCACACCAGAGTTGCGCGTATCGACGCTGTTCATCAGCGTGGTCATCATTGGCGCGAAGACCAGGCCGTTGCCGACCCCGAAGATCACAAGTGCCGGCACCAGTTCCAGGAATGGCGTGCTGGCTTCTGCCCGGCTCAGCAGGAAGATACCGCCTGAGGCGATGATCATACCGATGGTAATCATGTGCCGGGCACCGAATCTCGCCACGACTGCGCCGGAGACGGCACCGACGATCATCATTGGCACCACCGTGGGCAGCATCGTGAATCCGGTCCGGATCGCGCTGTATCCATGCACGTTCTGGTAATACAACGTCAACGCAAACCCAAGCCCCGAGATCAGGAATGAGGTCGCGACGGCGACCAGGTTCGCACCGGTGAAGTTGCGAGACGCGAAGAATTGCAGCGGCACCATCGGATTGTCTGACCGGCGCTCGATCGCGACGAACAATGTGACCAGTACCGCGGCGGCAACCAGCGCGCCGATGATCGTCGAATTGCCCCAGCCGCGTTCCCCGGCCTCGATCAGGCCCCACGTGAGCGCGGCGATCGCCGCGGTGATGGTGACCGTTCCCGGGATGTCGATCGCGCTACCGCCAGAGCGTTCCTTCGATTCCGTCAGGATCATTTGCGATGCGATGATGGCGACGATGCCGATCGGCACGTTGACCAGGAAAATCCAGTGCCACGACCACGCGTCGACGATCATGCCACCGATGATCGGTCCGATTGCGATGCCTGACATCGAGATCGCGCTCCAGATGCCGATGGCTTTACCGCGCTCTGATTGCGGGAACGCTTCGGTGATAATCGACAGCGACAGCGGCATGATCAGCGCAGCACCGATACCCTGCGCGGCCCGGGCGGCGATCAGCCAACCGGCGGACGGGACGAAGGCCGCGAATCCTGACGTTGCCGTGAAGATGACCAGTCCGGCGATGAAAAACCGCTTGCGGCCGAGTCGATCTCCGAGCCCGCCAGCCGTAATCTGTAACGATGCGAACACCAGCACATAAGCGGACATGATCCATTGCAACTGGCTGGTGGTGGCCTCGAAATCGTCCGAGATCGTGGGCAGGGCCACATTGACCACGAGGTTGTCGAGAATGGCCATGAACAGTGCGACACTGGTGATCGCAAGGATGTACCATCTCGCCGGATTTCCGCCGGACGCGGCCGGCGCGCCTGAATTCGCGTGCATTTGCCTGGAGGCTCCCTCGTTCGACCCGCACCGGGGTATGGCACGCCCGTACGGCATGAAAGT
Organism: uncultured Sphaerobacteraceae bacterium; assembly: GCA_964624125.1. Taxonomy (GTDB): domain Bacteria; phylum Chloroflexota; class Chloroflexia; order Thermomicrobiales; family UBA6265; genus UBA6265. Next base: position 4,852 of record CAZVAA010000154.1, on the reverse strand, counting down.
GCGTGGTCTTCGGTTTCTGCTGGCGAGTGCCGAGTGTCCGGGCTCGCTCCTGGTCCCGGGCACCAATCTATGAGGGCAGGCGGTCAACGTCTGTCCGTATTGGTACCGACGTCGCACACGGTCTGGCGCTCGCCCCGGAGCGCTTTCACCCGAGTGCGAGCACGACTCTAGCGGAAAGTCATACGTTTGTCTAGTACACTTGTGCAAGACAAGTGTGTCAGGATTGTAAATCTGGTTTGTATGTCTGGGGAAGCAATATGGGAAATCGTGAAGAATTGCTGGCGGGCGCGCGTAAATGCCTGCTCGAAAAGGGCTACGTCCAGACCACTGCGAGGGATATCGCGAACGCTTCCGGCGTGAGCCTCGCCGCGATCGGCTATCACTTCGGGACGAAGGAAGCGTTGCTCCAGGAGGCGATGGTTGAAGCCAACGTCGAGTGGGGCGAGCGCATTGCTACCGCGGTGGAGTCGGTGAGGATGCCCGAGGGAGACTCGTGGGCCAGGTGGTTCGAGCAGGTCTGGGGTCGCATTATCTCGGTGACTGAGGAAGACAAGCGACTGCTGATGGCATCGCTGGAGATCCTCATGAACACCGACCATGCGCTGCCGGTCTGCAAGAGTATCGGCACCGGTATGACCAACGCCGGTGACGCGCTCGTCCGGATTTTCGGCCATGACATCGACGAACTGACGCCCGGGGAACGTGCCGCGCTCGGCAAGTTCTACTTCGCGCTCGAGATCGGCGTGCGCCTCCTGCATGGCTCAAAGCCCGAAAGCACACCGACGCCCCAGGAACTGGTTGTCGCCTTGCGTGCCATAGCCCCGAAGATCACAGATTCGCACCTGGAGGATGCCTTGGGCCATAGCGGAGCGCTTGAGCGCGCCGACTGACGCATGGAAGCAGCCAGGCTGCTCAGTCTGCAAGAGTCTCGTGGTCCGTCTCCTACCCCATCAATCCGGCTGCACCAGGATCTCGCTCGCCGGGAAGGCAGTCCCGTCCACGATCGCCTGCTGGGGGGATTCCGGAGCGATCTGCATCAACTCTATCGGGTTACCGTCCGGATCCTTGATCCATGCTTGCATATTGAAATCCAGGCCCATCTTCGGTTCCGTGTCGATTGTCACACCATTCGCCTTCAGGTGCGCGACCAGATCCTCGACATCGTCCGTTAACAAGCACAGGTGACGAAAGCTCTGGTCCTCGCGCGCCGCGCGGGCCTCTGGCGAGGGGCCGTTCGGGAACAGCTCAAGGAACCGGTTGCCGCTGACATGCAGGTACACGAGCCGCGTCGATCCATCATCGTGAAGCAGCCGGAATGATTCACTGATGCCAAGCAGCGCGTAAAACGCCAGGGACGCGTTGAGATCATGGCAGCTGAGCGCGGGGTGGCCAATGTCAGTAATCGCCATGGGGACTCCCTCTTATCTTCAGTGATACTTTTGCCGTCCGCCCCATTGTGGGGCCAGACGCAGCCGATGTCACCAGGATGCCCCGTCATGACGTTGCCCTTCGACGCGATCGCCAGCCAGTTCGATGACCAGCGCGGCCTGCCCGCCGATGCCCTGCGCCGGCTGGCGGAGTTTGTCGGACAGGTGTCCCCTGGTGAATCGCTCCGGATCATTGAGCCAGGGATCGGTACAGGCCGCATCTCGTTGCCACTGGCCGCAGCCGGGCATTCCGTGACCGGCATCGATATATCCCGGCAAATGCTGAACGCATGTGCCTCCAGGGCGGAGGCATTGCGAGTTTCGTCCAGGGTCAGGCTGCTCCACGGCGATGCGATCGAGCTTGCGTGCGACGACGATGTATTCGACGTCGGAATCGTCGCTTCGCTTCTGTATCTCGTGACGCACTGGGAGGGAGTGCTCGATGAGCTTGCACGTGTCGTGCGCCCGGGCGGAGCGATTATCCAGGTTCGTGAGCGAACGACCTCGAACAAGTCACTCCAACGGTGGGACTCGGCCTGGCGCACTCGCATCGAGGCAGTGGGCGGCACCCACGCATCTCTCTCGCCGACCGACGCCGCCGTGGAGGACGAGATGCGCCGCCGTTGGCCAGATGTCTCGATCACGTCGCTCGCATCGTGGGGTTTTGGCCAGACCGTAAGTTCTGCCAGGGACGGATATCGCGAGCGGCTTCGCGCCCTGTATCCAACTGTTGGGGATCTCGCCTGGGAGGCATCCGTCAGTCAATTCCTTGAATGGGCGGACCATGCCTTCCCGGACCCCGATACACATCTGGGAGGTGAAGTAAACCTCGAATTGGTTACGGCGGGGACGTAACGATGCAAGGGGTTGCTACTTTGGTTGATACACCATCAGCGGGGTTCCGTCTGGATCCGTGAATGTAGCGAATACCAGGCTGCCGATATCTTGCGGATCGCTGGTGATCTCTGCATCGATCGAGCGGAGGTGAGCGAGCGCCCCGTCCATGTCATCCGTCGGGAACATGCAGATCGGCTGGACCGGAGCGCTGGTCACTGGTTTGTGAGAGTCGAGGACGAGGCGTGTTTCGCCTTTCACGGGGATGTCGTAGATCGCGCCTGCGTGGGATGTATCTCCGGGATCCACCCCGAATAATTGGCTGTACCAGGCGATCGCCTTTTGCATGTCGTTCACCGCGATAAAGACCTGCCCGACCCGTGCCTGGATTGGGCTTTCAGGAGGAGCCATAGCGTTCCTTTCCATCAAATCGATGCATCGGCTGGCCAGCAGCCGCAGGTACTGCAGTGTCGCTTCCCGAGCGGGATGCCTGCACCACATGAGACACAGGCATACTCGCCATCGCCTGGCAGCGCGAGTTCCACGCCGAGAGCCCGGAACCGAAGATAGAGCGCGCGGTGGGCGTCGTTGAACCAACGGATGCCGGTCGCGTTGAGGTTCATCAGCACCCCGGGACTTACTCGCAACGCGAGCGGCCCTTCCAGCGCGCACATACCGCTGCCAAACTGCAGGTCCGTTTTCGGGCGCCATGCGATCTCGCGAGGCAGGTGTCGCTCGGCGACTCTCCTCAGCAGCACCTTGCCCCATGGCCGCGCTTGCGACTCCATCACTGACGAGTCGAACTGGTCCATGAATGAGGGCGGTAGTGGATGCTCCGTTACGGGAATGTCGGCTGAAAGATCGTCCCAGGTACATCGCCGTGCGACGGCGAGTACGTCCGGCTCCAGTAGCGGAAAGGCAGGTGTCCATCCCGCTGCGCGCCCGATACCTCGCGCCGGCGGATCGATGTGCGGGATACGTTCGCTGATGTAGGTCGGCCAGTCGGTTTTGCTTCGCAGGAACCGGTAGCCGCCGAAGAGCCCGTCACCGTCATCCCCGGTGGCGAACGAGTGCCCTTTCTCCATTCCGGAACGTTGCAATCCCGCGATCAGGGCGATGTTGTTGAGTTGGCCGAGGTCGAAGGAGCGTTGCTGCATCACGAGCCAGTCGAGCGCCTGCATCGCTTCTTGCTGCGACAGCACGACTGGCGTCCAGTCGAGGTCCAGCGTCTCCGCGACTCGCCTCGCCCACTCGAGGTCGGAATTGCAGGGGTAGGGAAGAAACCGGTGCGCCGCTGAGCACGGCACCGAGGGATCGAGCCCGACCGTCACCGCCCGGAAGCGGTGTCCCGCCTTCGTCCACAGTGCCGCGAGCAATGCCGAATCAACGCCGCCGGAGAGCAGCAGGACATCGGGACGGATCCGGTTTGTTGCGGCGCGAACCGCGGAGTCGAGTGCCTCGATGAGGTGTGGTGACGTATCGTTCATGGCGATGATTGTAACGATGATGAACCGGAACGGGAGCGCGCGTGGATATCGGGTTGATTTTGCCGCTGGCGGAGGATGAATCGGGGGCAGCGCCGTCGTGGGATGAGTTGAAGGCGGCTGCGATCCAGGCCGAGGGGTTGGGGTTCGATTCGGTGTGGGTCTATGACCACCTGTTGCACCGCTTTGAGGGGCACCCAACGGTCGGGTTCTGGGAAGCGTGGACGATGTTGACCGCGCTTGCGGCGTCGACCGAACGCGTCCAGCTCGGCACCACGGTCCTCTGCGCGGGGTTCCGGAATCCCGCGCTGCTGGCAAAGATGGCAGACACGCTGGACGAGGTCGCCGGTGGGCGCCTGATCCTCGGTCTGGGCGCCGGGTGGCATGAACCGGAGTTCGACGCGTTCGGCATGCCGTTCGACCAGCGCGTCTCCCGTCTGGAAGAAGCGCTGGAGTTGATGCGGCCGCTACTACGGGACCGGGAAGTCGATTTCCAGGGCGAGTTCCATCGCGCGGAACGATGCGAGATCCGGCCACGTGGCCCGCGGGGTGAGGGCGTGCCGATTCTCGTGGCCGCCTTCGGCCCGCGCATGATGCGCATTACTGCCCGTTACGCCGATCAGTGGACGACCGACTGGCTCGGCCCGGAAGAGAAGGTTCGCGAAGATCTCGCGAAGTTGCGCGCTGCCTGCGAGGCCGAAGGACGCGACCCGTCGACGCTCACCGTTACGGGTGGCGTGACCGTCGCCTACCCGGACCTGGGGAAGTTACCCGCGTGGATGTCCACGCCAGACAGTTACCTGACGGGATCGGCCGACGAACTGGCAGGGCAACTGATCGCGTACCGTGACCTTGGCGTCGACCACATACTGACGAACCTGTACCCTTTCTCCCCGTCCGCGATCGAGCGCTACGGGGAGGCGGTAAAGGCAGCGCACGACCGAATGAGGATGTAAGGCGAGGTGGGTGCTTCCTCCTGTGTATTGGGGATGCCGTATCAGCCCCGGATGTCCAGTGCGCCGTTTCGTTCCCGGAACCAGTGCGACCAGACTGCGCGAATATCGGCATCGGTGGCTGCGTCGAATGCGGCAAGCAGGTCGTCTGGCG
>CAZVAA010000153.1:0-6736 GCA_964624125.1 uncultured Sphaerobacteraceae bacterium | reverse complement strand
TCTGCTCGGTGAAGTTCTTGGACCCCACCCGGATGGTCGGCTTGTCATCCTGGGCACCGGCCAGGCGGGCCGATCCCATGGTCGCGAGGGCCGCGCCAGCGGCGGTCCCGGTCAGGACGAATTTACGGCGAGTCAACTGACTCATGAAACAACCTTTCGTTGATGCCGGCGCGACGGCCGTCGCCCGCCCGCATCAGCGGTGGTATCACGACACGATCTCTGACAGGAGACGTGTGAATTTCATCTGTAAACGCTGAGTAACGATGACCGGGCCGGGGGAATGGGGGAAGGATATGCCCGGTCGTCGGGTCGTGGTCCTAGACGGTCAGGCCCTTCGGCACAACCATCCGGCGAATCAGGCCGAGCACGATCTCGGCGGTCATCGCGATCACCGCGACCGGCACCGCGCCAGCCAGCAGGATCGGGAAGTTGCGGACCGCGAGGCCCTGCAGGATCCAGTCGCCAAATCCGCCACCGCCGATGTAGGCGGCCAGGGTCGCGAGCGCGATGCTCTGCACGACGGCGGTCTGGATCCCGGCGAACATGAATGGCATCGCCAGAGGCATCTGGACCATCCGCAGCAACTGGAAGTCGCTGGTACCCATACCGCGTGCGGCGTCAACAACCGCGGGGTCCGCGCTCTGGATGCCGACCAGCGTGTTGAGGAAGATCGGCAGGATCGCGAGGATCGTCAGCGCGAAGAGCGAGGGCCGGAATCCGATCCCCATGATCGGGAGCATCAGTGCCAACACGGCAAGGCTTGGTACCGCCTGGCCGATGTTGGAGATCCAGGTCATCGGCTTCTCGAGGAAGCTGATGCGGCTGGTGACAATGGCGAGCGGCACGGCGATCACCAGGCCGATGACGACGGCGTACAGGACCAGCGTCATGTGCTCGTTGAACAGGTCCCAGAATTTGTCTGGGTTGTCGCGAATGTAGTCAATAAAATCTAGCGGGTCATTGTTGCCAAGCACTCAGCTATCCCCTTTCGGCTGAGGCACGCAGGTCGCGGCGTATGAGAAGCGCCAGACGTCCGATACCGAAGTCGGCGATCAACGCGAGCACGATGGACATGAAGGCGCCAGCGATGACGCGGTTGGAGTCCAGGCTGCGGATGCCGTCGAAAATGAGCCGTCCCAGGCCGCCGGCGCCGATGACCGCGGCGATGGCAGCGATACCGATGCCAGCGACGGTCGCGATGCGGATGCCGGTCAGGATGTACGGCAGAGCCAGCGGGAGCTGCACCATCCGCATTCGCTGCATGAAGGTCATGCCCATGCCGGCGGCGGCGTCGAGCGTTGGTCGGTCGACCTCGTCCATGCCGGCGGCGGTATTACGCACGATCGCCAGCAGCGAGTAGACCGCCAGCGCGGTGATCGCCGTCGTCATGCCGATCCCGGTGTAGGGGATGAGGATCGCGAAGAACGCGAGACTCGGGACGGTGTACAGCACGCCGCTGATGTTGAGCACCGGCAACTGGAGCCAGCGCACATAGCTGATCAGGATCCCGAGAGGGATACCGATCGCGGCGGCGATGAGGATCGCGATACCCACGAGCTGGACATGGTCCAGCGTCAACTCGAGGACGCGTTCGGGATTATCAAGAAGATACCGCACCGGTATCTCCCTTCTCCTCCTCGGGGAGCAGGTCCGGATTGATTCCGTCCTCTTCCTCTGCTTCCGTTTCGGAGGCGATACCTTCGCTGATCACGGTCGCGAAGTCCTGATAGGTGACGTAGCCCTCAGGCTCGCCCTCTTCGTTGGCGACCCAGAAGCCGTCATGGTCGGTGCTCTCGGCGTGGGTGATCTCCCAGCTGGCCGCCGGGATCGAAAGCGACCCGTCGATCACCAGACCGTTGTCCTGGTAATCCGGTGCATCTGGCTGGGCCAGTTCGGCAATGTAGGTATGCTCCAGTGCCTGGATCGCAAACTCGTCGCCGATGAACTCGCGGACGAAGTCCGACGCGGGGTTTCGCAGCAGTTCGGCAGGCGTGCCGTTCTGCTCGATGCGGCCTTCCCGCATCAGGACGATCCGGTCCCCGAGCAGGAACGCTTCGTTGATGTCATGCGTGACGAAGACGATCGTCTTCTGAACATCCCGCTGGACCTGGCGCAGCCACCGCTGCAACTGGTTCCGCGTAATCGGGTCAACCGCGCCGAACGGTTCATCCATGAGGATGATCGGCGCATCGGCCGCGAGCGCGCGGGCAACGCCGACACGCTGTTGCTGGCCACCCGAGAGCTGGCGCGGAAAGCGATCCGCGTGGATCGACGGATCCAGGCCAACCAGGGTCAGGAGCTCTTCAGCCCGTTCCCGGCGGCGATCCTTCGACCAGCCGAGCAGCTTCGGCACGATCGATACGTTGTCAGCCACGGTAAAGTGCGGGAAGAGGCCGCCTTGCTGGATGACGTATCCAATATGGCGACGAAGCTCGACAACGTTGCGGTCGTTGATGTCTTCGCCGTTGATGATGATTCTCCCGGAGGTGATCTCTTCCAGGCGGTTCATCATCCGCATCGTGGTGGTCTTACCCGAGCCGGAGGGCCCGATCAGTACCGCGAGCTCGCCTTCGTTCACGGTGAAGCTGACATCCTCAACCGCGTTCAGCGAGTGTCCTCCCGTCTTGTATGTCTTTGTGACGTTTTCTAGTGTAATCAACCAATCGCCTTCCATACGGTGGCGGAACATCTCGTGTCCCCGCCCGTCCCCTGGACGCACAAAAAACACAGCGTGGGCGCCACGCTTTGTCGACACGCCCAAGTTTCAATTGCAGGAGCCCAGTATATGGGATTAGCGAGGTCTCTGCACGCCGAATCCTGCAATCTCGCTGCATAAGCGCCCGTAATAGCGCAGAAGTGCGCCATTTTTCACGTGGAAAAGGGCTCGTGTATCTGCGCCACAGAATGTTCGCATTTTCGTTGCCATCAAATGCCACTATTGGTTGACGGAACGTGGGCTATTTGATTCGGAAGGCTAAGGATAATGAAGCGTAAACAGGCTGCGCCATGGTGGTTACGTGCCCAGAATGTCGCTGTCGGCTGGTTGGTGGGCAGGGTTGGGCTCAACCTGCAGGGCGCCGAACAACTCGAGGTGCGTGGCCGGAAAACCGGGCAACCGCACCGGGTTCCTGTCAATCCCGTAACGGTCGACGGCGTTCGATACCTGCTGTCACCTCGCGGAGAAACCGCCTGGGTCAGGAACATTCGCGCCTCGGGCGAGGCGAGTTTGCATAAGGCTGGGTCCGCCACGACGTTCTCCGTCCGGGAGCTGGCGGACGAGGAGAAGCTGCCGGTTTTGCGGGAATACCTCTCGCGATGGGCTTGGCAGGTGAAATCGATCATGGGCGTCGGCAAGGATGCGGACGATGACGCATTGCGTGCGATTGCCGGGAACCATCCTGTTTTCCAGATCGTGGAGGATGGTCGGTAGCGTCCTGACTACCGAGGCGGCAGCAAGGATTGACGGAGGGAGCCAGCGCAATCTTGCTGGCTATTCGGGGAACAGCAGGCCGTGCTCCCGGCAAAGCCGCTCGATGCTGTCGTAGTCGACGTCCAACCCGTACCGGGCATCCAGCTCGGCCGCTGCCTCACCGGTGAACGCCTCCGGATGCACCCCCATCTCGGCGAACATCTGCTCGAAACCGCCCGGCGAGATGATCTCAAGGACGCGACAAGGCTCCTCCGTCGCGTTCCAGAACGTATGCCATTGACCGCGGGGCTTGAAGACGAGATCGCCAGCATCCGCGAAGATGACCTGGTTCCCCAGGACGGCTCCCATACGGCCTTCCAGGACGAAGCTGTATTCATCTTCGCGAGTATGGCGATGCAGTGGCGCCACCAGCGTTTTCGGCGGGATGGGGTGCTCAACGAGCGAGAAGCGACCGCCCGTTTCCCCTGACCAGACAAGGAACCGCGCGGCCAGCGCGCCCAAATCTACCTTGAGACCGTCGTCTTTGCCGACGATGCGGGGAGCATCCGGATCGAGGGAATCCGCATGTTCACCTGATACCGAAATCGACTCGGAGGCCATCGCTTCTCCCATCTCTCCCCGTGGAACCGTTGTCCACGTGACGCAGGATCGGGCTGCACGTTCGATGATGTTGAAGGGAACCTGATGTATCGCATCGTACAGCCCGGTCGCCTACACGTGCAAGCAAAACGCATGGCTGGATTTTCGGCCAATTCACGGGCATTGCATCGTATTGACTTTTCCGGAATCTGGCCCTAGGATGCTTAGGCTCGTGCATCGATGCACGACACTTCCTGTCTCAGTTTGAAGGAAGCAGGTATCGAAATGGTCTACGGCAACATGCACATCCTCAAGTTCCCCATCCGGCTCCGCTCGGGGGAGGAGTGCGCCCTGCTCATGGATGTGCCTGACTGATCGCCACGCACAATTCACGAGCAAGCGCCTCCCTTCGACCAGCAGACGTCGAGGGGTTTTTTGTGCGCGGTGTTGACTTCAAGCGAGCTTGAAGCCGTAGGTTCAGGAGCGAGATGTCGGTCGGCAATTGGTGGGCGGTGGTGTTCGCGGGAGGGATGAGCATGCAACGGCGGATCAGTGTGGGATAGCGGAACGGTCCCGGAACGGCGATGTGGTGGAAGCACACAACCAGGGTGGAAGATCGATGAAGGTCACACGATTCGAGGATGTCGAGCACGCGTTGGAGCTGCACGACGTCGAGAAGCGGTTCAAGAAAAAGCGAAATGAGTATTCCTATGCGCTCAAGGGCGTCTCGCTCTCCGTCAAACGGGGCGAGGTGGTCGGCATCCTTGGCCCGAACGGGTCGGGCAAGAGCACGCTCGTGCGGGTCATTTCGACGCTGACGTTGCCGGATGCCGGCTCAATTCGGGTGTTCGACATGGACGCCGTCGAGCGTCCGCGAGAGGTCCAGCGCTATATCAACCGGGTAAGCGTCGAGGCCAGTTTCTTCAAGAAGCTCTCGTCGCTCGAGAACCTGTTGTTTGGCGCGAAGCTCTACGGCGTCAGCGATCGCGAGAGCCGGCCACGGATTCGCGAGATCCTCGAGGGAATCGGATTCGATTATGAGCGTGTCGGCGAGCCGATGGAGCACCTGTCGCGAGGTATGCAGCAGAAGATCGCGCTCGCGCGGGCGCTGCTGACCAGCCCGATGCTGATGTTGCTCGACGAGCCGACGACCGGTCTCGATCCGCGCTCGAAGAAGGACGTGCAGTCGCTGATCTGGAAGATCCGGGAGAGTCACGACTCCTCGATCCTGCTCTGCACCCATGACATGGGGGAGGCGGAGGAGCTCTGTGACCGGATCGGCATCCTGCTCAACGGTGAGTTGATCGCGATGGATACCGCCGATGGTCTGCGCCAAAGGTATGGGAAGTCCTCGCTGGAAGATGTCTTCATGGCGGCTACAGGCACGTCGCTCGAAGAAGCCGAGTTCGCTTCCGAGATGGAAGAAGAGGCGGCGGCCACCGCCGCCGATTAGGTGAGATCGATGGAGATCACGCATTCACAACTCGACAAGCCGGCGTGGTTACGGGAAGCGATCGCGATCTGGGGATACACCCAGCGCAACTACTTCCTGACCAAGCGGTACTTCCTGTGGGAGGTCGTCTGGCTCGTCTACTCAACAATGAACGCCCTGACGATCGGCTTTATCGGCGTGCAGTTCGGTGGCGATCCGGAGCAGGCCGCCTTCGCGACGACCTTCCTGCTCATCGGGACGCTGCTCTGGAGCTATCTCTCGATGATCTTCGACCTGCTGTCGGAGACGGTCAGTTGGGAGCGCTGGGAAGGCACGATCGAGTACACGTTCATGGCGCCGGCGAGCCGCACGTCGCAGCTCATCGGTATGGGAATCTACGCCGTCGCATATGGCATCGTGCGGATGATCATTATGCTCGGCGCCATCTCGCTGTTCTTCGACCTGTCGCTGGGCAGCGCGAACTACCTCGGCGCACTCGCGATCCTCGCGATCTGCAGCGTTTCGCTGGTCGGCTTCGGCATGGTCGCGGCGGTGATGCCGCTGCTCTCGCCGGAGAAAGGCCAGCAGGTGACGAGCATCTTCACCGCGGTCTTGCTGCTCATCAGCGGGATCTACTACTCGGTGGATGTGCTTCCGGGGTGGATGCAGCCGCTGGCCTACATCTCTCCGGTCTACTACGCGCTGGATGGCATCCGGGACACGCTGATCTGGGGTCAGTCGTTCACGAGCCAGTGGGACAACATCTGGCCGCTGCTGGTGATGGGGCTGATCTTCCCGCCGCTCGGACTGTGGTTGTTCCGCAAGGGCGAGTGGTTCGCCAAGAAGACCGGCCGCCTCAAGCGCAGCGGGTAGTCAACGAAGGCGGGTGCTGGTTCAACCGGCATCCGCCTTTGTTGTGCCCGGCATCTTCACGACCAGCACATACCCCAGCCCGTTCGGGATCAGCGTCACCGGCCCGCAGCCTTCCGGCGCGAACCGGCACTCGCCATGCCCGATCAGGTCGGTGCCGCCTGCCCATACCATCGCGGTTGGTGCGGCAAGGTTGACCAGCGCATAGGGCGCGTCCCTGATCGGGATCGACAGCGACTGCGTCAGCTTCCACCGTTCGATTGAGATCCCCTCTGGCGCCGGGTACTTCGACTGCCGGTTATGACCGTGAAAGACATCTTCGCCATGCGTTGGCCCTTCGCGTTTTGAGGTGCCGGCTGATGGACCCGTGATCTCGCACAGGATCAGCCTGCCCGACGCTCTCCAGGTCGTGCCGGCCGGCAGGA
>CAZVAA010000152.1:0-6744 GCA_964624125.1 uncultured Sphaerobacteraceae bacterium | reverse complement strand
GATCGGCGACATCCTGCTCGAGGCCGATGCCCACCTGCGCGAATCCGGCGAGACGCCGGAAGACGCCTTTGGCGATGCCAGGCGATATGCCGACACGCGTACGGATGTCCTCCCCGACCGCACCAAAGCCGAAAAGGCAGAACGGGACCAGCGTCTCCTCGTGATCGCCCTTGCCGCGTTCGCCGGAACCGCCCTCTATGCGACCGGGGCGCAGGCGATCGGTGCCAGTACGGATGCGCTGTTCGGACTCAATGGCTGGATCGCCTTCGCGATCGGAGCGGCCATCCTGTTCATCGGGCTCTGGCGCTTGCCCGCCGATTTCGTGCGCCACCCGGTCACAAACGAGCCGATGCTTGGGGACATGCTGTCGTTCCGCCTGGTCACAGCGATGGTCCTCATCGTCATCGGGGCAGTTTTCTACTTCCTCGGCCGGTTTGTTGGTGGGTGAGGGACACGTCCGGCACAGGCGGGAGGCCACTGACCGCGCGGCAATGCCGGGGCGGCACGTTCGCCCACGCGGTCAAGCCCTCCCCTATGTTGGAGCAATCACACCGGGGGCGGTCAGGCGGGGGTCGCCTGCGGAGACGCGACGGGCGTCGACTGCACCACCAGGCCCAACTCGTCGCCGATCAGCTCGGCGGTTCGTAACGCGAGGGCGACGATCGTCAGGGTCGGATTGGCCGTCCCGACAGTCGGGAAGAGGCCGCCTCCGGCGAGGAAGAGGTTCGGGTGGTCGTGGGTGCGGCCGAAGGAGTCCGTCACCGACGTCTCCGGATCGTCGCCCATTCTGGTTGTCGCCAGCAGGTGACCCGCGCCGCTCGGCTCGCTGAAATCGACATCTGTGGCGCCGACTTCTTCGAGAATCGCCTGGAACACCGGCTTCGCCTGCTCCCAGCCGTCGAGGGTGTAATCGCCGTGGCCATAGGTGATCCGTGGTCGTGGCAACCCGATCTCGTCGAGATGGTCCCAGTCGGGCTGTACCCGGTTCCGAGGGTCGGGCAACTGCTCCAGCAGCGCCGCGATCATCACCTGGTACGGGGCGGACTCACGGATGGCGGTATACAGCTCCTTGCCGACGAGTCCCTTGCCGATAAGGTCGCTTGCCACGTCCAAGGGGTTCCCCACGCTGTGGCTGACCTCGAAGCGGTACGCTGCATAATCGCTCCGGGTATCGACAGCCCGGATATCGTCGCCTCCCGCGACGGAGAGCGGTCCACGCGATCCGCCGTACGGGAAGTTCGCCGTCGCCGAGGCCCGTGCCCACGGGTGATCGCAGAGGTTGCGACCAACCTGGTCGCTGGAGTTCGCCACGCCATTCGGCGTTGCATCGTTCCTCGACATCAGCAGGAGCTTCGGCGTCTCGATCGCATTGGCGGCGATGACGTAGATGCGGCCGGTGACGACGACGTCCTCCTGGTCGGGCGACCGATAATGCACGCCGGACACTTCGCCGTTGCCATCGACATCGACCTGGTAGACGACCGCATTCTCAATCACCTCGGCACCGTCCGCTTCGGCGAGATCGATGTGATACATCGCGTCGTACTTCGCCTGGATCGGACAGATCGGGATACAGGTCGCATTGCCGCAGCATCGGGCGCGCCCCTGGAACCCGTCGACTGAATTCCGCGCCTGCGGGTTGGCGATGACGGAGATGCCGTGCTTCGCCGCGGCATCCCGGATGACGTGATCGCCGGACGCGATCGGGATCGCGGGCATCGGGAACGGCGCGCTGCGGGGTGACCCGGCGTCCTCGTTGTCATCCCCTGCGACGCCCAACTCGTGCTCCGCCTGGACATACCAGGGTTCCAGGTCGTCATAGCTGATCGGCCAGTCGACCCCAACGCCGAAGCGGGACTGCATCTCGAAATCGCTCGGGAGCAACCGTGGGCAGGTTCCGAGCCAGTGCCAGGTCGTGCCGCCGACCCGGCGCTCATAGTCGCTCGAGAACTTCACCGGGCCATCCTGGATGTAATAGTGGTCCGGGTCAGACGACGTCGGCTGGGGCGCCCAGGCAGGGCTTTCGTAGGGATACATGCCACCACGGTAGCGATGGACCGCCGCATCCCGGTCGGTTCGCGGCCCCGCCTCGAGGAAGACAACTTTTGCCCCGGCAGCGGCCAATCGGGCTCCAGCAACCGCCGCCGCGACACCGGCACCGACAAAGACCACGTCGTAATCGCTCATGATCCCGCCTCCGGGGTTGAGGTGTTCCCGATCTCAACGTCCGTTGCCCAATAGCCGAAGCCCTTGCAAAGCGTCGGTTGCGTGAAATAGGGCACCGCGCTCCAGGCCGGCAGCCCGAAGAAGATGTCGGCCCGATTCTCAACCGGCTGGCCATCGAAATATCCGCGATACCAGTAGTGGAGAATGGCGGAGACAGTGGCTGCGGCGCTCTCCGACATGCGCTCCCGCGCCTCGTCGCTGGCAGGATCGTCGGACTGGACGAGTTCCTCGAACCCGGCGACAAGCTCGTCGTCGCCCCCGATCAACTGCGCCAGCGGCTCGACCGCGTTCCGATTAAGCTCTCCGCCACCGACGAGGGTCTGCGATAGCGCATGGAGCGCGTCGACATCGATGCTCACCACTGACGCCGGACTTGCCACCGGCGTGCCCAGATCGGGGGTGGCGTTCAGTTCCTCCTGCGCGGAAACCTTTCCGGCAAGGACCGGTGCCGCAAGGACACCGGTGGCAGCACTGACGAATTGACGTCGCGTGACTGGACGCACGCGACAGGTAGGCGGCCCTTCGCCGATCCGCCACGGAACGCTCGTTCCTTCCGACATGGCATGTTCCTTCAATGAGTGGTGACGGTGCCGCGGTTACTCGATTGCACGATGAATCCGACCTCCACGATCGCGCCGATCGCGTGGCCTGTCAACCTGGTTCGTGACGGGAATTCCCTATTCCGGTAATCCGCCGCCCAGCCTCGCGAGGCTGTGAAGATCGCCCTTCGCGTTTTCGTAGAGGCTCCGGAACACGCGATAGTACTCGTCGTAGGTGGCGGTGGCGGCCGGGTCGGGCTCGAGGACTTCGGCGACCTTCACCCACGAATCGCGGATAGCCGCTACATCGGGCACGATGCCGGTCGCGAGCCCGGCCAGCATGGCGTCGCCGTAGGATGCACCGATGGTGCGTTCCGGAACGACCTGCGGCTCGCCGGTGACATCGGTCACGACCTGCAGCCAGAGCCGGTTGTTGGCGCCACCGCCGACGGCGACGACCCGTTGCGGCACGGCGCCCATCTCCCTGAGCGTCTCGACGTTGTGGCGAACCGCGTAGGCGGTGCCCTCCAGCATCGACCGGTAGAGGTGGGCGCGGGTGTGCGAGAGAGTGAGTCCGGCGAAGACCCCGCGCGCGTCGGGGTCATGGATGGGAGTCCGCTCGCCGGCGAAGTACGGCAGGCAGATGAGACCGTCCGAGCCGGGCGGCACCTGCTCCGCCGCCGCCGCGAGCGCGGCATAGGCGTTGGGGCCGCCGTCCGCCTCGGTGGTCATCTCCGACGCGCCGAACTCGTCGCGGAACCAGCGCGTGAGCGCGCCGGAGGTCGCCATGCCGCCAGCGACGTCATACGTGTCGGGCAGCACATAGCCGGTGGCCCACATACGCGGGTCTGGAATCGGGCGATCAGTGACGAGCAGGAAGAAGAGCGTGGTGCCGTACATGATCATGAGGTCGCCGGGATCGGTGACTCCGACGCTCAGCGCCTCGGCGGCTGCATCCACCGCGCCGGCGGTCACGGGTGTGCCGACCGCCAGGCCGGTCTCTTCGGCAGCCGCGTCGTTCACCACGCCGACGACCTCCGTCGACCAGTGGAACGACGGAAGCCGGTCGAGATCGACGATCGGCTCGGCGAAGCGGTCGTCCCAGTCCAGCGTCTCGATATCGACCAGCGGGTTGAAGTGGGCGCCGGTATGCTTGTCCATCGCGAACTCGCCGGTGAGGCGATAGATCATGTAGGAGCTCGCTGTGAGGATCTTGTGGGTTTTCGCGTAGATTTCCGGCTCGTGGTTCTTCAGCCAGAGGATCTTCGGCCCGATCGCCTGCGAGGTGAGCGCCATTCCGCCGAGGTCGAACAGGGCATCTTCGCCGAACCGCTCGTTCAGCCAGTCGATCTCCGCCTGGGCGCGGGTATCGATGCCATAGAGCACGCCCGGACGCAAGGGCTTCCCGGCGGCGTCGATCGGGAGCATCGTCGGCCCAATCGCACTGACCGCGACGCCGCCGATGTCCTCCGCCCGGTGTCCCCGGGAGAGGATCGCCCGGCAGATCTCGACGGTGTCGTTCCACCAGATCCCGTCGGCATCCTGCTCGACCCAGCCGGGCCGGGGCATGGAGATACCATGCTCGACCACGTGCTGCGCGAGCACCTCGCCATCCGGCGTCGTCAACACGCCTTTCGAGCTGTATGTACCGACATCGATCCCCAGCAGCAGTTCACCTGGCATGAGTGCTCCCCGTATCGCGTGTCCACCCGCGCTCCGCAAGCGCGAAGGTCGGTCCTCTCCCCTACACCAAGCCGTTGTCCGTGCCGCAGATATGCACCTGCACGCCGAGCTCCTGCATCATCGCAACCTTGGCGGCGAGCGCCTCGTTCGCGGTGGCAACGTCCGGCGCGTAGGCGACCTGGATGTGGTTGGCGCGGTGGCGGGCCATCATCTGGTCGCGGCTGACGCCGTAAAGGACGGCGTTCATCATCGGCCACGTCGGGTCGGTGGATTCCCACCGGCGCTGGACTTCATCTTCCGGCAGGGCGACCGCCGCGCCGCGACCGATATCCATGTGCAGCGCGTTGTCCTCGACAAAGACACGGCTCCAGACGATCTCGCCCGGCTTGCTCTCCCCCTTCAGGGTGCCGCCGCCGAGCTTGAAGAACATCGGTGGCTGGCGCTCGACCGTCGCGCTCCTGTAGCCGTTCGGGAAGTGGTTCGCAGGAGCGGCTCCCGAGATCATGAAGAGCCAGACGAAATCATCGAGATCGTTCCCGTTGCGGTCCTTGCCCCGCACATGCTCGCCCCAGCGGACATCGTGCAGAGTGTTTTCCGGGTCCAGCCCCATCGCGCTCCAGATGCGGTAGGTGGCGAGTCCGTCGAGGCCGGCGCATTCGTCCACCTCGTTAAAGTGCGGCAGCGCCTCGCCCTCGTAGAGGACCTCGCCGGTCTCCGGATGGGTTACCGGGGGCCGCTCGACGTTGTTGAGCAGCCCCTCGACGAGGTCGGATGCCGGCGTGAGGTCCTTCAGTCCTTGCTGGTACTGGATGCCGATGGCCGAGCATCCGTAGTCGTTCGCGATGCGGACGGCGGCAATGTACATCTTGAGTTGGTCGCGGACCTGGTCGTCGGTGAGGTCGTTTGCCGGGTCGCTACCGGTGACGAACGTGAGGCCGGCATTGTCGAGCCAGTTGCGCACGGCCTGGGCCTCGTCGTCGGAGACGGTGCGCATGGCGGCATAGAGCGCGGACTGGGAGAGCCGCTCCTTGTAGGCCCCGGTCGGGTGCAACAGGTGATCGGGAATGATCGCGTTGTACATCCCCATGCAGCCTTCATCGAAGACGCCGAGGATGGCCTTGTCGTGCTTCAACTCGCCGCCGAGCTTCTTGCCCAACCCGGCCGGTTTCGCCGGCAGGTCGACGCTGGAAGCGTCGTGGACATGCGACAGGTCGTGATCGACCTTGCCGGTCTCCAGCCATGACCTCAGGCCGTTGAGAAAGAAATCGTCGGTGAAATCGAGCGACCAGAGCGTGCTGAACTCGACGCCGGCCTTGACGAGCGAGCCGTTGAGGTTGAGCAGCCCGACGAGGCCGGGGAACTGGCCGCTCCAGTTTCCGACGGTAAGGATCGGCCCACGGTGGGACTCTAGCCCCGCCAGGACGTGGTGGGTGTACTGCCAGGCACCAATCGCGACGACCAGCGGCGCATCACGGTCGATATCCCGGAAGATCTCCATCCCCCGCTTCTGGCTGGTGATGAAGCCGTGACCAAGCTCCGGATCAACGCCGTGCGCGCGATGCACCTCGACGCCGAACGTCTTGCAGGCGCCGGCGAAGCCCTCCTCGAGCGCTGCCTGTGCCGGCCAGCATGTTTCGTTCGCGGCGGGGCGCAGGTCGCCACTGGAGACCAGGATCAGGTCTTTCGGGGCTGCCATGGTCGGTGTCCTTCCTGTTGGCCGGGCCTGACCACCCGGGTCCAACCGTCATTCTGATCGAAACGAAGAATCCCCGTGTGAGACCCATTTCGCCGAAGTGAAGCGTCTCGATTCGCCTGCCTCAGATCACTTCCAGGTGGTTGGCGTCGCCCAGTTCGGGGAACGGCGCGTGGGGTTCGGCCTGGTACCAGAACGAGGTTGAGGCGATGTCGTCCTGCAACGGCAAATATCGGCGCTTGTCCTCGGTGTGCGATCGCCATCCAAGCGCCTGGATGGTGACGCGCAGGTCCTGCTTGAAACGAATCGGGTCCTGGATATGCCAGCGGTACATGCCGAAACGCTGCTGGCTCCTGTACAGGCCATCCGGGATGATGACCTGCGGCATGCCGAGGAACGGCGTGGAATAGACGCCATACTGGCCCTGCGGATGTTCGAAGTTCCAGGCGCCGCCGAAGTAGTCCTCGGTGCCGGTGCCGGCAATGGTCGGGTAGTCGGTATCACCATCCATGTAGAACTTGATCTCGCCCTCGCCCCACCAGCCGCGATTGTTGACGCCCCAGGCGATGTAGGTGCCGACGTAGTGGCCCTGCCCCTCGACGC
>CAZVAA010000151.1:3028-6772 GCA_964624125.1 uncultured Sphaerobacteraceae bacterium | reverse complement strand
CCGAAGTCCTTGATGCCCCGGTCGCGCTTGATCGATGACATGACGAGGCCGCCGAGGAAGCCCATCAGGCAGACGACGAGCGCCATGGTGGCGGCCTGCCACGGGTTGAACGGGGTCGCCCACCAGAGCCCCATGCCGATGAGGGTGGCGCTGGCAATGCCACCGATGAAGCCCTCCCACGTCTTGTTCGGGCTCACCTTGGGCGAGATCTTGTGCCGACCCAGCAGCTTGCCCCAGGTGTACTGGAGCACATCGCTGCCCTGCACCACGATCACGAGGAAGAGCAGGAGTTTCGCCGGGCCTGCATCGTCTCCCTTGACGGTCAGCGTCAGGATCGCGGGGGCCATGCTGAGGCAGTAGACGCAGATCATCAGCGCCCACTGCGTAATCGCGGTGCGCTGCAGGAACTGTTCGGTCTGGCCGACGAGGGCGCTCCGGGCGGGGAGCAGCAGGAAGGCATAGACGGGGATCAGGATGGTGTACATGCCATACCACTCGTCCCAGATGAAGTAGTACTGCAGGGGCGTGATGATATAGAAGATCCAGATCAACACCCGGTGATCGCCCCGGGTTGTCGGCGAGAGCGTGATGAACTCCCGCAGGGCGAAAAACGAGAGCAGGGCGAAAAGGATGACCGTGCCGGTGCCGCCGATGAGGATCGACACCCCGAAGATGATGATCATCGCCCACCAGGCCTTCACCCGGGCGACGAGATTGTCGATGAGGTCGCGGTGACGCTCCCCGGTGAGTCGTTGGGAGAGGACCGCCGTCGCAATCGACGCGGCGACCAGCACGCCGATGACGGCCGCGATCATCCAGCCCAGTTCGCGATCGATCATCATGCCTTGTCTCCAAGCTCAATCAGGGCGGTTCGGGCCCTCGTCAAGAACTCATCCCGCGACTCGCCTTCCACCTTCGGCAGCGGCTCGCCGAAGACGATGGTGCCAAGGAGTGGCACGGGGATGAACTCGCCTTTCGGGAGGACCCGGTTCAGATTGACCAGGCGGACCGGGACCATGTGCGCGTCCGGGCAATGACGGTGCAGGGCATGGAGGCCCGCCTGGAACGGCGCGATGGCGTCGCCCTGGCCGCGCGTGCCTTCGGGAAAGATGATGAGCGAGTCGCCGGAGTCGAGCGCCGAGGTCATCGCGTCCAGTTGTTCCCGGAGCGAGCGAAGGCTCCCTCCCTGGCGATCGACGAGGATCGCACGGAAGATGTCGTTGATTAGATAGCCCCGGATGCCCGGTTTGTCCCAGTAATCCTTCGCCGCGATGGGGCGGGTGCGGGCACGCCGAAGCGGGGGAAGTGCCGCCCACAGTGCCACGAAGTCGAGATGGCTCGCGTGGTTGGCGTAGAAGACGGTTTGTCCCTTTTGCAGGCCGGAATCGGGTGCCTGAACGGTTGCACCGCTGACGATGCGGGCGAGATGGGCGATGATCGACCCGACGGCGTCGTTGTTCATGATGCATTCAACTCAGCGGCGATGACGCGAAGCCGCATCGCGATCGTGATTGCCGACCCGAGCGCGATGATGACCAGGCCAACGAGCAGGACGATTCCCGTTCGCCAGTCGAAGGCCGGCTCGAGCAGGGAGAGGAGCGTGGCTGCGATCAGGAGGTGCATGCGTTGCGGTTTGGCCATGGGACCGGTGAAGTGGTTCGTCAGGCCCTGGGCAACGCCAAGGGTGCGGACATAGGCGGTGAGGATGGCGAGGATGGCGGCGATCCAGCCGGCCACCTCACCGTGCGCGATGCCGGTGATGGCATAGCCGGCACCGGTAATGAGCAGGGCATCGGAGAAGCGGTCGGGCAGCTCGTTGAACAGGTCGCCGGTGGGAGACTGCATGTTGCCCTCCACCGCCAGCATGCCGTCGAGCATGTTGCAGAGGAGCCGGAGCGGGATCGTCAGGGCGGCGAGGATGAGCAGGGCAATGCGCCACCCGTCGCCGGTGTGGCCGGATGCGACATAGAGCGCGCACCCGATCGCGGCGAAGCCGATGCTGGCAATGGAGATCGCATTCGGCGTGGCGCCCATCTGCTGGAGCCGGTTGGCGGTGGCGACCGCCCAGGCCCGGGAGCGCGTGGGTATGGTTCGGCGTGAAGGTTGTTGATCAGCGGTCACGGCGTTGCCCATTCTTTGTATCGATATGCCTGTAATAGAGAACGCCGGTTCTGTGGGCAATGTTCCCGCAGGCATGGGGAGTTTGTGGATGGGGCGAATACCGGGACAAGGAACCGTCGTTGGCGCGGTATGGGGTTTCGCGGAGGCGACGCTCTTCTTCATCGTGCCCGATGTCTGGCTCGGGTGGATCGCGCTGACCAACCTGAAGCGTGCGATGGTGGCGACGCTCGGGGCGCTGGTGGGTGCGGTGATCGGCGGCGTGCTGGTGGCGGTGGTGAGCGGGCAGGTGTCGCCGGAATCGAGCGCGCGAGTGATGGACGCGGTGCCGGCGGTCTCGCCGGCGATGATTCGCGAGGTGGATGACGATATTGCCGAGCGGGGGTCCCGCGCGATCATGGACGGGCCGGTGCGCGGGGTCCCGTACAAGCTGTACGCCAGGGCGGTCGGGGTCGAGGGTGGACCGGACGCGGCGTTCGTGTTCTGGTCGATCCTGGGGCGGGCGTATCGCTGGATCATCCTGATTCCGCTGATTGCGCTCGTGGCGTATCTCGTTCGCCGGTATCTCGGTCTTTCGTTACGGCAGGCGCGATGGGTGTATGTGGTGGGATGGTGCCTGTTCTATGCGTGGTACCTGATCACGGTGCCGTGGTCGTGACCTGGGCCGTGCGCGAACTTTGCGCGAAGTACCTGATACGATGCGGGCAGCATTTTGACTGATGGAATCAGGGGGATCGGGTAGATGGCGAAGCACACTTTCCAGCCGGAGCGGTATTACTCGACATTCGGGGCGCATGAGCCGGTGTTGCGGATCGCGCCGGAGGACTCGGTTGCGACGACGACCGTTGATGCCCGGGGAATGAATGCGGCGCTGGAGACGGTTGGCGGGCGGCCGAATCCGCAGACGGGGCCCTTCTCTATCGAGGGCGCGGAGCCGGGAGATACGCTCGTGGTTCGCTTTGACCGGATTCGCCCGAACCGGGATACGGGCTGGACCGGGGATTACCTGTCGCCAAACGTGGTCGATCCGGACTTCGTGCGGGAGATGCCGAAGGCGCCGGTGTTCGACTGGGCGATCGATTTCGAGAACTGGACCGCCTCGCCGGTGGAGCCGGTGCCGGGGCTTGAGCGGCTGAAGCTGCCGATGGATCCGATGCTGGGGAGCTTTGGCGTGGCGGCGAAGGGCAGACAGGCGATTTCGACCTTCACCTCGGCCGAGCATGGCGGGAATATGGACTACCGGGGCTTCCGCGAGGGCGTCACGGTCTACCTGCCGGTATTCGAGCCGGGGGCCCTGTTCTTCCTTGGCGATGGCCACGCGGCGCAGGGCGACGGGGAGATCGTCGGTACGGGGATCGAGATCTCGATGGATGTCGAGTTCACGGTCGACCTGCGCAAGGGCGAGACGATCGGGTGGCCGCGGGGCGAGAACGAACGGGAAATCTTCACCCTCGGGAACGCGCGTCCGCTGGACCAGGCGTTGCAGCATGCCACGACCGAGATGGTGCGGTGGCTCGGCACCGGCTACGGGCTGGATGTGCGGGCGGCGAGCGCGTTGCTCGGGCAGGCGGTCGAGTACGACATCGCGAATGTCTACGACCCGGCGTATACCGTGGTGTGCAAGGT
>CAZVAA010000151.1:0-2928 GCA_964624125.1 uncultured Sphaerobacteraceae bacterium | reverse complement strand
CCTCGTGTCGCTATCTACACCCTCGAAGACCCCTCCTCCGGTTGCCAGGCCGGATACCGCTGAAGCCGTTGAGGCCCAGGGCGGCATCCTTCATTCCATGCGCATGTATCCGGATTTCCGGATGCTGATGCTGGGCACGCTGGCGTCCAGCTCGGCGTTCTGGATGTACCAGGTCGCGGTTGGCTGGCTGGCGCTGCAGATGACCGACTCGCCCGCGTTCGTCGGCATGGCCGGGTTTGCGGGCGGCATCCCGATGTTGCTTATCTCCCTGCCGGCGGGCGTGCTGATCGACCGGTTCGACCGGCGGACGATCCTGCTGCTGGCCCAGGCCGGCGTCATGGTCGTCTCCGTGCTGTTCGCGGTGCTCGTCGGCATGGACGGGATGGTGCCGTGGTTGATGCTGGTGCTGGTGGCGCTGTACGGGACGGTGATGTCGTTCATCTTCCCGACGCGGACCGCGATCGTGCCGGCGCTGGTGGCGCGGCACGACATGGCGAACGCGATCGCGCTCAACTCCGCGAGCCAGAACGCGACCCGCGTGATCGGGCCGTCGCTCGCGGGGGTGCTCATCGGAGTGCTGGGCATCGGGCAGACATTCGCCGTCGCGGCCATTATGCAGACGTTCGCGATGCTCGCGACCACGCGCCTTCCGTCGATGGCGCCGAAGGTCGTCGGGCGATCGGTGTCGGTCTGGAAGAGCCTGACGGCGGGGGTGCAGATCGTCGCGGGGCGGCCGAACCTGGTGGCGCTGATCGCGCTGGCCCTGGCGCCGACCGTCCTGGTGATGCCGTATATCAACCTGATGCCGGTGTTCGCGCGGGATGTGCTGGGCCTGGGATCGACCGGGCTCGGTGTGTTGCTGGCGAGCACGGGGCTGGGCACGGTCGCCGGGTCGCTGGCGGTCGCGCGGCCGGGTGGCAGGATGGGCGGTCCGCGGGTGCAGCTGGTGACGGCACTCGGGTTTACCGGGCTGGTGCTGGCGTTCTCGCTGGTGTCGAACGTGCCCCTGGCGGTCGTCCTGCTGTTCCTGGCGGGGGCGGCGAGCTCGGCGTTCCTGGCGTTGAACCAGACGGAGCTGCAATTGAGCGTGGAGGACGAGGTGCGCGGGCGCGTGCTCTCGATCTACCTGCTGACGTGGGGCATGTTGCCGATCGGGCAGTTGCTGGTCGGGACGGTGGCCGGTCAGGTGGGGACCCCGCTGGCGATGGTGCTCTCGTGTGCGGTGGCGATCGTGACGATCGTGGTGCTGATGCGGCGCTTCCCGAGCGTCCGGGAGTAGGGCTACCCGGGCAACGCTTGATGAGGTCCATCACCGACCAGGCGCATTCGTCGCGGAAACCGGCCACAAGGGCCGGTTGTACGTATTGGTGCGAAATTCTCCGCTGGGCAGCCGCAAGGGCGGGAACCTGGATCATCATCGGATCGTCGTACGTATGACGCGGTTTTGTCATATGTGGTGAGATAGGGCCGCGTATACTCATGCTGTCAGGTTGGCGGATGCTCCACGTCGGGGCATCCGTCGTTGCGGCGAGCGCATCGCCGGGTATCCCGTTGACACGAGAGGCCGATTCGTTCATGGCAATCTCCAGTCCCGACGCCGGGTCGGGTCCCAACCCGGAACTGATCATCGAGTCCAGGGGCTTCTCCAAGCGCTACGGCAAGTTCCTGGCGCTGGACAATGTCGACCTTGCGGTGCCGAGGGCATCGGTCGGATTGCTCGGCGCGAACGGCGCCGGGAAATCGACGCTGATCCGGAGCCTGCTGGGCATCATCAAGCCGACCTCCGGCGACGCCCGCGTTGTCGGCTACGACACGAAGACGCAGGGCATCAAGGTCCGCGAATATGTCGGCTACATGCCCGAGGCAGACGCGTTGCCGATGGCGACGACGGCGGCGGACTTCGTGGGTCACATGGCCGAGATGAGCGGCTTGCCGCCACGCCAGGCCCGTCAGCGGGCGGCGGATATCCTCTACCAGGTTGGCCTGGGTGAGGAGCGGTACCGGCTGATCAAGGGGTTCTCGACCGGTATGCGGCAGCGGGTGAAGCTGGCGCAGGCGATCGTGCACGACCCGAAGCTGGTGTTCCTCGACGAGCCGACGGCGGGCATGGACCCGCAGGGGCGGGAGGAGATGCTGGCGCTGGTGGAGCGCATCTACCGCACGATGGGGATCTCCGTCGTCTTTTCCTCACACATCCTCGAGGATATCGAGCGGGTCTGCGACTACGTCGTGATCCTCGATGGCGGGCGGCTGATCGCCTCGCAGCCGCTGGGGGATGTGAATGCCTTGACGGGCGAGATGCTCCTGCAGCTGGAGAGCGGGTCGCAGCAGTTCGCGGCGGCGCTCGCCGAGCAGGGGATCGATGCCAAACCGCATGAGTCCGAGATGAGCTCCTACGAGCAATTGCTGATCGATGTGACCGATGAGCGCATCTACGACGTCGTGCGCGATGTCGCCGTCGCGCAGCATGCGACGATCCGGGGCATGCGCTCGCAGGCGCGATCGCTCGAGGATATCTACCTCGGGAATGTGGGCGCCGCCCGGGAGGTGAACCATGTCGACTGAGCACACCACCGCCCAGGCTCCACAGCGCTACGGCGAGATCTTCGACCGGGGCTACAAGCACTACGACGGGCCACGCCGTGGGCGCCGGGGCGCGATCACCTCGCTGATCGGGTACTCGATGAAGCGGGCGATGGGCATCCGGAAGAGCTGGACGGCGAAGATCATGCCGTTCCTGCTGTATCTCTCCGCCAGTATCCCGCTGGTCATCATGATCGGCATCTCGGCGATCGTGCCGGAGCTCGGGTTCGCGTCCTATACCGATTATTTCAGCGGGATCTTCACGCTGGTGGGGCTGTTCGTGGCGATCACGGCGCCGGAGATGATCTGCGTCGACCGGCACGAGCGAACGTTGCCACTCTATTT
>CAZVAA010000150.1:2117-6787 GCA_964624125.1 uncultured Sphaerobacteraceae bacterium | reverse complement strand
CGCGCCGACGAACGCGAGAATCGAGATGAGCCTGCCGACAAGCAAGGCACCGTTGCGACCGAACGCCCGCCTGGAAAGCAGGGGCTCGACGTACCGACGCGCGACCCATGAGATTCCCCAGGCGATCGCGAAGGTAACGACGATACCGAGAAGGGCCCCACCGATCTCGAGGGCGCGCTCCAGGAATGCGTCCAGGTATCGGGAAAATCGGTCACTCATTTTCCAGATTGGCTCCCTGCTGTACGTCCATTCGTCCGTACGCACACTCTTGACGATCGTGCGTTCGCGGGCGGGGGTAAATCCTCGAATTTCCTTGAAATGACGCTGGAAATCGCGAGATGAGCGCCGTACACTGGGCCGCGGAGAGGGGAGAGATGTCGAGTCGTTGCTGTCCGCAGACGTAATGGCATCCCGACCACTGATACACAAGGGTACATGGTCCCGGTGACACGCGCCGGTGCGTTTCCCTCCTGTCTCCCGGCCACCAGACATGGTGTCCCGCAACCTGTTGTCATCCGGACTGGCGCCGGAACCCGTGCAGGGCGTTGCCAGCAAGGAGTATGTGATCGGTGTCGTCGCGCTACCCCGCATCCGACGATTATGAGGACAACGGTATGCCCGATCTTCCGGGCGACTTGTTTGACGACGACGAGGAGTACTTTCCCCGCCGGCATCGCGGCAGCCCGCGAAATGGGCCCCGGCGCGATTCCGACGAGTGGGGAGACGAGCGGCCGGCGCGTCGAGAACACCCACGCCGGCGTGCACGCCGCGACTACGATGATCCGGTTCGCGAGGAGCGTCCGCGTCGCCGGTCCCGCCGCGACGATGAGTACGAGATGGACGCGCGCTTGCAGCAGGCGCCGGTTCAGGAGGATTACATCCGCCAGGAGTATCCCGCAGAGGCCCCACCTGTACCGCGTCGCCGCCCCCGGGTGGATGCGCCGCCGCGACGGCGTGAGCGACGACCTTCCGGGCCATCCCGACACGATCGCGTGATCGAACGGCCGCGCATGCAGGCCCAGGCCATTACCGGTGACGTTATCACCAGCATTCGACCTGCACGGGCCGAACGCCCCGCACGGCCGAGACGGCCCAGGAATCCGGCCTGGTCGTGGAAGCCGATCGTCATGCCCCAGCCACGCCAGATGGCGGAGCAGGCATGGCCGAACCTCCTGATGGCATTGACCGCGATTGGCGTCCTGCTTCTCATGCCGTACATGCCATTCGGGTTGCCACTTTGGGCTCCCCTCCTGATGGTGCCGACGATCCTGCTTTACCTCTTCTCAAACAAAAACGTGCATCCCATGTGGGCGCGGGCGGCACTGGTCAACCTCGCGACCGTCGGCGCGTTCTTTCCGCTGGTTATCGTTCGGCAAAGCGTGATGCGGGTTCCGTTCGTTGAATGGGGAAATGGCACGCTGGCGATGCCGGTGCTGACGACGATCGGGACCGTCATTGTCCTTGGCGTTCTTGCCCTCGGCGCCGCGCTCCTCTGTGAAGAAGACCCTGAATATGCTGGGATCATTTTCCTTCCGGCTGCGTTGTTCGTGCCGTTCTTCGCTGGAGCGACGGAGATCACGAACCTGCGTACCGCCTTTATCATCGTTGCATCGATCTACGCCGCAAGTGCGGTGCTGACGATTGTCGCGTCGATGTTGCCGGGCGCCTATCCGACGCTGGTTGCTCCTGTGGCGCTCGCAGTGGAGTTCCTCGTGCTTCCGCTCGCGGAGAGCACGCCGATCTTCCCGGTTGGGGCCGGAATGTCCGCCAAGCTCTTGTTCTTCGTCCTGTTGCTCGTCTCGGTGGGCTTGACGGTGTTCGTGCCGATGATCGCTGTGTGGCTGCGCCAGGTGCGACGCTACGTTGAGATGGGCGGAATGCGAGGGACAAGCCCAGCCTGATCGTCACAGGTCAATGCACCAACAATGAACGAGCCCGGATGGATACCCATCCGGGCTCGTTGCGTCGTCTTCGGTTCTGGGGGTCGGCTCCACGCCGACCCCGGGGGGTGAGGAGCGCGGCGCTATTCAGCGACGATCGTATCCTCGGCTTCTTCCTCGATGCTGGTCAGGCGCGCTTCGGCGGCCGGATCGCGCGGCTCGATGACGGTCATCGACGCGATCGTCTGGTCGTCGCCGAGCTTCATCAGCGTGACGCCCTGCGTCGTGCGGCCGATCAGCGAAATCTGGCTGGCGGCAATCCTTATCGCGATGCCAGCCGAGTTCATCAGCATGACCGTGTCCTCAGGCTGCACCATCGCCGCGCCGACGATCTTGCCGGTGCGCTCGGTCAGGCGCATCGCCTGGATGCCCTTGCCGCCGCGACCCTGTGCGCGGTACTGGTCGATCTCGGTACGCTTGCCAAGACCCCGCTCGGAGACCACCAGCAGGTCATGGTCGGGCTCGATCACCTCGAAACCGATGACCGAGTCGCCTTCATCCATGCGGATGCCGATGACGCCAGCAGCGGGCCGTCCCATCGGGCGGGCGTCACTCTCATGGAAGCGGATCGCCTGCCCACCAGTGGTGACGAGGATCACATCGCTGTCCCCGTCGGTCTCGCGGACCCACGCCAGCTCATCCCCGTCATCGAGGTTGATCGCGATCATGCCATTCGATCGGACCGACTTGAACTGGTCGACGCTGACCCGCTTCACACGGCCCAGGCGGGTCGTGAAGAAGAGGTAGTTCTCGGGATCGTAATCGCGCACCTTGAGCAGGGTCGTGACCGTCTCATCCGGCTGCATACTCAGCACGTTGACGATCGGCAACCCCTTCGCCGTGCGACTGGCATCCGGCAGTTCATGCACCTTCAGCTGGTACACGCGGCCCCGGTTCGTGAACACAAGGAGCGAGTCCATCGTATTGGCGCTCAGGATGTGCTGTATCGTGTCCTCGTCACGCATGGTGAGGCCGGTCTTGCCGCGCCCGCCGCGATGTTGGACGGAATACACTTCGTCCGCCATGCGCTTCACGTAACCACGCTTCGTGACGGTCACCAGCACGTCGACTTCCGGGATCAGGTCTTCCTCGCTGAGCACACCCGACACATCCTGGATGCGGGTGCGGCGGGCGTCGCCGTACTGCTCCTTGAGGTCGTGCAGGTCGTCCTTGATCAGCCCCAGGATCTTCTGCGGGTCGGCCAGGAGCCCCTCGAGGTACGCGATCTCCTTCATGACCTCACGGTACTCTTCCTCGACCTTGCGGCGCTCCAGGGCAGCCAGGCGGGCGAGACGCATATCCAGGATCGCCTGGGCCTGCACCTCGGAGAGCTTGAAGCCCTTCATGAGGTTCTTCTTCGCCGTCTCCGTCGTCTGGGACCGGCGAATGGTGTTGATCACCTCGTCGATATTGTCGAGGGCGATCTTGAGGCCTTCGAGGATGTGGGCACGTCGGCGAGCCCGATCGAGCTCGAACTCGGTCCGCCGGGTGATCACTTCCTTGCGGTGGTCGACGTACTCCTGGAGCGCCCGCTTCAGCGTGAGTACGCGCGGTTGTGTGCCCCGTTCCACCAGCGCCAGCATGTTGACGCCGAAGGTCTGCTGGAGCGCGGAGTGCTTGAACAGGTTGTTCAGCACCTTCATCGGCTGGGCATCGCGCTTGAGCTCGATCACCATCCGCATACCGCTGCGGTCAGATTCGTCCCGCAACCCGCTGATGCCATCCATCTTCCCGTCGCGCACCATATCCGCGATGCGCTCGAGCAGGGTGGCCTTGTTGACCTGGTACGGCAGCTCGGTGACGACGATCTGGAAGCGATTGCCCCGGTCCGCCTCTTCAACGAACGCCTTGGCCCGCATGACGACACGGCCGCGACCGGTCGCATACGCGGCCTGGATACCCTCGCGACCGAGGATGGTGCCGCCGGTCGGGAAGTCCGGCCCCGGCACGACCTCGAGCAGCTCCTCGAGCGTGACCTCGGGGTTGTCGATCAGCAGCGCGATCGCGTCACAAATCTCGTTCAGGTTGTGCGGCGGAATGTTCGTCGCCATACCGACGGCGATACCGGCGCTGCCGTTGATCAGCAGGTCAGGCAGGCGTCCCGGCAGGACGGTCGGCTCTTCCATCGAGGCGTCGTAGTTTGGCCGCATATCGACGGTCTTTTTGTCGATATCGACCATCAACTCCTCGGCGATCGCGGTCAGCCTGGCTTCCGTGTAGCGCATTGCAGCGGCGCTGTCGCCGTCTACGGAGCCGAAGTTGCCCTGGCCGTCGACGAGGGGATAGCGCAGGCTGAAATCCTGCGCCATGCGGACCAGCGTGTCGTACGCTGCGATGTCGCTGTGCGGGTGATAGTTCTTGATGACTTCGCCGACGATACCGGCGCTCTTGCGGTAGCGGGTGTTGTGGCGCAGGGCCATCTGGCTCATCGCGTAGAGCACGCGGCGGTGCACCGGCTTGAGCCCGTCACGGGCGTCCGGGAGCGCGCGCTGGACGATGACGCTCATCGCATAATCAAGATAGGATTGCCGCATCTCATTCTCGATGCTGGCTACCCTGACGTTTCCAATATCCACAGTTTGGGCTCCTGAAAATGATGACGCTCTTAAGCGAGCCTAACGCCCAATTATACCACATAAAACCCTTATGAAATCGGGGAAATACCGCGTACGGACGATCCTCTACGGGGCGTCTTGCAGCCATGAAAAACGGGGCCCGGCAAGCTCGCCG
>CAZVAA010000150.1:0-2017 GCA_964624125.1 uncultured Sphaerobacteraceae bacterium | reverse complement strand
CCCATGCCCATGCCGGCACCGACGCCCATGCCGGTGGAGACGCCGTCGCCACCCGAACCCGGATTGTTCGCGGCGTCGCGGATCGCCTGCGCCGTCTGGAACTGCGTATAGGTGCGCATGTCGCCCAACGCGCCCATCCCGGATCGCTCGTCGATCCGCTTCTGCACTTCTTCCGGCGGGGTAATGGCCTGGACCTGGAAGCTGGTGAGCTCAAACCCAAAGCGCGCGAAATCGTCCGCTAGCGTGGCACGAGTGCCGTCCGCGACCTCCTTCGACATCGCGGCAAGGTCGAGGATGGAGGTCTGCACATCAGCCAGGATGTCGATAAACTCCTGGATAATCACGCTCCGGAGGAAGTCCTCGATCGATGAGGTGGTGTAGCTCCCGCGTGCGCCGACGACCTGCGAGACGAGCATCTGCGGGTCCTTGACGCGCATGCTGTAGGTCCCGAAGGAGCGCAATCGGACCATGCCAAGTTCAGTGTCGCGGAACACGATCGGCTGCGAGGTGCCCCATTTCATGTCGGTGAACTCGCGCATCGAGATGAAATAGACCTCGGCCTTGAACGGCGATTCGCCGCCGAAGGGCAGGCCGATCAGGCCGCCGAGGAGGGGCAGGTTGTTGGTGGAGAGCGTATGCCGCCCGGGGCCGAAGATGTCGAGCGCCTTGCCGTCGCGGAAGAAGACCGCGCGCTGGCTTTCACGAACGATCAGCTGCGACCCCAGCCGGAACTCGCCTGACGAATCCTGGGGTTCCCGGTGGACGATCTCGCCCGAACGCTCGTTTGGATATTCAATGACGTCAATGATTGCCATGTATCACTCTCCGCTCTGCCCGAGCGGGTGGTGATCCCCGCCCGGTGTCGCGAATCGATTCGCGCGAGATCTATCGGTCAGGAAGCAGATTCGTCAGAACCGGCATCGAGCTGCCCGGCAGAGCCGCTGGTACCGCTCTTGAGCGCTTCCAGTTCCTTCTCGATGTCAACGTCGTAGTCCAGTTCCCGGAACTGGGCATCGAAGGAGGTCGACTCCATGTCGGCCAGGGCCGCTGCCTTGGACTCGGTCGAGCGAATCTTGCGCTCCATGCGGTCCAGCTCCGAGCTGGCGTCCAGCGGTGAAAGGGTGGAGGTGAACTCGGCCACCTGCTGCGATGCCTTCGCGCGGCGCTGCCGTGCGATGAGCGAGTCACGCTGGCTGAGGGTCTGCTGGTACTTGGATTCCAGCTGCTGCAGCTGCGACTTCAGCTTGTCGACCGTCTGCAGTTGCACCTGGTGCTGCTGCTCGTAAACCTTCGCGTTTTCCTCGTTATCACGCTTGCGGCGCAGCGCTTCGCGCGCGAGGTCATCCTTGCCGGCGGTGACGGCCCGCTTCGCCTTCTCGCCCCATTCGCTTGTGAGCTGGCGCGTCTCGTTCAGGTCCGCCTCAAGTTCCTTTTCCTGGGCGATCATCGCGGCCACCTGCGACCGTGCGGTGACGATATTCGATTCCATATCCCGAAGGATCTGGTCAATCATTTTTTCCGGGTCTTCCGCCCGGTCGATCAGGTCGTTGATATTCGCGCGGACGAGCCGCTGCATGCGATCGAGAATTCCCATGTTGATGTCACTCCTTGTTCGTGCGTCTGGAGCCTAGGCGGCTCCGTATACCTCGACATCCATGTCGCGAATTTCATTCCCCCGGTATACCCGGGAGGCGTTGCCGAACACCAGTGTTAGTTCAAGGTCTCCGTCACCGGAAACACGAGCCGCGTACTGGACGGCGATGCCTTCTTCGAGTCCCTTTTCAGTATCCATGGTCGCGGAAGCCCGCTGCAGGGTCTGGTACCCCTGCGCTTCGCCCTGGCTCTCGGTCAGCTTCGCGGAGAAAATCCCCTCGATGCCAGAGCCGAGCAGCCAGGTCGCTCCTTCCTCGTCCTCGGAAACGCGGATAAGGTTGAGGGGCCCTTGATCGGTGGTGACCCGGATCGTGGCGTTGGCGATGTAGTTGTCGCCAAGCACGGAGAGCGTGTCGCCACGGCT
>CAZVAA010000149.1:0-6935 GCA_964624125.1 uncultured Sphaerobacteraceae bacterium | reverse complement strand
GCGAGTTCCAGTACACCAGTGACGCCTACCTCGGCGCGATCGAACTCCTGCTCGCACTGCAGCAGGACGGCAGCATCTTCCCTGGCTCGATGTCGCTGAGCGAGGCCGAAGCGCGAGGGCAGTTCCCGCAGGGTGTTGCGGGCATGTTGCTTGAAGGCCCATGGAACATTCCCCAATGGCGAGAAGAGAATCCGGACTTCGAATGGGGTCTCGCGACGCAACCGCTCCCCAACGAAGGCGATCCGGCGATGTTGACCTACGAGGAAACAGGTGGGAATGCGTCCTGGGTGTACGCCGACAGCCGGTACCCGAACATCGCTGGCGAGATGATGTCCTACATCGGCAGCCCGGAAGGCCAGCTGGCGATGATGGGCGCGACCCAGGGCAACCTGAACGCCATCTTCCCCGACGTTGTCGAGGAAGCGCAGTCGACGCTGGAACTCGATCCCGCGGCCCAGACGGCGCTCGGACTCTGGGATGAGCAGATGAAGCTCGGTCCGATGGTTGCCGTTCGCAACCCGGAAGCCGCGAAGACGGTCTTCGAGGGCCAGCCGATCACGCCGAACTTCGGCGAGGTCGTGCAGGGGCTCCTCGCCGGGCAGCTCTCCGATCCGAAGGCCGCAATGCAGGATCTGCAGGATCGCGTCAGCGCCGAGTTCGAGCGCCGTATCAAGGCGGCGCAAGACAACGGCGTCGAGGTCTCGCAGGACGACTGGGTCTTTTCGAACTGGGATCCAGCGACGGATTACACCGAAGAGATGTACGACGAGGTGTAGGACACAGGCTATCCACGCGTGCGGGTCGACCCTGACGGGATGTCGGCCCGCACGTGCCTTGTCAGCCTTTCCCATGAATTCACCAAGGACCGACTCACATGGCCGTAGGCTCCCTTGATCGCGCCGATCGCCTGATGGACCAAGGCACATCACCCACCGGGGCATCGCTCTGGGAACGGATCTGGAAGGCGAAGTGGTGTTACCTCTTCGCCCTGCCAAACCTGATCCTGGCCGGGATGTTCACCTTCTACCCCACCGTCATGTCGTGGTACTTCTCGTTCCTCAACTGGTCGGGCTTCACCTCCGACCGGACGTGGATCGGGCTCGACAACTTCCGCCAGATCGTCCAGGACTCCTATTTCTGGGATGCCTACCTCCGGTCGTTCATGTTCATGGCGGTCGCCGTGCCGGTGCAGGTGATCCTGGCGCTCATCGTCGCACTGGTGCTCAACGACAGCTCCTACAAGCTCGGTCCCTTTTTCCGGACGGTGTTCTTCCTGCCGGTGGTGACCAGCGCTGCCATCATCGGCATCGTCATGACGTTCATCTTCAGCCCGTTCAACGGCCCGGCGAACAAGATCTTGCTCCAGGCCGGCATCATCGACGTCCCCGTCGACTTCCTCGGCAACCCGGACACGGCCCTGTGGACCGTTGCCGGCGTCTGGGTCTGGAAGTGGTTCGGCATCACCATGATCTACTGGTTGGCCGCGCTCCAGGTCGTTCCCCAGGATCTCTATGAAGCGGCCCGCATCGACGGCGCGAACCGCTGGTCGCTGCACAGGGACATCACCCTCCCGATGGTGATCCCGTTCGCCGTCGTCATCGTCCTGATCACGATCGTCGGCTCGCTCAATGTCTTCGGGCTCGTCCAGACCATGACCGAAGGAGGCCCCTTCTTCGCCAGCGAGGTGATGGAGGTTTACATCTACCGCAACGCCTTTGGCGAGGGTGGTATCCCGCGTCTCGGATATGCGTCCGCGGCCGCGTTGTTCTTCGGCATCACCGTGCTCGGGCTCTCCCTGCTCCAGGGTTGGGGCCTGAAGAAAGCGAACGATGCCCGTAGCGCGATGAAGTCGTCCTAGGAGGGAGTGGACATGTCTGCCAATACCCGCACCGCGCCCGCCTACACCGGCGTCCGGATCGAATCGCGTTCCTGGTGGAAAACCCTCACCCGGGGGAACCGCCTGCGCGCCATCATCACAACGCTCATCCTGCTGCCGATCGGGTTCGGGTGGATCTACCCGTTCCTGTGGATGGTGAGCGCCGGGTTCAAGACCAATAACGAGATCTTCTCGGGGCTCGGCCTCATCCCCGCCGATCCGCAACCGGGCAACTTCGCCCGCGCGTGGACCGACGCCAATATCGGGACCTATTTCCTGAACACCGTCATCGTAACCGTCGGCTCGATCCTGATCGTCCTCATCTCGGTGTCGATGATCGGGTACGTGCTCGGGCGCTACCAGTTCCCCGGCAAGAAGGTCATCATCGCGCTGTTCGCCGTGACGGTATTCCTGCCCGAGGGGTACACCATCATCCCGATCTTCGAGCTGGTGAACAAGCTTGGACTCGCCAATTCCCTCGCCGGGGTCACGCTCGCCCAGGCGGGTGGCGCCCATGTCGTGATGGTGTTGCTCTTCGCCGGGTACTTCGCGCAACTCCCGAAGGAGCTCGAGGAGGCGGCGATCGTCGATGGCGCCGGATTCGTCCGCGTCTTCTGGGAGATCATGCTGCCGCTGGCGAAACCGATCATCGCCACTACGATCATCCTGCAGTTCATGCACAGCTGGAACGCCTTCCTCCAGCCGCTGGTGCTGACCCTCTCCCGCCCCGATCTCCGCACGCTCGCCGTGGGCATCTATGCGTTCCAGGGAGAGTTCTTTACCGACTGGGCCGGCATGGCCGCCGCCGCGACCATCAGCCTCGCGCCAATCGTGATCGTCTTCCTCTTCCTCCAGCGATACTTCGTTGAAGGTATCGCCGGTGCGGTGAAGAGTTGATCCCGGTACAGACGCGCCCCGTGCGTGTCGTTTCCTTGCCACCCAGAGAGGACTTCCGCCTTCCATGAGCCGAAAACCGAACGTCATCGTCTTTCTCACCGACCAGCAACGCTGGGACTCCACCGGCCTGCACCATAACCCACTGGACCTCACGCCCAACCTCGACCGCATCGGCCGGGCAGGGACCCACGTCGCCAATTCCTTTACCTGCCAGCCCGTCTGTGCGCCCGCGCGCTCATGCCTCCAGACCGGGATGTACGCGACGGCAACCGGCACGTGGCGGAACGGCATCCCGCTGGATCCGTCCCTGCCGAACCTGGCCACCCTCTTTCGTGATGCGGGCTATCGGACCGGCTACATCGGGAAATGGCACCTTGCCGAGTCCGAGCCGGTCATCGAGTCCGAGCGCGGTGGCTACCAGGACTGGCTCGCCGCGAATATTCTCGAGTTCGCTTCCGAGCCCTACCGCACCCGCATGTACGACGAGAACGGCGATTCGGTCGAGATGCCCGGCTACCGGGTCGACGCGCAAACCGACGCAGCCATTCGCTACATCGACACTCACAAGGACGAGCCATTTTTCCTGTTCTGCTCATACCTGGAGCCGCATCACGACAACCGGCTGGATGACCATCCTGCGCCGACTGGCTATCGAGAGCGGTACGAAGGGCGCTGGACGCCGCCCGATCTCGCCGCGCTTGGCGGCACGAGCCAGCAGCACCTCGCCGGGTACTGGGGGATGGTGAAGCGCCTGGACGAAGCCTTCGGTCGGCTCATGGACGCGCTGGTCAGTCTCGGCCTGGAGGATGACACCATCGTCCTCTTCACCTCCGACCACGGCAGTCATTTCCGCACCCGCAACGCCGAATACAAGCGCTCCTGCCATGACGCGTCGATTCGCGTCCCAACCGTGCTTACCGGACCCGGTTTCAGCGGCGGAGGACAACTCCAGCATCTCGTGAGCCTCGTCGATCTCCCGCCGACCCTGCTGGATGCCGCCGGCATCGAGGTGCCAGAAACGATGCAGGGGCGCTCGATCATGCCGCTCATCCGGCGCGACCCGAATGCGAACTGGCCACAGGAAGTCTTGATCCAGATCAGCGAGAGCGAAACTGGTCGGGCGATTCGCACGAAACGCTGGAAATACCATGTCCGCGCAACGGACGTGAACGGGCGGCAAGCGCCCGGAGCGTCAACCTACCGTGAGGAATCGCTCTACGACCTCAAGGTCGATCCATATGAGTTGAACAACCTTGCCGGTTCGGACGCCCACCGTGAACTCTGCGACGGGCTCAAGCAACGCCTGATCGACCGGATGGTCGCGATCGGCGAAGAGCCGCCGGTGATCGAGAACGCCGAAGCGTGGCAGGAACCCCAACTCCGCCTCAACCCCGCTGAGCTCAACGCCTGACGCGCCCAAGGGCGGCCAGCAGGTGGCCGCCCTTGGGAACCCCCACGAGGCCAGGCCGTCAGCGGCTCTTCGCCCGCCCGATCGCATCGTTCCAAAGCGCGAAGCGCGCTTCACGATCGGACGCCGAGATCGCGGGCTCAAACCGCTTGTCGACTTCCCAACTCTCCTTCACGTCCTCCCGGCCGGACCAGACGCCCGCGCCCAGGCCCGCGAGATACGCCGCGCCGAGCACCGTTGTCTCGACATTCTTCGGCCGCACGACGGGAACGCCGAGCAAGTCTGCCTGGATCTGCATCAGGAGGTCGTTCTGAGCCGCGCCGCCATCAACACGCAGCTCGGCGAGGTCGATGCCCGCGTCGGACTCCATCGCCCGCAACACATCGCACGCCTGCAATGCGATCGCTTCCAGCGTCGCCCGTGCGATATGCGCGGCAGTCGTTCCCCGGCTGATACCGACAATGGTTCCGCGTGCATCCGCATCCCAGTGCGGCGCGCCCAACCCGGACAGCGCCGGAACGAACGCGACGCATCCGGTATCGTCGACCGATGCCGCCAGCGCCTCGATTTCCGAGGCGGAGGAGATGATGCCGAGCCCGTCGCGCAGCCACTGCACCGCCGCCCCGGAGACAAAGATCGAGCCCTCCAACGCGTATTCAGTCGTGCCGTCGATGTTCCACGCGATTGTTGTCAGCAGCTTGTGGGATGACGCCATCGCCTCAGGACCCGTCTGCATCAGCAGGAACGACCCGGTCCCGTAGGTGTTCTTCGCCTCACCGGGCGCGAAGCATGCCTGGCCAAACAGGGCCGCATGCTGATCGCCGGCCGAGCCGGTGATCGGGATCTCCGCGCCGAGCACAGACTCGTCCGTCACCGCCAGCGTGCCGGAGTTAGGGCAGACCCTGGGCAGCAGCGAGGCCGGGATGCGCAGGTCGGAAAGCAATTCCTCGCACCACTCTTGCTTCCGGATATCGAAGAGCATTGTTCGCGCGGCGTTCGAGGTGTCGGTGACATGGACCGCGCCGTTGGTGAGCTTCCAGATCAGCCATGAATCGATGGTCCCGAAACAGATGTCGCCCGCCTCTGCCCGCCTGCGGAGGTCGGCATCCTGGTCGAGCAACCAGGCGATCTTCGACGCCGAGAAGTAGGCGTCCGGCACCAGCCCGGTGATCTCACGGTATCGCTCGGCCAGCCCGCGTTGCTCGATATCGCGAATGATGTCGGCCGTCTGCCGGCTTTGCCACACGATTGCCGGAGCGACCGGCTCGCCTGTGGCCCGGTCCCAAAGCACCGTCGTCTCGCGTTGGTTGGTGATCCCGATTGCGGCGATGCGACCGATGCCGCCGTCGAGCCGATCCAGAACGGTCTTCGTGATGCGCAGGGTGACATCCCAGATGTTGTTCGCATCCTGGTTGACCCACCCTGAATGCGGAAAGATCTGGTCGATCTCTTCCTGCGCGACGTCGACCGTCTGCCCGTTCCGGTTCACCAACACGGCGCGACTGGACGTGGTACCCTGATCGATCGCGAGGATCAATTGCTCATTGCTCACCCGGTGTCTCCCCTGTTTCATGCAGTGATATCCATACTGGAATCATGCTACCGCAGGCGGACCGGACCCCGCGCTTGCCAGTCCCGCAACTCCGGACATGGGTACCCCCGGGAGGCAGGCTCCGTGGGGATGCTCGAGAAGTCGTTGATTGGCGCCGGGTCAGCGCGACGGCGTCGCCATCGGGGAAGCGTCCGGCGTGGCGCCCGGGGTCGGCTCCGGCGTGACCTCGATATACTCACCACGCCACAACACGCGCGTGTTCCAGCCCTGGAAGTACATGTGCTGCCGGAAACCCTGGATATCGGGTTTGGCCAGGACCAGATCGTTCGGGAACCCGAACCACAACCCGAACAGGTCCTCGTTCGCGGCAGATTGCAACGTCGCAAGCGCCGCCTTCATATCCTCAGTCGTCCACGACGCGAAGTACTCCCCGATCGCCTCGTCCACGACCGGATTGCTGTAACCGCCCGGATTCCACCCGCGCGGGTTGACGCGGATGTCCCACGCTGTCCCGTAGAGATCGAACTCGGCAAATGCCGGGTACTGCACCAGCGTGTACGCGATCATGTCGTAGGTCCGGTTCTCGACCCAGCGGGTGTCAAACTCTCCCGGCTCGATATGCTGGATCGTCAGCCGTGCCCCGATCTGAGCGAAGTCATCCCCCAGCAATTCGAGCAACGCCAGCAACTCGGGTCGCTCTTCGCTGGAGACGATGCACCAGAGATCGAGCACGTTTCCGGACGGATGCTCCCGCATCCCGTCGCGGTTGGAGTCGACCCACCCGGCCTCGTCCAGCAACCGGTTCGCCTCCTCGATGTTGCGCGCCGGGTTGCTCGCTCCAGGGGCGTGTGCCCACGGCTGCGTGACCGTTCCCGCCTTCGACTCATCGATGAACGTGTGGAACACCTCGCGCGCATACCGCTTACGGTCGACCGCGAGCGTCAGCGCCTGTCTCAGCGCCGGATCGCGCATCATGTCGGCGGTGGCGTTCGCCGGGTTCGCGAAGTTGAACGCGGCGAACATCGCGACGGGCGCCTGGGCGGCAAAGAGCGTTCCCTCCTCGCCCCAGACGTTCGCGGAGTCGAGCTCGGTCGCCCCGACCGGAAAAACGATATCGACATCGCCATTCTTCCACGCATCGATGCGTGCGGCCCGGTCGTCTTCGGCCAGCAGCACCAACCGGTCGAAATGCGGTGGCGCCT
>CAZVAA010000148.1:3344-6942 GCA_964624125.1 uncultured Sphaerobacteraceae bacterium | reverse complement strand
CGCACCTGGCATCCCGGGGAAACCCTGCCTCCGGAGACGCGGGATATCTGGTGCCGTCCGGAGGACTCGGACACATGGTGGTTCGAGTTCATGGTGATGCGCACCGACGGCGAGAACTGGATCTTCCCCCGCGACGGCCGCATCACCGGACGCATCGCCGATCTCGACGATGTACGCAGCGGCATCCCCATTCTCGCGCCGGAGGTGCAACTGCTCTACAAATCGCGCATACCACACCGCGAAAAGGACGCGGCCGACCTCAAACGAATGATCCCTCGCCTTTCACGGGACCAACAGGGATGGCTGAAAGAGCGCGTCGAGCTGCTCTATCCCGACAGCCCCGCGCTGGAGCTCCTTTGACTGCGACGAGCCCTACGACTCGTCGTGGCCTTCCGGAAAGAGGAGCGCCCGTGGTCCGGTCAGCATGCCGCCATCGACCGGAAGCGTGACGCCCGTGACCCAGGCAGCATCGTCCGAGGCGAGAAAGGCGATCGCGGCGGCGATATCTTCGGGCTCGCCGATTCGGCCCAGCGGATACCCGCGTTGCAGGCGCTCCAGTGCATCCTGCTGGTTATCCCAGACGCGGGTCCGCACGGTTCCCGGCGAGACGACGTTGAACCGCAGGCCCTGCCCGCCATATTCCGTCGCGAGATTCGCGACCAGGATCGACAACGCAGCCTTCGCCGCCGAGTACGCATGCCCACCCAGCGCAAGCTGGCCATTGATGGAGCCAACCAGCACCGCGTTCCCGCCAAATCCGGAACGCGACAAGTGTGGCAACGCCGCCCGAACAACTCGCACGGATCCCATGTAATTGAGATCGAGGTTTTCCACGAACGCATCGTCGGCGGCCTCTTCGAACGACGGCTCATGCCGGCCTCCACCGGCTGTATGGGCCACGACATCGAGACGCCCGAACCGGTCGACGCATGTTGCCATCGCCGCATCCACCGACGAGGCATCGGTGATATCGCACTGGATCGTCATCGCCGTCCCGCCGGTTTGACTGATCTCCGCCGATACCCGCTCCGCCGCATCCATGTCAATATCGGCCACGGCGACCGTTGCGCCCTCACTGGCGAGTCGACGGGCCGTCGCGCGCCCGATTCCGTGGCCGCCACCGGTCACGAACACAACCCGATTGACAAATCTCTGCACTTCGGCTCTCCTGCAACGATCACACACGGACATGGCGCGACATCACGCAAGCGCGGCGCGTCTCACGATTTATATATCCATCGGGTTTCCGAGGTGCACATTTGAGGGTGTCCACCTGACTTTCAATGCACCGGCATTTTGTATACAATTTTCGCAGCGCAATTCGCGACGAGTGGAAAGAACGGGGAGTACGGTGTTCAGACTGGATGGCAAGACCGCGCTGGTAACCGGCGCCGGATCCGGCATCGGCCGGGAAATCGCCTTGCTCTATGGCGCGCAGGGCGCCACGGTCGCAATCGGCGACATCAACGATGAGGCGGCGCAGGGCGTCGCCGACGAGATCACCAACGCCGGAGGCAAGGCGTTTGCTGTTCATCTGGATGTCACTGACATGACGTCAGCCGAGGCAGCCGTTCGCCAGATCGTGGACCAGGCGGGGGCATTGCACATCCTCGTCAACAACGCCGGGATCGGCATGGTCGGGAACCTGACCGAAACCGGACCCGACGATTTCGCTCGCCTGATGTCCGTCAACGTGCATGGCGTCTACCACTGCTCGCATGTCGCGGTGAACCAGATGCTGGCGCAGGAGCCGAAGGGCGGCGCGATCATCAATATCGCGTCGATCGCCGGACAGGTCGCCGTGGCCCGGCGCTTCGCCTATGGCACGACCAAGGGGGCGGTGATCTCGATGACGCAATCGACCGCGATGGACTACGTCGACCAGGGAATCCGCTGCAACTGCATCTGCCCGGGCACGGTCGAGACGCCGTTCGTTGAGGCCTATCTCCAGCGCTATCACGCCGGCGAGGTCGAGGAGACGCGCAAGCAGCTCCACGCCCGCCAGCCGATCGGCCGCATGGGTCGACCGGATGAGATCGCGCCGCTCGCTCTCTACCTTGCCTCGGATGAAGCCGCCTACGTCACCGGGGCGCAAATGGTCATCGATGGCGGCCTGACCGCCCGCTAATCCTACGGAAGGACTCGTTATGGAACCGGCCCGTCGTTCTACCCCCTTGCTTGGCACCGCCAACCGCGGACGCACCGCGTTTGACGATGTCGCCGTGCGCCTTGATCCACGCGACGATGTCGGTATTGCCAAGACCGCCCTCCTCCCCCGTACCACGCTGGTCATGGAGGACGGCGAGCTGAAGGTCGCGCAGATGATCCCGCCCGGGCACAAGGTCGCCCTGCGTGACATCCCGAAGGGCGCCGAGATCCGCCGTTACGGGCAGATCATCGGCTTCGCCTCGGTGGATATCTCCGCCGGGCAACATGTGCACTCGCAGAATGTCGAGGTGCATCAGGGCGAGCTCGATCTCGACTACGCCTTCTCGGCGGATTACGAGCCGGTCGAGATGGTGCCGGAGGCCGAGCGGCGGACGTTCATGGGGTACCGCCGGGCTGATGGCCGGATCGGCACACGCAACTACGTCGCCATCCTCGCCAGCGTGAACTGCTCCTCGACCGCGACCCGCCGCGTCGCCGATTACTTCCGCGACAACCCGATCATGGACCAGTTCCCGAACGTCGACGGGGTCATCGGCTTCCCGACCAAGGGCGGGTGTGGCGCGCATTACGGCTCTGACTACCTCGACCTGCTCCAGAAGACGATGGCAGGTATCGTCGATCATCCGAATATCGGCGGCTACATCATCCTCAGCCTCGGCTGCGAGACAAACCAGCCGGAAGACATGATCGCGAACACCTCGCTCAACGGCCACCAGCCGCTGGTGCTGACGATCCAGCAGGATGGCGGGTTCCGGAAGTCCGTCGAGGCCGGAATCGAGGCGGTCAAGCAGTTGCTGCCGGAAGCGAACAAGGCGCAGCGCGAGCCGGTCCCGGCATCGGAGCTCGTGCTGGCGCTGCAGTGCGGCGGGTCGGACGGATGGTCCGGCGTCACCGCGAACCCGGCGCTCGGCCGCGCGGCGGACGAGATCGTCCGGCAGGGCGGCACGGTCGTCCTCGGGGAGACCAGCGAGGTGTATGGCGGCGAGCACCTGCTCACCCGTCGCGCCGTCTCCGAGGAGGTCGGGCAGAAGCTGGTCGACAAGATCCACTGGTGGGAGGACTACACGTCGATGTTCGGCACCGAGATCGACAACAATCCCTCCCCCGGGAACAAGCTCGGCGGGCTGACGACCATCTACGAGAAGTCGCTTGGCGCGATCGCCAAGGCTGGGACGACGCCGATGACCGATGTCGTTGGCTATGCCGACCGGATTAGCACGCGAGGCTTCGTCCACATGGATACGCCCGGGTATGACCCGGTCTCCGTCACCGGGCAGGTGGCAGGCGGCTGCAACATCGTCTGCTTTACCACTGGTCGGGGCTCGGCGTTCGGGTTCAAGCCTTCGCCGTCGATCAAGATCGCAACGAACTCTGACCTGTATCGCAAGCAGGAGCCGGATATGGACATCAACGCCGGCAAGATGCTCGA
>CAZVAA010000148.1:1740-3244 GCA_964624125.1 uncultured Sphaerobacteraceae bacterium | reverse complement strand
GGCCCAAGCCGGACGGCGGACATCGAGCGCCAGCTGACCATCGGCGTTCAGGGGCCGTCGGCGATGCATGTCATCTTCGTACCCGAGACCACCGAACGATCGTAACGGCCCACCGTGGCCGCCCAGGCGATACCCATCAAAGGAGCCCGTGCATGGCCATCGATACCTCGCATGGCGAGCCGGAAACCACGTTCGAACAACGCTACGCCAACGCCATTGCGGATGCCCAGCTCTCGCGCAACCTGACCACCTTCCAGCAATCCTGGCGGGAATCACGCGCCAATGTGATGCAAGATGTGGATTTCGACGCCCTGAGCAGTCGCATGAAAGCGGCGAAAACCGAGGCGATCGACAACCTCGATCACTACCTCGACGAGTTTGTCGCTGCCGCGAAGGCCGCGGGAACGATCGTCCATTTCGCGGAAGACACGGACGACGCTACCCGGATCGTCCGCGACCTCGCAATCGAGCGCGGCGTGAAGTTGGTCGCGAAGTCGAAATCGATGGTCTCCGAGGAGATCGAGCTGAACGAGGTCCTCACCGAAGACGGCGTCGAGGCGGTGGAGACCGACCTCGGCGAGTGGATCGTCCAGCTGCGGGGGGAGCGTCCCAGTCATATGGTGATGCCGGCGATCCACCTCGCCCGGCAACAGGTCGGTGAGGTCTTCAGCGAGCGGCTGGAACGGGAGATCTCCCGCGACAACGTCGAGGAGCAGGTCCACGCCGCGCGGGATGCCATCCGCGATGTCTTCTTCGAGGCGGGCATGGGTATCACGGGCGCGAACGCGCTGATCGCCGAATCCGGCACCGTGATGATGGTCACCAACGAGGGAAACGGTCGGCTCACCTCTTCGATCCCACCGGTTCATGTGGTCCTTGCGGGGATCGAGAAGATCGTGCCGACATACGAGGATGCGATGACGCAGCTGCGGTTGCTTGCCCGTAGCGCGACCGCCCAGCGGCTGACGGTCTATACAACGTTCATCCAGGGACCCAGCCCCGGCCACGAGCAGCACCTCGTACTAGTCGACAATGGTCGCCGCACCATGCGCGACCTGCCGGAGTTCCGCGAGGCGCTGCATTGCATTCGTTGCGCCGCCTGCGCGAACGTCTGCCCGCCCTATCGCGAGGTTGGCGGGCATGTCTTCGGGCATATCTACTCGGGCGCGATCGGCCTCGTGGTCACGCCATTCATGCACGGGATCGATGCCGCCGCTGGTCCGCAGAGTCTCTGCCTCTCCTGCAACGCCTGTGAGGTCGTGTGCCCGGTCGACATTCCCCTGCCACGACAGATCCTGGACGTCCGGAAGATGGTCGTCGAGCAGCAGGGCATGAAGCGGGCGAAGCAGGTCATCCTCTCCGCATGGTCCCGGCCAAGCGCCGCCAATGTCCTGCTGAAGATCGGCGCACGGGCCCAGTTGCCGCTGACGCGCGGCACGCGCTTTATCCGGGCGAAGAAGGCGCCGATCCTGAACCGGCAGACGAAGTGGCGAAGCCTGCCCGC
>CAZVAA010000148.1:0-1640 GCA_964624125.1 uncultured Sphaerobacteraceae bacterium | reverse complement strand
CCCAGCGCGAGCTGCGTGGCGATGATGGCGCAGGACTACCTGCACCTGTTCCGCGACGACCCGGACATCCTGCCCCGCGCGGAGAGCCTCGCCGGCAAGGTGATGGACTTCACGTCATTCCTCGTCAACGTCGCGAAGCTGGAGCCCGGGAGCCTGGCGGCGAAGGATGGCTCCCGGCGAACCGTGACCTACCACGACTCCTGCCAGGGACTGAATGCCCTCGGGCTGGGGCCGGAACCGCGCTACCTGATCGAGCAGGTGATGGGAGACGAGATCGCCGAACTGGCCGAGAACACGTTCTGCTGCGGGTTTGGCGGGTCGTTCAGCATCGAGCACCCGAAGGTCGCCGAGCGGCTCATGAACCGCAAGCTGGACAACGCCCAGGCGACCGGCGCGACCGTCGTGGTGACCGACAACCAGGGCTG
Organism: uncultured Sphaerobacteraceae bacterium; assembly: GCA_964624125.1. Taxonomy (GTDB): domain Bacteria; phylum Chloroflexota; class Chloroflexia; order Thermomicrobiales; family UBA6265; genus UBA6265. The sequence continues at coordinate 1,215 of CAZVAA010000148.1, read as the reverse complement.
CATCATGCACCTGCGGGGCGGCGCCGATGCGTCCGGTCGTCCCCTGAAGGTGCGGCACATCGCCGAGTTGCTTGCGGAGCGGCTCCCGGACTGACCTGCTCCGGAACCGGCCATCCGTTGTGCGCACCCACCGTATGTTTGGTGCGTTGGTGCACGAGCCTGGCCGCAACGTCATCCCTCTCCTTGACATCCATGTCGAGGGCGACTAATCTCACACGCTGTTTCGCCGGACCAACCCGGCGCGAGAGGCAACCGACCAACGCCGGTTGCCTCTCTCATTTCGGGTGGCAAGCAACTGGCGACGTCGGCGCGGACCCGACCTCATGAAACGGGCCGCGCTTGTATGACAGCTACAGGAGTGTGCACGCCTATGGCCGTGACACAGACACCACGGAAGCTACGAACCATACGCATCGCGGATCTTCCATTGGATCACGATGCCCAGAAACTGGAGGACGAAACCGCCCATCTCGGGCAAGAATCTCCCAAGATCGTCGACGAAGCCTCGAAGCTGGGGGCAAAGCGTCTTATTCGCCCAACCCGTGGGCATGCGATTACATCATTCGCGGGCGGCATGAGCGTCAGCTTCGGCGCCGTCGCCATGGTCGTCGCATCCGCCTCGATGGGTGGCAGCATCAACGAGCCTTCGCTGGGGTTGCTGCTCGGCGCGCTGCTGTTCCCGATCGGGTTCGTGATTCTCCTGATCGGCAAAACCGAGCTCTTTACCGAGAACTTCCTGATTCCGGTCGTAGCCGTCGTGAAGCAACGCGGATCGATCTACCAACTCGGGAAGCTATGGGGCCTGACGCTCGTGTTCAACCTGCTTGGCTCGATCGTCTTCGGATACCTCATCTCGCGCGGCGATGTCCTTGCGGGCAGTTCTGCCGAGGAGATGCGACAACTCGCCGTACACAAGGTCAGTTATGACCTCGAAACCGCCTTCATCAAGAGCATCTTCGCCGGCTGGCTGATGACCACGCTGACGTGGCTCCTCATCTCCGCCAAGGGGATCGGCTCCCAGCTGGCGATTATCTGGATGATCGCCTCGCTGATCGTGCTGGGGCAATTCATCCACGTCGTGATCTCGTCATCGGAGGTGTTCATGGGGATGTTCCTCGGCGCGGACATCACCGTCATGGACTGGTTCCTTCGCAGCTTCCTGCCCTCGCTGGTCGGGAACCTGCTCGGTGGCCTGATCTTCGTGACCCTGATCGG
>CAZVAA010000147.1:0-6996 GCA_964624125.1 uncultured Sphaerobacteraceae bacterium | reverse complement strand
TGGAAGATGGTCAGCCGCATCTCGGATTGCTTGAAGACGACCGCATATACCCGTTCCCGGAAGATTCCGGCTTCGCCACCATGCAGCAGGTCCTGCAGCGTCGCGCCAGCGAGATATCCGACCTGGTCAAGGCCGTCCGTGAGTCAGGCACCGCCCCCCTGGATATCGCCAGGGTCAAGCTCCTGGTGCCGCTGGACGAGCAGGAAGTCTGGGCGGCGGGCGTCACCTACAAACGCAGCCGCGATGCCCGGATGGAGGAATCGACGGAGAAGAGTGTTTACGACCGTATCTACGATGCCGACCGGCCGGAGATCTTCCTGAAGGCGACGCCGCGCCGCGTTGCCGGCCCCGGTGGCACGATCACGATCCGCAGCGACTCCGGATGGGATGTCCCCGAACCGGAGATGGCGCTGGTGCTGAACCGGCATGGTGAGATCGTCGGGTACACGGTGGGCAACGACGTCTCCTCGCGCTCGATCGAGGGCGAGAACCCGTTGTACCTGCCGCAGGCGAAGATCTATGCCGGCAGCGCCGCGCTCGGGCCGGTCGTCGCGCTCGCTGACGAACTGGAGAACCCGGGCGACCTTGCGATCACGCTCACCATCGAGCGGGATGACAGCGACGTGTTCCGCGGAGAGACCTCGACGGCAGACCTCCACCGGAAACCCGCCGATCTCGCGTCGTGGCTCTTCCGCGGCAACGATTTCCCGGACGGCGCGTTCCTGATGACCGGTACCGGCATCGTGCCGCCTGACGAGTTCACGCTCAGGGAGGGTGACATCGTCCGGATCGAGATCGCCGGCATCGGGATCCTCACCAACCGGGTCGCGGTGCTGGACGTCGGCAGCTAGCAGCGCGACCACCGGCATGGCATTACCGGGGCGGTCGTGAGCCGTAGCGCACCCAACTGATGATCGCCATCCCGACCCCGATGATCGCGGCGGTCACGAGCGATGCGCCGATGTTGCCGTTGATGACCATCATCACGATGAAGGCGACGACCGCCGGCAGCAACCCGGCGACGATCGCCGCGGTGATTCGCGTACTCGAATTCATGCGTTCGATTCCTTCCCGATACGCCGACAGGCACGGCGTTCCAGATCCAGCAGGAACGCATCCGGCATGCGCAGGGCACTCCAGAACGTCCATGCATCCGTCTGCGTCACCTGCGCGACATATGCGCTCATGACCCGGCCGTGCGTCACGATCACCGGCAACCTGCCGCGTGTTCGGGCCATGTCGACCGCCCTGGCAAACCGGGTTGCCGCTTCCAGGGAAGATTCATCGCCGAGCACGCGGCGGCCGGGCTCACGGAAATGCCGCTCGACCGCCGCGCGAAACTCCACCGGCGCCTCGATCCACGGCACCGTCCCCGCTCCCTGCTCGCCGAGGCGTTCATCGGCGTGCGCCGCAACGCCAAGTTGGTGGACGATGGCCTCACCGGTAGCGATGGCTTTCTGCTCGGCGCTGGTGATGACGACATCTGCGTCGAACGTCGAGATCAGCCGGCCCAGCTGTTCGACGTCACCGGCGGCGTCCTTGTCGAACTGCCACGCAGCTGCCGGGCGATCGGGATCGATCAGCGGCTTCCCATGGCGAACAAGGATGACCTGCGTCGACATGTTCACGGAATCGGGGCATCCTCTATGATGAACCGGCACCGCGCCGGGCGCAGAGTCCGGCCGGACCAGGAGACAGACGAACGATATGCGCAAGTATAGGCAATGGGATATCTATACCGTGCTGATGGTGGCCATCGTGCCGGTCTTTCTCGCCGTCGCCTGGGGCCTGACCTGGAACCACGAGCGCGTCGCCGCCGCGCAGGCCTGCGAGGATACGGAATCCTACCTTTCGGAAACCACCGAGGCGGCATCCCTGTTTATCAACGCGGGGACGGTCGGGAGCACCGACCCCTGGCTGAGCCGGATGGAGACGATCCAGCCGCAGGGGCATGGATGGGACCTGCATGACAGCGTCGTTGGAGCCGTGGAATACGCCGCGGCGGTGGAGCCGGACCTCGATACGGCCGAGCCCGGTGTCGTTTACGACGAGACGCCATTCTTCCAGGAACCCATTGACGACGCCCGGGCGACCATCGTCGAAAAATGCCCGGATCTCGAAGCCATGCTGCCGGAAGCCTTCCCGATGATCTTTAAGGAGAACGACTCATGAGCCAGCGCAAACCCGGCGTCGGCGACCTCACCCACTTCGATGAACGCGGCAGCGCCCGGATGGTTGATGTCGGCGCGAAGCCGGACACCAAACGGATCGCCGTCGCCAGCGGGCGCGTTCACATGGCGCCGGACACGCTCGCCGTCGTGCGCGAAGGCCGCGCCGACAAGGGCGATGTCCTTGGCGTCGCGCGGATCGCCGGGATCATGGCCGCAAAGAAAACGCACGACATCATCCCGATGTGCCACCCGCTGATGCTCACGAAGGTCACGGTCGACTTCGAGTTGGCGGACGACAGCGTCGGTATTTCCGCCGAGGTCCACACCGCTGGCAAGACCGGTGTCGAGATGGAAGCGCTCACCGCCGTCAGCGCCGCTGGCCTGACGATCTACGATATGCTCAAGGCAATCGACCGTGGCATGACGATCGACGCCATCCAGCTCGAATCAAAGGAAGGCGGGCGCTCCGGTGAATGGAAACGACAAGAACAGGAATGAGAAGGACTGGTACCTGTTGAAGGACGAGATGACAGACAGGACGGTCGGCTACATCGATGCCGACGGCAATACCCGCGACACCGACGACGCGACCGAGGCGAAAGTGCGCGAAGCGTTCAACCGCGACCTGCTGGTCGAGAACGGGGAGGTCGTCGAGGAGCTGGGAATGTGCTTCGGCGGTGTCTGCAGCATCGGACCGTCCGATCCCGGGCATGATGCGTTGGTGATGAAGAACCTCGGCGCACTCACCGGGCTGCGACCGGAGCCGCCGACAGACGATGATGACGCGAAAGAACCGGAATCATAGCCGTATTTCGTTTTCCACGATCACGTCATGAGCGTACAATGATGCATAGCATTTGACGGTACAAACTCGCGGCATGGTTCCATGTTTCGATGGAGCGTGACGCGACGCGAGCCCAGCACCGTGGGGACGGGGCAATCAGGCGCCGAGGGAGGACACCTACACCATGAGCACAGTCTCGATGCAACGAAAGCGCAGAAGTGCCGGAACCGGGGTCATTCCCGGCAGCGAACGCGCCATGTGGTATTTCCTGCGCATCTCTGGCGTCGTCCTCGTCTTCTTCGCGCTTGGCCACGTCTTCGTAACGCATTACCTCAATGCCCCGTCGGAAACGACCTTCGACTTCGTCGAGAACCGCTGGGCGAACCCGCTCTGGCGCACCTTCGACCTCGTCCTGCTCTTCGCGGCGCTGTGGCACGGCCTGATCGGTATGCGCACCATCGCCACCGACCTGATCAAGAATCTCGGCTGGCGCCAGATCGCCTACGCCTCGATCTGGATCTTCGGCGGTCTCTTCACCATCCTCGGCACGGTCAACGTCGTCAGCTTCGACGCCGAGATGGCGCGGGACAACACCGGTCCCCTGGCCGGCCAGATGTGGATCGGCGACCTGCTCGGGTGGTCGCTCTACGTCTTTGCCGCCGCGACTTACGTAGCCGTCATCGCCCTGATCGTCTGGGTAGTGCGGCAACTGCGTGACGGCATCGTGCCGATCTACAACGGCGATGTCGGGCAGTACGCATGGATCCTGCACCGCGTCACCGGGGCCGGCATCCTCTTCTTCCTGCTCGTGCACATCCTCGACATCATGCTGATCGGCCTCGGCCGCGATGTCTACGACCACACCGTCGAGTTCTACTCGCATCTCTTCATCATCCCGATGGAGATCATGCTTGTCGGCGCGGTGATCTACCACACGCTCAACGGTCTCCGCGTGATCGCGATCAACTTCACCTCGGAGGGCGCCGTTCGCGAGCGCAAGGCGTTCTGGTGGGTGCTGGCGGCCTCGATCCTCCTGACGATCCCGAGCGTGTTCGTCATCTTCGCCGCCGAGTTCTAGACCAGCTTTACACGTCGAAGACAAGTTCAGGGAGCGGCGGGCGCAATGCCCGCCGCTTTCTTGCTATCTGGCACCGGTTCTGCGTTCAGGGCGATGCCGGGACACCCCGGCCTGTCCACCGACACAACGACTCGAGGACGCACGAATCCGATGGCAAGCGTGAACACACCTGACCCGGAGCAATCGGCCGAAGAGGCCGGTCTCCGCTATGTACACGACACCCGACCGGGGATCACCCGGCACGGTGCCGGCAAGGGCTTTTTCTACCGTTCGGCCAAAGGGGAGAAGATCACCGACGAGCGCACCCTCGAGCGGATCAAGTCGCTCGCGATCCCGCCAGCGTGGACCGATGTCTGGATCTGCCCGTCGCCCAACGGCCATCTCCAGGCGACGGGACGTGACGCCCGCAACCGGAAGCAATATCGCTATCATCCCAAATGGCGCGAGGTGCGGGACGAAACCAAGTACGAGCACATGATCGAATTCGGCCAGGCCCTGCCGGAGATCCGCAAACGGGTCGATGCCGACCTTGGCAAACACGGCCTTCCCCGCGAGAAAATCCTCGCGGCGATCGTCCGCCTGCTCGAAACGACCCTGATCCGCATCGGCAATGACCAGTATGCGAAGGAGAACAAATCCTTCGGCCTGACCACCATGCGGGACCGCCACGCCGATATCTCCGGCTCGACCGTCACCTTCAGCTACCGGGGAAAGTCAGGGATCGACCACGAGGTCGAATTGCACGACAAACGGCTCGCCAATGTCGTCCGCCGCAGCCAGGAACTGCCAGGACAGGAACTCTTTCAGTATGTTGATGATGAAGGGACCCGGCAGTCGGTCGACTCCGGCGATGTGAATGACTACCTGAAGGAGATCAGCGGGAAGGACTTCACCGCCAAGGACTTCCGGACGTGGGCCGGCACCGTGCTGGCAGCCGAGGCGCTTTCGGGGTTCGAGGACGTCGATACCGATGCCGCCGCGAAGGAGAACGTCGTTCGCGCGATCGAGAACGTCGCCGGCCGCCTCGGGAACACCGTCGCGATCTGTCGCAAATGCTATGTCCACCCGGCGGTCATCGATGCCTATCTCGACGGGCACACGGTGGAAACGATCCGCCAGCGTGCCGGCAAGGAGCTCTCGGACAATCTGCGCAACCTGCCCCCGGAAGAAGCCGCCGTCCTGATGCTCCTCAACGAGCGGCTGGAGGAGTAACGCAGATGCGTTCGCCGGTGCCTAGCGCTGGTCGCGAAGCAGGATCGCCCAGTCCCGCAAGCGCTCGATCAATTGTCCCATTTGCTCACGGGAGGTGTGGTCGGTCAGCTCGCCCAGCTGGTTGAACTTGTCCTCGGCAAAGGTGACGAGCACCTCCGGCTCAGGAACCACCACCGCCCCCATCGACGGCAGGATTTGCCGCAAGTGCATCTGGGCGCGAACCGTTCCGGACCGCCCACGCGAAGCGCCGGCAATCGCCACCGGCTTGCCTCGCAGCACCGACCGTCCCACCGGCACGGCGGCCCAGTCGAGCGCGTTCTTCAACACGCCGGGCACCGAGGATGCGTGCTCGGGGGTACAGATCAGGATCGCATCTGCCTGCTGGAGGATGCTCCGGAAGTCTTCCACGAGCGGGATGTCTTCGCCAGCACCATAATCGGGATTGAAAAAAGGCAGCGTATTGACCTTCGCCTCGATAATGCGCGAGTCATCGGGCTGCAACAGCATGGCCGTGCGCATCAGCCCGCGGTTGAAGGACTGGCGCCGGACACTGCCGACCATCGCCGCGATCTCGATTCGCCGTTCCTGCATCCTCTCGGTCCCTCCCCCGTCGACCTGCCCGCCATCCCGGCCACCAGGTCCATAGCCGTCATCGATAGTACCAGACGGACATTCCCGGCACCCTCTCCCATTTGGCGGGGCATTGCCGTATCATGCGTCGGGACCCACACGACAACTGCAGACGCGAGCGGAGGATTCAACGCCCATGACACCGCCGGATACCAACACCGCCCTGATCCTGATCGATATCCAGCAAGGCTTGCGAGACGATGACTACTGGGGACCGCGCAACAACCCGGATGCCGAGACCAACGCCGGACGCCTGCTGACCGCCTGGCGCGAGTACGGGATGCCCGTGGTTCACGTGCATCACAACTCGGTGAACCCGTCTTCACCCCTGCGACCGGAACTGCCGGGGAATGCCCCCGCACCGGAGGTGGAGCCTCGCGAGGGCGAACCGGTCTTCACCAAGAGCGTGAACAGTGCCTTTATCGGTACGGGTCTCGAGCAGTGGCTGCGGGACCATGGCATCGAACGCGTTGTCATGGCCGGACTGACGACCAATCACTGTGTGAGCACTTCGGTCCGCATGGCGGGCAACCTCGGCTTCTCGACGGTGCTGGTCGAGGACGCGTGCGCCGCCAACGACCGCACCGGTCCGGACGGCAAGCTGTGGACAGCGGATGTCATCCATGCCGTCTCGATCGCGAGCCTGCACGACGAGTTCGCGGAGATCACGACGACCTCGGATGTGCTGGCTTCGCTTGCGCAAATACCCGCCTAGCGTCTCCGATGCCGTAACCGTCACCGGGAACGTAAAAGGCCGCCCCGGAAGCGGATGCTTCCGGGGCGGCCTCGTTTCGCGCTGGGTTATGCGTCCAGCAGGCTCCGCAGCACGGCCGGCAGGATGCCGCCGTTGCGCAGGTAGCGAACATCGACCTTGCTGTCGACCCTGGCGATGGCCTCGAAGTCGAACGTCGAGCCATCCGGCCGGGTGGCCGTCACGGTCAGGGTCGCCTTCGGCGCGATCTTCGCGTCGAGATCGGTGATGGAGAACGTCTCCTCGCCGGTCAGGCCGAGTGATTCCGCATTCTCACCGGGCTTGAACTGCAGCGGCAGGACGCCCATGCCGACCAGGTTCGAGCGGTGGATCCGCTCGTAGCTCTCCGCGATCACCGCGCGGACGCCGA
>CAZVAA010000146.1:0-7039 GCA_964624125.1 uncultured Sphaerobacteraceae bacterium | reverse complement strand
CGACATGGCGCTCCTGCCCGACGGGCGGATCGCCCTGGTCTACGAGCGGGGCGGCGATGACGGCATGGACCTCGTCACTTTCATGCTTGAATGGCTGCGAGACGGCTAATTACTCCAGCGCGATCCGGACGGTCTGGACACCATCCTCGACGGAGACCTCCAGGATCTTCGGCCCGGAGGATCCGGGCACGACGCTGATACTGCCATCGCGCTCCAAGTATGCGAGCTTGATCCCCGAGACGTCCGGGACCTCTCCGCTCTCCCGCAGCGCGCGGGCGAGATCGCGCGGGGTCGTTCCGGTCTCCCGCATCCCCTCCTCCAGCACCTCGCCATCCTGGACCAGCTTCACCTCATGCCCCTTGATGAGCGGGCCAAACGAATCGACGCGGTAGGCCAGCCAGGCCAGGCCCCAGTGCATCAGGATCAGCGTCAGGCCGCCCGCCCAGGTTGCCAGCATCGTTCCGGAGCCAGACCCGGTGATCGCCCGGCTCATCACCGAGCCGATCATGATCGCCACCACCGTGTCGAACGCGGTGCCCTTGCCGAACAACCGCTTGCTGCCGATCCGGATCACGGCGACGGTCACGACGAAGGTGATCACCGCCCGCATGGCCATCTGCGCCGCGTTCAGGTCGGTATCGACGGTCCCGAAAGCCGTATCCAGGATCTCCTGAAGCGCGTTCCACATCGATACGTCCTCCCCAACCTGCCCGTTGACGTCAGGCACGCGAGCCCATGGGGCTATGGTGTCTGGTACGTCACATCCTGCGTGCCGAACATCTCCAGGTCGAATGGGCACTCATCGTCGCCAAGCTCCTGCTGGATCAACGCGTTCAACTTCCCGAGCATCCGCTCAACCAGCTTCGGGTCGTATTTCGGGTGGTTCCGGTTGCCGATGTTCTCCATCTCGCCCGGGTCGTTTACCAGATCGTGCATCGTCACATCGCTCCAGGCATACAGATCGTCGACGTTCGCCGAGCGGCCGTATTCGCGCGGGCTAAACCAGCGGACCAGCTTGTACTGCCCGTCGACGACGGCGCGGTAGAACGTCCGTCGCCCGAAGTCCGGCGCGCCATACTTGCTGCCGGTCTCCACGAGCGCCTTCCGGTTTCCTTCTTCCTCCAGGCCGAGATCCGTCAGCTCTCCCATCGCGCCCGACACATTCCACTGCGGGTCGAGCATGTTGATGCCGTCCCAGCAGTACAACGCACCGTCTCCAGGTTGATCGACGGATCCGCGCGGGCCCGGCCGGTCGGGGTTCATGATGGAGCGGAACATCGAGCGCCCCTTGAGCTGCGGATAGTGCTGGTACATCTCCGCCTCGCTGACACCCGCGAAGTCGAGGAGCGTAGGCACGAGATCGAGGTGCGAGCCAACAGAGCTGGTGCGCTTGCCCTGCGGACCGTCCGGCACGACGGCGGTGAAATTGACGACGGCCGCCTCGTCGTAGTGGATCGCCCCCTTCTGGTGCATCCGGTGCGCGCCGTTCATCTCGCCATGGTCGCTGGTGTAGATGACGACGGTGTTCTCCCAGAGATTCTGGCGATCCATCGCGTCCAGGATCTTCTGGAACTCCATATCGACGAGGCGCATGCAGTTGATCAGGTAGTTGCGACGGTTCTTCCAAAGATCCTCGCGGTCATCCGGAGGCGCGCCATAGACTCGTGCAACGTTCTCCTTGTACGAGTGCACGCCCATTGGCTGCTGCGAGAGATCGTCATGGAAATTCTCCGGCAATTCTGGATCCCAGTCCCTGAAGAAGCCAAGGTTTTGGGCCGTCGTGAGCTTGGCCTGCATGCTTGGCGTAAAGTGCTCCCACTCCGCTTCGGCGTCCGAGTAGAAGTACATGATGTCGTGAGGGTTGATCATGCTGCTCACATGCAGCCAGGGCTGGTCGAGGCTCGGGGCCTTGTTCTCCAGCCAGTCGACGGTATGCATGGCGATGGTACCGTCCAGCATCTCACCCTCGAGCGGCTGCCCGAACGGGTCGCCCCATTGTTGGTAATCGGAGAACCCGTACTCCTCAAGCATGTCCTCATCGCGACGTGACGTGCTGAGGTGCCACTTGCCCTTGAAGGCGGTGTAGTAGCCCTGCTCGCGCATCATCGTGCCGAGCGTCGGAACATCCGTGTCGAGCTCGCCATGCGTCAACCAGGCGAAGTTGGTGTTGTCCCACATCCCGACCTTCTTGGCGTGCTGGCCAGTCCACATCGTGGCGCGGGAGGGCGTGCAGATGGGCACCGTGCAGTAGTGCTTGTCGAAGGTGACGCCCATTCCCCGGAGTCGCTCGAGCGCGGGAAGCTCGACACCCTCCGGCAGACCCATATGCATGTCCCACTGGTCGATGCAGAGGACGAGGATATTCGGGCGAGTCGATGCCTGGTTGCGCTCCATCGGTCAAACGTCCTTTCCGGAACTGCGTGAGAGGTGATGAACACGAACAGACGAGCCGCGGACCATGGAGCGGCCCGGGGGAGTATCGAGCACGCCATGCACCGATCGCTGGCCGCCTGCATGCATGTTGCGAAGCAAGACATGGACCGACACGCGACACAGCCCGGAGCGGGAGTCCGCTCCGGGCTGTGTTCTGTTCAGGAAGATTGCCTGTGAAGGACGGCGTTACTCGCCCTCGTACTCGGCGATCTGCTCGAGCACCGGCTGCTTGTCGACGTCGAGCACTTCCTTGGTCTCTGCCCAGGCGTCGGCCGCCGGGACATTGTTCACCAGGATCTGCTCCCAGCCCTGACCGATGATCTGCGCGCCGTTCGGCACCATGACCATCACGGAGTCGACCGCCTGGACCTGCTCCAGCTGCTCGACCGCAGTGCGGGAGTTCGGGTTCTCCTCGAAGAACGCCTGCATCTCCTCGCTGTCGCGGGCGGAGAGTCGCACCGGCATGTAGCCCGTGGTCTGCGACCAGTAGGTCGTGACCTCGGTGCTGGTGCAGTAGTCGATGAACTTCCAGGCGGCTTCCTCGATCTCCGACGACTCGTTGGCGATCATCGCCAGGCCGGAGCCACCCGTCCCGCAGCCGAACTCGTACTGCGCCGGCAGGAAGGCAGTCTGGAAGTTGAAATCGACCGAGTCGCGGATACCACCGAGCGACCCGGTGGATGCGAACGTCGCCGCGGTAACGCCGGTGCGGAAGTCCTGCACCGGATCGGCGACGGCGGCGGCCGTCTTGTCCTGCACGAGGGTGCGCAGGAACTCACCAGCCTCGACCGCGCCCTCTTCCGTGAGGAGGATGTTGAGGTCCTCATCCGAGTAGGCGCCGTTGAAGCCCCAGACGGTGCCCTGCAGGTACCACGCGCCGTAACCCGCGGCGCTGCCGAAGACGAAGGCCACCTCGGCATCGCTGCCCTCGATCAGCGCCGGGCCATTCTCGGCGATGCTGTCCCACGTCTCGTACATGGAGGCATCGAGACCGGCCTGGTCGAGGATGTCGGTGTTGATGTAGAGAAGCGGCGTCGACCGCGCGAACGGGATCGCGTACTGGCCACCGTTCCGCTGGTACTCCTGGAACAGCGTCGGGACATAGTCGTCGGCATCGGTGACGAACTCGTTGAGGTCCTTCAGCACGCCGGCGAGGTAGAAGCGGAACCACCATGCCTCGGAGAAAAGCGTGACCTCCGGGTTGTCGCCGGTCTGGAGACCGGTGATGAGGTTCTGGGCGATTGCCTCATAGCTCTCGTAGGCCGTCGGGACGACCTCGATATCCGGGTTGGCGGCGTTGAAATCGTCGACCAGCTTCTGCTGGGCCTCGCCATTCACGCCCGAGCCGAACGATGTCCAGTAGCGAACCTGGACCTTGTCGCCCTGCGCCCGGAGGATCGCCGGGGCGGAATACCGCGAGCTTGCGGCGACCTTTGCGCCAAGCAGGCCACTCGCGCCGAGTGCGGCACCGGTGCCGATCACCGAACGACGCGACATTTTCCTATTAACCATGCGTACAAGACTCCCTTGTTACAGGCACACACATGTGACAACCCGCTGACCCCCAGCGAGGCCGATCGCAATTCTACTGCGGTCATGCTCAGTAAAGATTATTAAATCATGAGCCAAAAGTACAGATCGTGCCACGATGCACAAGTGAACTGTTGCCGACCAGGAACGGAGAGGCCGTTAGCAGGCCTGGTGGAGGATGCACCTGCCTTAAATCGGCCGGATCGGGGGCAGCTCACCGTCGTTCGTCGCCCGCAGGATCGCGCCCAGATCGCGGCGCATGGCTTCGACCGCGTCCGCGCCGATCTCCCTGGCCCACACCGCCTCGAGGTCGGCGTAGATGCGCTCGGCGGCGTCGCGCAGGCGCCCGCCTTCCGGGGTGATCGTGACCAACCGCGCCCGGGCGTCGGACGGATGCGGCCCGACCTCGACGAGGCCGGCCTCTTGCATCTGCTCGATCAGCTTCGAGCCCGCCTGCTTGGTGATCCCCAGGAATGCCGCGAGACTGGTGATTGTGGCTGGCTCCTCGCGCAGGCGCGCCAGCACGAAGCCGAACGAAGGGCGGATGTCACTCCACCCTTCGTCGGCGAGCCGCTCATGCAATTGGGCGATGAGCTGGCCGGCACCCATCACGAACAGCCGGGCCAGCGGAACCCGAGGTCCCTCCATCACAGGGCCCACGGCGGGGTGAACGGCGCGCCGTCGTCCATCACGGCCTGGCCGTCGACCGGCATCGAAACATGCGCGCGAAACGGCTCCTCGCCCCGAACCTCCAGCGCGAACGGCGCCTGCGCGGGCACGACGATAACATCGCCCGCCACCGCGTGGGATACGTCGTCGCCCAGCCGCACCTCGGCTTCGCCCCCGAGCACGACGAACACTTCGCTCTTCGTCAGCCGGTGCGGCACCGGCTTCGTGCCCGGCTGGATCTCGACCTGCCAGACGCTGACATCGGCCTCGCCCCGGCTGGGTGTCGCCAGCGAGGTGAAGCGGGTTCCGGGGAGCTCGTGCGTTGGCGCGGACGGGGCGGTGATGATTGGCATACTGTCCTCCATATCGTCAATCAGGTTGACCATCCCGACCACTATAGACAGAGAACGCGATATCGTCAACCAAGTTGACGATATCGCGTTGACTCATTCAATCTTCACGAGCTTCCGGAAGCGTTATTCGCCCTCGACTTCGGCGATCGCGTCCAGCACCGGTTCCCGCTCGGTCTCGAGAATCTCGGTCGTCTCCTGCCAAACCTCTTCGGCGGGCCGGTCGTTGACGAGGATCTGCTCCCAGCCTTCGCCCAGCAACTGTGCGCCGTTCGGGATCATGATGATGACCGGATCTTCCGCCCGGATGTGCTCCATCTGGTCAACCGCGGTCTTCGCGTTCGGGTCTTCCTCGAAGTAGGCCTGCATCTCCTCGCTCTCGATCGCGGAGGTGCGCACCGGCATGTACCCGGATGTCTGCGACCAGAACGTCGTGTTCTCGGTGTTCGTGCAGAACTCGATGAACTTGAACGCGCCTTCCTGCTGCTCCTGCGCGCCGGTGTTGAGGATCGACATGCCCGATCCACCGGTATTGCAGGCGAACTCTTCATACTGGGCCGGCAGAAATGCGGTCTTGAAATCGAAATCCACGGCGTCGCGGATGCCGCCAAGCGATCCGGTCGAGCCGAAGGTCGCGGCCGAGACGCCGGTGATGAAATCCTGCACTGGGTCGGTCACGGCGACCGCCGTGCCATCGGCGACCAGGCCGCGCATGAACTCGCCGGCCTCGACGGCCCCTTCCTCGGTCAGCGTGAAGTTGAGGTCGTCATCGCAGTAGCGCCCGCCGAAGCCCCAGACGGCGCTCTGCAGGTACCACGCGCCGTAACCCGCGGCGCTGCCGAAGACGAAGGCGAGATCCGCATCGCTGCCCTCGATGAGGTCCGGCCCCATCGCCTTCAGGTTGTCCCAGGTCTCGTAGACCTCACCGGTCAGCCCGGCGGCCTCGACCATCTCGTTGTTGTAGTAGAGCAGCGGCGTCGACCGCGCGAACGGGATCGCCCACTGGCCGCCGTCGCGCTGGTACTCGGAGAAGAACGTCGGGTTGTAGTCCTCGGCGTTCGTCTCCTCGGTGATGAACGCGTTGAGGTCGGCAAGCACCTCGGAGAGGTAGAACCGGAACCACCAGCCCTGGGAGAAGACCGTGACGTCCGGCGCATCCCCCGTCTGGAGACCCGTGATCAGCGCCTGCGCGATCGCCTCGTAGTTGTCATAGGCGACATGCGTGACCTCGATATCGTCCTGGCTGGCGTTGAAGTCCTCGACCAGTTTGGTCTGTGCCTCGCCGTTCACGCCCGACCCGAACGGCGTCCAGTAGGTGACGGGGACCTTGCCGTCCTGCGCGCGAATCTGCGCCGGCGCGGAATATCGCGAGCTCGCGGCGACCTTTGCGCCGAGCAACGAGCTCGCGCCCACGGCGGCCGCGCCACCGATCACCGACCGTCGTGTAATCCTCTTCGACATGAACACAATCCCCCAGCGGAACTTCCTGCCCGCCAACATCACGCGGAGACGGTCAATATCCGCTCCGCCGCAATTGTCCTCCGGCTAGCCTACGAGATTATTAACACCGGGTAAAGCATCGTGCATCGACACACAAGGCACCAGAGCGGGTTCTTCCCCGGTCTACCCGGCCGCGGCGTCCTCTCCCCGGAGGCTGGCTCCAAAACGCCTGCCAGGTAGTTCCCCGGTTGCTCGATGTCCACCCACCGAAACCGACGACGAAGGCATAGAGCCGTTGTGGATCTGTGGGGTGTTGGACAAAGCCGTGAATATCCGTTCCCGGCAGGTTATGGCTGACCTCCTTCCACGTGACACCACGATCCTGGCTCACCTGAAACACGTCATGTCCCGCAGCGTAGATGGAAACGCCGACAGGGAAGACCGGATTGGTCTCCCCTGTCGGCAACCAATCAGTTCGACGGGGTGCCTTCCGGCGTCGCCTCACCCGTCAGCTCGACGCGAATTGCCTCAAGCTCGGTGATCTCCTGCTCCTGTGCGTCGATCACGTCCCGGGCGATCTCGCGAATCTCCTCATGCTCCGCCTCGGTCAGCGCGGG
>CAZVAA010000145.1:0-7071 GCA_964624125.1 uncultured Sphaerobacteraceae bacterium | reverse complement strand
CATAGCGAGCTTCGCTCGCTCGGGCCGACACTGCTTCGCAGGTACGGCCCCTACGAGAGACAGGCCGATGCAGCTTCGCAGGGACGGCCCCTACGAGAGACAGGCCGATGCAGCTTCGCAGGGACGGCCCCTACGACAGGCACGCCGACGGGAGGCAACTCCTTCGAGAACGACGTTAGTACTGGGGGTACTGGTCGCCATCGAGCCGGAGGTCGATGACGGTGCCCGCGCGGCGGAGAACCGTGCGGTAGTACCAGGGGGCGGCCATCGACAGGTAGATGCGCGCGTCGAGGCCATCGATGAAGTGCTGGGGGATGCCGCTGGCACCGAAGCGGGCACCGGCGATACCACCGGCGATGGCACCGAGTGCCGCGGCATCGCCTCCGGCCCGCACGACGGGCAACACGGCGCCTTCGAAGCTCTCGGCGGTCATCGCTTCCTCGATCACGGCCGCGACCTGCTGTGCGAGCGGATGCTCGTTCTCCGGGACCGGGATGGTCCGGTCGGTGTCTCCCCTTGCCGAGCGGGCGGCGTGGGCGGTCGCGATGGTGACCTGCCGGGTGAGGTCGATGGCGTCCTTGCCGCCGTGGGTGAGGCGGGTGACGGTCCCGGCATCGGCCGCGATGGAATCCTCATCCCACGCGCCAATCGAATGCAGGAGGCCAACGGGCACGCCACGAAGGGCAACGACGGCCTCGGGCTCGCTCTCCGTCTCCGCGGGGACCAGCCCGTCGTGCTCGCCGGCAAGGTCGACGCCGCTCGCGGTCGCATCCGACATCCATTGCCGGGATGCGCCGCGAACGAGAAAGCCGAGCCGGGCGTTGATGTTCTCCGGATCGAGGATGCCGTCGTTCGTCGTGAGCGACTCCACAATACAGAGGACCACCTCGGTGGCGTCGGAGATGGTGCCCGAGATCGGCTGGCCGTCGCCGGCGTCCTCGATCTCAAGGTACGTCTCGAACTCACCATGCTGCTCGCGGATGGAATCCGCGGCCATGCCCCTGACCGGGAGGCCGAGTGCGTCCCCGATCGCGACACCCAACAGTGCCCCGAGAAACTGGTTTTCCGTGACGCGGCTCATCCTCATTGACCTCCGTGCCTTACGGGAGGGTCGTCGTGGCCCTCACCGTGCCGGCCTTGCCTGATTCTGCGGTGATATCCAGCTCCGTGCCGGGTTCGCCGGAAACGATCCATTCGACGCGGCCCCGGGATTCGTTGCCCCAGCGGGCGGGATTGCCGATCGGGCCGTACTGGTTGGCGCGACCGTGCAGGTGTCCAAGTTCCTGCCCGGCCTTCCCGCTGACCAGCGAGACGCCTTCCGGCTGGCTCAACGATACGCGAACGGGCTTGATCCGTCCGGTGGCCTTGCCGCGCTCGCTGACATAGGTTGGCAGGAACCCGGTGTTCTGGACAAGGACCGCGACCTTGTACATACCGTCGGCCAACGGTTCGACGGAGATATCGTCGATGACGATGCGCGGGGCCGTACCCATCTTCCGAATGACGAAGCGGGCGTTGCCGGCCGTGACCTCTTCCAGCATGGAGCCGGGCGGGTTCTGCCACGCGAACTTGTAATCCATCCCGCCGAGCTCGACCGGCCCGAGCTGGGGATGGTCGAATGGCTCCCATCGATAGTAGCCCTCGCCCCCGGCGTGCTCATCCAGCGCACGGGCGAGCGCGACGTCGTCCTCGACCGGATGATCCTTCGCCCAGCCGATGTGGTCGGTCAACTCGATCCCGGCCTTCTGGGGCAGGCTCCAGAGTTCGGTCGTGAAGGCATAGGCACCGAGCGAGTTGTAGACCCAGTCCAGCACCGCGCCGAAGATCGGCACCTTCTTGTCGTAGGCGAAGTCGTGATAGATAGAGACGCAGCGGTAGCCGGTCTCCTCCTCCCCCATCTTGCCGAGCGCCTTGTACACCGCGAGGTCGAACTTCGGGAGATCCTCGTCCGGCTCACCGGATGAAGGCCGGAGGATGAGGCCCGATTGCGTGTGGAAATGCTGGGTCGCGTAGATGTTGGGATGGGACGTCAGGAACTCGGCGAGCGCGCGCGTTTCAGGCTCGGAGAGCGGAAGCTCCCCTGCCCCCTTTTGTTGCCATTCGGGCGCCCACTTGTGCGGGAAGTTTCGGTTCAGGTCGAGGCCCAGGAGGTCTGGCGCGAGTTTGATGGCTCCGCCGTCCCAATCTTTGATCATGCCTTCGGGCAGCACGTAGTAGTACTCGCCACCCTGCTCGTCCGGTTCGCGCCGGATCATCACGCGGTCGTCTTCGGGCGAGACCTTCCACGGGCCATTCGGGTCCTTCACCCGCATATGGAGGATCATGCCGTTGCCGTCGATATCTTCCCGGATGAGGCCCTCCTTCACTTCGGGCTCCGGATACGGACGCACCGACGAGCGCATCCGTTCCGGCGTGGTGAGGTACATCTCGATACCGTCGAGCATGATGCCGGGGATGGCATAGAGCACGGATTCATCGAGAAGACGAGTGATGTGGTCGTCGTTGCCGTACTCCGTGAGCAGGTGGTTGAGGAGCCAGAGGACGGTCGCCTGTCCGGTGACCTCGCCCGCGTGGATATTGGCATCGACGAAGAAGGCCGGCTTCTCGGCGGCGACGCCGGTGTTGACATTGGTCAGCGTGAGCGCCCAGATATCCCGCCCCTCGTAGGTCTTGCCGATGCTCTCGATCTGCACGATGGAGGGATGCTCCTTCGCCCAGTTGTGCAGCATCTCCGTGAGGTGCTCGTAGCGGTAATAGCGATCCGGGCGATATTCCGCGGACGTCGCGACCCATTTTGATATTGCTTCCGCCATGGTGATTCCTTTTGGAGTGAGTGATACGAGGCGCATTGAGACGCCCCGCGAAACAGTACTGATGATGGAGGGTGAGCCTGAACTGTCAAGAGTGGTCCTGTGAGCGGTTGCCCGGCCTGAAGACCCGGTGATGACGCCGGGGCCCAGCGTTCACGATGCCGCGGTGGAACGGGCACGGTTCGCAGTAAACTTTCCGCGATGCTACTTGGGAGACACACGGAAACGAGGACAAACTCGATGACGAGTTCCACTTCTGGCAAACCGGCACTTCGGCCGGCGACGCGTGCCGTGCATGGCGGTGAGCGCATGAATCTCGGGACAGCGGTGCCCACGGTGAACCCGATCCACTTCAGCACCTCCTACGTGTACGAGGACACGGGAGATCTCGATGCGGCGTTCGACAACCCGGCGGAGGGATATGCCTACGGGCGGTTTGGCAACCCGACGGTCCGCGCGCTTGAGACGGCGATGGCAGCGGTGGAAAACACGGAAGCATCCATTGCGTACCCGTCCGGGATGGCGGCGATCAATGGCGTCTTCCAGCTGCTCGCGAAGCCGGGTGACCACGTGGTCGTCTCCCGGGATGTCTATGGCGCGACACTGACGCTGATGACAACGCAGTTCGAGGCGATCGGAGTGACAGCGCATTTCGTGGATATCACCGATATCGATGCGCTGAAGACCACCGTTGCCGAGGTGAAGCCATCGCTCGTATTCGCGGAGACCATCTCCAACCCGTTGCTCAAGGTGGCCGATATCGCAGCGGTGGCGGAGGTCGTGAAACCCGGCGGCGCGCGGCTGGTGATCGACAACACCTTTGGCTCGCCGATGCTGGTTCGGCCAACCGATCACGGCGCCGACCTGACGCTGCACTCAACGACGAAGTACATCGCGGGACATGGCGACGTGCTCGGTGGGGTGGTGTCAGGATCGAGGGAGCTGGTCACGTCGCTGCGCGACCTCGCCCGCATCAATGGGGCGGTTCCGGGGCCGTTCGACACGTGGTTGTGCGCGCGCGGCCTGAAGACGCTGCACCTGAGAATGCGGGAGCATAGCGCGAACGCACGGAAGATCGTGGCATGGCTGGAACAGGACTCACGGATCGGGCGAGTTTATTACCCCGAGGCCACCGTTGCCGCGGGACAGTTCCTTTCGGATGACCGGGGCGGTATGGTTGGGTTTGAGGTGATTGGCCTCGAACGGGACAACGCGTTCCGGTATCTCGAGGCGCTCCGGATCATCGAGCCGGCGACGACGCTCGGAGATGTGTACTCGCTCTCGCTCCACCCGGCGAGCTCATCGCACCGCGGACTGACGCCCGAGCAGCGGGAGGCATGGGGCATCAGTGACAGCCTGATCCGGCTTTCGGCCGGCATCGAGGATGCGGACGACATCATCGGCGACCTCGACCAGGCGATCTCCGCCGCGATTGGCTGACACGGTGGCCGCGGGCGCCGCGATGTTATCGCGCGTGGCGTGCATTTCCGGGAGCGCAAGAGAACACGAAGGGACTTGACACCATTTATGACTGACCTGAATCCTTCCATTCGCTGGCCCGCCGGCCATCGCTCGGCGCTTTCCGTGATCGTGCATGTGCCGGGACTAGGGCTTGCCGACGAGTCCAGCCGCACAAGCGGGCTGGTGGGCGCGGACTACACCGCGACCGGCCTCAACCGGCTGCTGGACACCCTGGCCGATCTCGATATCCGGGCCACGGTGGCGTTCACGATGGAATCCGCGACCGGAGCGCCGCAATTGCTGCGGAAGGCAAATGAGCTCGAGCACGAGGTCGCGGCGAGCGTCTGTTCCTCCACCGGCACCCTCCCGGACCTGCTGGAAACGATCTCCGGCACGACCGGGGAGGCTGTGCACGGGTTGATCGAGCAGCTTCCGGGCATGCCCTCGGCCGACTCCGAGGAGCCGTTTGGCGATGAATCGGGGAGCTCCTGGCGGATCACCGGGGCGAACGGTGACCTCCCCTTCCCCGCACGAAACCCGGACGCGACGATCATCCCGGTCTCGCCTTACCTGATTGACCTGGCGTGGCTCGACCCCATGCGACCACTCCCTCCGTCGTCGTTGCTTGAGACGTGGTCGCTGACACTTGCCGCGCATCGCACGGCCGGCACGTTCATGCCGGTGGTGCTGCACCCACATATCGCGGGGCGGCCCGGGCTGCTCGGTACGTTCAGCCGCTTCCTCGACGAAGTGATCGCCGCGGGCGATGTCTGGGTCGCGCGGCTGGACCATATCGCCCGGGCCTGGACCGAACTCGGACCGACCTCGCAGGAGCCATAGCGTGACCGACCAATTCGATCTCCCCTTCGCGCAAAATGCCACCCGGACCCTGATGGTCACCGGTGGACCGATCATGACGATGGACCCGGAGCGACCTTCCGTCGAAGCCGTCGGCATGCGGGACGGCCGGATCATTGCAACCGGCGATTACCGGGATGTCCGGTTCGAACTCGGGTCCAGTGCCGAGACGATCGACCTCGCAGGGCGGACCGCGATCCCGGGCTTCTACGATGCGCACGCCCACGTGATGATGACCGGGGATGCATTGACCCAGATCGACGCGTCCAGCACGGCCGTGACATCCATCGAAGACATCCTTGCCGCCGTGAGGACGCGTGTGGCGGAGACCGAGCCGGGGAAGTGGATTCTCGGCCAGGGGTATGACCAGGCGAAGCTGGCCGAGAACCGGCATCCAACGCGGCATGACCTGGATACGGTCGCGCCGGATCACCCGGTGGCGCTCTGGCGTAGCTGCCACCACATCATGGTGGCGAATACGAAGGCGCTGGAGCTCGCGGGAATCACCACGAGCACGCCCGACCCGTCTGACGGCACGATCGACCGTGACGAGCATGGCGAGCCGACCGGGGTGCTGCGGGAAGCCGCGAATCACCCGGTGACCGCCGCGATGGGCATTCCTACCGAGGATGATATCGCCGAGGCGCTCGACGCCGGCGGGAGGTATTTCCGGTCGTTCGGCATCACCTCCGTCTCCGAGGCCGGCATTCGCTCGGCGACGCAGATGCGCGCGTACCAGCGGCTGCACCGCAACGGGACACTGGCGCTACGGACGTGGCTGATGATGCTCATCGACGACACGCTGGATGAGCTGGCGACGCTGGGGATCTCGACCGGTTTCGGTGACGACTGGCTGCGAATCGGCAACGCCAAGCTGTTCTCGGACGGATCGATCGGTGGGCGGACAGCACGGATGTCGCGTCCATATGAGGGCGAGGACGACAACTATGGGATCTACATGATCCCGCCGGAAGCGATCACCGAGCGCGTGCTGCGGGCCCACAAGGCCGGGTTCCAGCTCGGGATCCACGCGATCGGTGACGCCGCGATCAGCAGCGTGCTGGATTCGTACGAGGAAGCACAGCGGCAGATGCCGCGGGAAGATGCCCGCTTCCGGATCGAGCATTGCTCGATCATCGATGAGGCGATCCTGGACCGGATCCAGGCGCTCGGCGCGATCCCGATTCCGGGAACCACCTTCCTCTACGATATGCGGCCGGTGTACCTGCAGAACCTTGGCGAGGAGCGTGCGCGATATGCGTACGCGATGAAGACGTTCAAGGAACGCGGCATCATTGCGGCGGCCAGCAGCGATTCGCCGGTTTCCACGCCGAACCCGATGATCGGGGTCCAGACGATGGTGACGCGGAAGGACCAGCTGGGTGACGAGATCTTTCCCCAGGAGCGCGTGAGCCTCGAGGACGCGATTGCGGCATATACGAAGCACGGCGCGTGGGCGTCGTTCGACGAGAAGCGCAAGGGCATGTTGCAGCCGGGGATGCTGGCCGATATCGCGATCATGGAGACCGACCTCACCTCGGTGGCGCCGGATGATCTCGGGAACGTTCGTTGCGACATGACCATCGCAGGCGGCGAGGTCGTTTACGAACGAGATTGATGACGAGAAAGGACGTAACCATATGACCGTCAAGCTCACCTGGTATGGACAGTCGGCATTCGGGCTCGAAGCCGACGGCAAGATGGTGCTGATCGACCCGTTTCTCTCGGGGAACCCGGTCCACCAGACCGATCCGGCGAGCGTGAACCCCCAGACGATCCTGTTGACGCATGCGCACAACGACCACGTCGGAGATACGGTCGATATCGCGAAGCGTACGGGAGCGCAGGTAATCTCCACCTTCGAGCTCGCGAACTTCCTCTCGAGCCAGGGCGTCGAGAACGCGACCGGAGGCAACCACGGCGGAACGATCGCCTTCGATGG
>CAZVAA010000144.1:1967-7104 GCA_964624125.1 uncultured Sphaerobacteraceae bacterium | reverse complement strand
CCCAATCCAACCAGCAGGATCGCGATGCCATAGACCGCAATGTAGTGATGTCGCTGCATTTCCGAACGCCTCCGGTGGTGCTGATGCTTGACGCTTGCCCCTACGCAGCAATTGTCTCTGCCAGCTCCCTCCGAAACCCCATCCATGCGGGTAGGTTCATTCGGGAATAACGCTATTCAGAAGCTACATGCGGCTCGATAGGTATTCCCGCATCGATCAGGATTTCGTCCCTTTCGGCATCTGCAAGGTACGACGCGCCATCCTCACCGGGAGTGGCATTGAACGCCGAGAGTTCGGTGAATTTGTTGTCATCCCAGGCGAAGCGGACCTCAGACGACCCCTCCGGTTGCGGGATCCAGTAGGCGTTTCCATATCCCCGATTGCCGGCATCCTCGCTGAACATGTACCTGAACAATTCTCCCGGCGCGTCTTCCAGGATGGTGATCCATCCGAGCGCAAAGATTGATCGATCGTGCTCCACGCGCCCTGACATCACGATCACATTGTCAAAGACTTCATTGCCATAGACGGAGTTCCATCGATGGTCGAGGTCGCAGGTCTCGCCATCGTCAAGGAACGACCGGCATTGGGAAAAGACCACGATGCCGTCGCCGTTCCACGCCACGATATTGTCATGGACGCGCGCATTCCGGGAGCTGGCGATCAGGATGCCGGATTCCCAGGCCCAGACCCGATCTTCCTCGCCCCAGGTGTTCTCCCACACACGATTCCCGAAAATATCCGCGCCGTCGGAGATCTCGAAGAAAATCCCTGCCCCGTAGTTGTGATGGACGTTGTTGTTGCTGATGGTGATGTCGGTGCAGTCAATGTCACACCAGATCGCCGTCGCGAGGTTATGGTGAAACGTGTTGCTATCGATCACGACTCCATTGGATTCGGTGATCTTGACTCCTCCCGCCTCCCAATCCGGGGAGAACGCCTCGGTATTGTTGTTGTACACGGTATTTCCCCGGATCAGCACACCGTCGGAATATCCTCCGAAACCAAGCTGGCCGCCGTTGAACAATTCGTTGTTGAGAAGTTGCCCGTTCGGTGCGTCCCGAAAGTAGAGATTGGCGCCGTGCGCACCAGACAACCTGTTCCCCTCGACGACCCAGTTGGATGCCCGGTCGATCTCCAAACCTCCCGCCTGGGCGCCAACGGCGGAATGCGTCATCGTCATTCCGCGAACAGTGACGTAGTCGCCGTCCAGATCGATCCATCTCTTCCGTACCGTGACCTCCACCACCGCTCCCCGGGGGTCGTCCGCGATCACCACTCGCCGTTGGAGATCGAGGGAAAACTCGCCCGGCCCGGGGGCACTGCCGATGGCGACCTGCTGCAACGCCTCACCATTGACGAACACCTGCTCCGGCCACAGGCACCGCTCGCCATAGTCGGCCTTGCATGTGCCTTTGGATTCGAACTCGGGCACTGCCAGGCTACTGATCCAGACACCATCGCCCTGCGTCCAGCCGCCCCACACATCCGAGCCACGAATCTCCGCCACCCCTTGCCCATCGAGGACGATCGGTTTGTCGATGGTGACGTGCTCCCGGTAGATGCAATTGTCATCCAGGAGCAATATGGAGCCGGGAGCGGCAAGGTCAATCAGGGCCTGCAGCGAGCCGCTGCAGGTCGGCTTGTTGGTGAAGCTGTCAGAGGGTTGCTGATCCGCAGCGGATACAGGGAACGCACCCAGCAGCACCCCGAGGAGAAACAGTCCCGTATACAGGATTCGCGTCATCATGCCTTCCCGGCTCATGCGCTACTTCGTTGTCGAGTTGATCCTGTCGCCCATCATACGGTATCTCGCATCAGCGGGCACGCTGCAACGCAACGGTGATCGTGGTTCCCTCGCCCGGCGTGGACTCGGCGGAGACCGTGCCGCCCTGGATTTCGACCAGCTGCTTGACGATGCTGAGCCCTAGCCCCGCGCCACCGGAGCGCACCGAATCTCCCTGATAGAAGCGATCGAAGATGCGCGGCAGCGCCTCTGGTGAAATGCCAACACCGGTGTCGCGCACGCGGAGTGTGACCGCGCCGGGCGCCTCACCGGACCCCGCTTCCGCCACCACGATTCCGCCCTCCGGCGTATGCCTGACCGCGTTGTGCAGCAGGTTGTTGATGACCTGCGTCAACCGGGTCCTGTCGCCCAGCACGGGCGGCACGTCCTCGTCGACAACGGCGTTGACGCTGACACGGGACACCTTGAGCGCATAAGGTCGAATGCCCCGCACCGCATCTTCGACCAATGCGCCGAGCTCCACGTGTTCCCGGGCCATCGGTAGCGCGGCTTCTTCGAGCCGCGACAGTGTGAACAGGTCGTCCACGAGCTTGCCGAGCGTCATCGCTTCATGCTCGATGGAGCGGAACGCCTCGACTGGCGCCGGTGTATCCTCGTCCGGCTCGCGAAGCTGAGCATCCACATGGCCCCGGATGATGGCGATCGGCGTCCGCAAATCGTGCGACACACTCGCCACGAACGAGCGGCGCTGCTGGTCGAGCTCCTGCAGGCGCTCCGCGAGCGCGTTGAATCGCACGGCCAGGTTGCCGAGCTCATCTTCGGAAAGCACCGCCACCCGGTTCTCGAGGTGTCCCGCGGCGATGCTGACCGTCGCCTCCTCGAGCTCGGTGATCTGGCGTGTCAGGCGCTTGGACACATAGCGACTGGCAAGCGTCGCGACGACGATGCTGCATACGGTGATAAACGCGATGATCATCAACGTGATGATCGTGAGCGACACGACCGATATCACCTGCGTCCGGATATCAACGCCCGAGAGGCTCAGCACCCAGATGTAGAGCACGGCCATCAATGCCGAGAACACGAACAGGGTGAGTGTCACCACGAGCACATGCGATACGGTCAGCTTGGTCCGGATCCGGGTGCGGAACCGGTGACGGAATCGCGCGGTCATCCCTTTTGGTGGCTGGTCAGCGATCCGTGAGTTCATGGTCAGGATGGGGCATGGAAACGATAGCCAACGCCCCAGACCGTCTCGATCGCCGCACCGATCGTCGGGCCGAGCTTCTTGCGCAGGCGCTGGATGTGGCTATCAACGGTCCGGTCGAACACGGCGACATCTCCGCCCCAGACCTCTTCCAGCAGGTATTCACGACTGAACACGCGACCAGGGTTCTGCGCCAGCAGACGGAGTAAGCGGAACTCGGTGGCGGTCAGCGCCACGTCATCTCCATCGACCTGGACTTCATGCCCCGCGACATCGACGACGAGCCCCGGGTATTCGATCGTCTCAACCAGATCGGCCGCCTGGGAACGCGAGCGAATCAGGTCGACGCGCCGCAAGATCGCCGACACCCGGGCGAGCATCTCCCGCATGGAGAACGGCTTGGTCAGGTAGTCGTCGGCGCCGAGCTCCAGCCCGAGCACCTTGTCCAGCTCGGTCGAGCGGGCCGTCAGCATCAGGATGGGCGTCGCGCGGGTCGCCCGCACGCGGCGGAGCACTTCCAGCCCGTCAAACCCGGGCAACATGACATCGAGTACGATCAGGTCGGGGTTCATTCGCTCAACCGCATCCACCCCGGACGGGCCGTCGAATGCCGCTTCGACCTCGTGGCCAACATGGCGAAGCTCCTGTCGCACCAGCGACGAGAGTTCCCGTTCGTCCTCGATGACCAGAATGCGCGCCATGCTTGTTTACTCCATCAATCGGTACATCAGGCAGCGGGAGAGCCGGTTCGGTCAGACGGCTGCTGCTTTTCCGGGAACGGCACGATGTTATCCGGCAACTTCCGCGTCGTCCGATTCTCGATCATCAGGGGGACGACCGCCATCAAGGCAAACAGGGACGCGCAAAGGACAAGGATGGTGGTAACAAAGACGGTCAGGATCATGGTGGTCTCCTCCTGGTCCGGAATGCGGACCAACGATGCTTTCCAACACCACCATTCTGGCTCCCAGGTTTTGCGGCAACGACGCGAATCCATCAAGATTTCGCGCGCAATTATGGAGAAACTGTCACAGCCTCACCTGGCAGGATCATCACCCCTGGGATGAAGTCCAGCACCCGGTCGACGCCGTCGCGAATCCTGTCACGGGTATTGGTCACACCATCCACGATATCCTGCATCCATGAAAGACGTCCCGTCCACGCATTGGGCTTGAGGCCGCCTTCCCATGCCCACCCTTCAAGGGTCTGGCCGCCCTGGTCGAACTCGACCGGCCACCAACGCCCTTCATCCGCCGTTTCCGACAAGCCGGTGATTTTCACTTCATCCCCTTCGGAAAGGACGGTAATCACCGGATTAACCGTTCCCGGCCCGGTCCGGATGTTCAGCGTGTCCGTGGCGACTACGGTGCTCGTGCCCGGAGCGATGGACAGGAACCGCTCTACCAGCGCACCAGGGCCGTCGCGCACCATCAACACCATCGCCAGGATCAGGTTCGCGATCGCGAACAGCACGACCAGTCGCCAGAGCCGGCGACGCATGAATCGCGAGCGCCGCGCCATCCGGCCTCCCCGTCGGTACCAGCGACGCGCCGTACTATCGCTCAGCGGCCGCACATCGCGGATGTGCCCGTCCCACTCATGCTCATCCGGCTCGTCCTGGCGGACAACGGCCGGCCGCTGCCGGCGACGGAAGATGCTGGTCCCGCCCCGTTGCGGCTGCTCGCGCACCTCGAACCGTCGGGTTTCCTCGGCGGGGTTTCGCACCGTCTCGCCATCCAGCCCGGCCTCGAACATCCGCACGAATGTGTCGACGCTGGAGAAACGCTCCCGCGGATTCTTGGCCAGTGCCCAGCCAAGGACATCATCGATCCAGCCGGGCAAATCCAGTTGTGGCCGCACGGTGGAGGGCGCCTGCGGCCGCTGGTTGAGGTGCGCATCGATCAACTGCCGCTTGTGGTCCTCGCCATCCGCGACGAACGGCGTCCGCCCCGTCAGCAGTTCGTAGACCACGCATCCAAGCGCGTAGACATCGGTCGCGGCGTCCACCGTCGCCCCGCTTGCCTGCTCCGGCGCAAGGTATGCCGCGGTCCCGAACGCGGAACCGCCGACCATCTCCTGTGGAGCACCCGCATGCTGCGCGACGCCAAAGTCGATCAGCTTGATCTTGCCTTCCGGCGTCCAGATCAGGTTCTGCGGCTTCACATCGAGGTGCACGACCCGGT
>CAZVAA010000144.1:0-1867 GCA_964624125.1 uncultured Sphaerobacteraceae bacterium | reverse complement strand
CCTTCCGGCGTCCAGATCAGGTTCTGCGGCTTCACATCGAGGTGCACGACCCGGTTGCCATGCATATGGGTCAGCGCCTTGCCGACCTGGTCGAGGATGACCATCACCGTTTCCGGATCGAGCGGTCCCTCGCTCTCCATCACCTCGCGCAGATCCTGGCCCTCGACAAACTCCATGACGATCCACGAGCCGCTCGTGTCGTCCCGGTAGTCGTAAATGGTGACGATGTTCGCGTGAGGAACCATCGCCATCATCCGCGCTTCACGGCGGAAGCGGTGACGCGATTCCGGATCGCGCTGGTACTCGGGTCGCAGCGTCTTGACGGCGATCTTGCGGTGCATCTTGAGATCGCGTCCGACATACACCATGGCCATCCCGCCGTGACCGATGGGCTGCTCCAGATCGATCTCGTACCGGTTGGCGATGATGCGACGCGATGCCGTGGCCGGCTCGCGCTCGGTGTTGCTCATGGAGGTATCCGGGAATCCATCCGCCGGGCTGGCGCAGGCGTGCCGCACCGGCACAGTCTGCCTGCAAATGTACCAGAGTCCGGGCACCCCTCATGCGGCAGCGATACCAGCGAATAGCCGCATTCTTCGGTATCATGCAGGCGCATGATACAAGCGGCGAACACCGTCCTACAGGGAGTGACACACCATGAAGATCGGCGTTTTCAGCGTTCTCTTCTCCGACCGGCCACTCGAGGAGGCCCTCGATTTCATCAAGGAGACCGGTTGTGAGGCGATCGAGATCGGCACCGGCGGCGCGCCGGGGAATTCCCATGCGGATCTCGACGCGCTTGTCGACAACGACAAGGCCCAGCAGGAATGGATGGACAAGATCACCAGCCGTGGCCTCGAGATCAGTGCGCTCTCCTGCCACGGCAATCCGCTCCACCCGCGCGCAGAGGTCGCGAAGGGCGATGATGAGACCTTCCGCAAGACGGTCCGCCTCGCGAAGCAGGTGGGCGTCAAGAACGTGATCACCTTCAGCGGCTGCCCCGGCGAGGGCCCAAACGCCACGAAGCCGAACTGGGTTACCTGCCCGTGGCCGACCGAGTTCCTCGAGATCCTGAACTGGCAATGGGACGAGGTCGCCAAACCCTACTGGTCGGAAGCCGGCAAGTTCGCCGCCGATAACGATGTTCGCGTCGCTATCGAGCTGCATCCCGGCTTCATCGGCTACCACACCGAGAGCTTCTGGCGGCTTCGGGAGATCGGCGGCGAAGCGATCGGAGTCAACTTCGATCCCTCCCACCTCTTCTGGCAAGGGATGGATCCACTGGTGTGCATCCGCGAGCTCGGCGACACGATCTACCACGTCCACATGAAGGACACCTGGCTCGACCAGCCGAACATCCGTCGTAACGGCGTCCTCGACACGAAGGAATACACCCACGAGAAGGACCGCTCGTGGATCTTCCGCACCGTCGGCTTCGGCCATGGCCAGGAATTCTGGCGGTCGATGGTCTCCGAGCTCCGCCTCGCCGGATACGACGGCGCCCTCTCCATCGAGCACGAGGACTCCCTGATGAGCGTCGACGAGGGCTTCACCCGTGCCGTCGAGTTCCTCAAGGACGTCGTCATCCGCGAGCAGCCCGCCGACGCCTGGTGGGTCTAGGCTCGATCCCAACCGTCCCGTTCCGCACAGCCAAGGAGAAGCAATCCATGACATCTATCGGCGTTGGCCTGGTCGGCTACAAGTTCATGGGGCGCGCCCACTCGAACGCCTACCGCCAGGTCCACAGCTTCTTTCCAGACACCCCGAAACCCGAGATGATCGCCATCTCGGGACGAAACGAGGAGGCCGTGAGCGCGGCCGCCAACCAGCTCGGCTGGCGCGAATACGAGACCGACTACAGGAAGCT
>CAZVAA010000143.1:2441-7133 GCA_964624125.1 uncultured Sphaerobacteraceae bacterium | reverse complement strand
GCTGCCGGCCGGGCTCACGTGGACGCTCGTAGGCGAGGTCGAGGGCTGCGGGCTTGTGACCAACGAGGACACGGGCGCGCAAACGTTCGAGTGCTTCTTCGAGGAGATGGCGCCGGACGCCGAGTTCACGGTTTCGCTGACCGCGGAAACGTCCTTCGAGACGTGCGGCATCTACGAGAACATCGCCAGCATCTCGGCCGAGAATGAGCCGGAAGGCAATTCGGAGAACAACGAGTCTGAGGCAACGGTCGAGGTCCTCTGCTCCGAGGTCGAGCTGACGAAGACCGCGGATGACGAGACCGTCAGCGCGGGCGACCAGATCGGCTTCACGATCTCGATGGTCAACACCGGCGAGGGCGTGGCGTATGGGGCGGTCCTGACCGACTCCCTGCCGGTCGCCGATGGCCTGACCTGGACGATGGACCCGGCCAACGAGGCCTGCACGATCGATGAAGAGACGGGCCTCCTGACGTGCGAGGTCGGCGACCTTGCGCCTGAAGCATCGTTCTCGGTCCATGTCGTCTCGATGACGACCGCGGAGACCTGCGGCCTGGTGGAGAACGACGCGACGGTGACGTTCACCAACGCGCCGGACGAGAACGACGAGGCCAGCGTCGAAGTCCTCTGCCCGGATGTCTCGATCCTGAAGACGGCGGTCGAAGGCACGATCAACGCGACGGACACGGCGAGCTTCGAGCTCGTGGTCACGAATGCGGGCCCGGGCACGGCCTACGACGTCGAGGTTACGGATGAGCTGCCCTCGACCCTCACCGGCTGGGCGCTCGATCCGGAATACGACGGCTGCGAGGTCGTCGACGGGGTCCTGACCTGCGAGTTCGCGGAGATGGCGCCCGAGGCAACGCACACGATCACCGTGAGCGCGCCGACGACGCTCGAGCAGTGTGGACCGCACGAGAATACCGCCTCGGTTTCGGCCGGGAACGAGCCGGAGGAGAATGCCGGCGAGGACAACGAGTCGACCGCGACGATCTCGGTGAACTGCTCCGATGTCGAGCTAACCAAGGTCGCGGATGAAGGAACGGTTTCCGCCGGTGACGATATCGGCTTCACGATCTCGATGGTCAACACCGGTGACGGCATCGCCTACGACGCGGTCCTGACCGATATCCTGCCGGTCGACGATGGCCTGGACTGGACGATCGATCCGGAGAACGAAGCCTGCGCGATCGAGGAGATCGAGGGCGACCTGACGCTCACCTGTAACGTCGGTGACCTCGCGCAGGGCGACGACTTCTCCGTCCGCATCACCTCGATCACGACCGCGGAGACCTGCGGCGTGGTGGACAACTCGGCCGTCGTGAACTTCCGGGACGGCAACACCGACCCGGCCTACGCGAGCGACCAGGTGACGGTCCTCTGCCCGACCCCGATGATCGAGAAGGTCGCGGACGAGGGCGTGGTGAACGCTGGCGACGAGATCGGATTCACGATCACCGCGAGCAATAGCGGACCGGGCAATGCCTACGATGTGATCCTGTCCGACACGCTGCCAAACGCGGCCGGCACGGAATGGATCATCGCCGGCGGCGAAGGCGCCGAGTTCTGCGAAATCACGGAAGAGGGCGTGCTGGAGTGCGACTTCGGCACGATGGAGCCAGAATCGACCTGGGATGTCCGGCTGGTTTCGCCGACGACCTACGAGACGTGCTCCGATGTGACGAATACGGCGAGCCTGGACCTGTCGAACGGCTCCCCGGTGGAATCCACCGACGAGATCACGGTGCTCTGCCCGGATCCGGTCATCGAGAAGGTGGCGGACCAGGGAACGGTGTCGGCCGGTGACGATATCGGCTTCACGATCACCATCACCAACGACGGTGAGGGCACCGCGTATGGCGTCAGCCTGGCGGACACCCTGCCGACGGCACCGGGAACGGACTGGGTCATCGATGGTGGTGACGGCGCGGAGGCGTGTGTCATCGAGGACGGCGTCCTGCTGTGTGACTTCGGCCCGCTGGAGCAAGGCGAGTCGCTGGGCGTCCACATCTCGTCGACCACGACGGCCGAGACCTGCGGCATCGTCGACAACACCGCGACGGTGAGCTTCACCAACGCGCCGAGCGAGGAAGACGCTGCGAGCGTCGAGGTCCTCTGCCCGGATATCGAGGTCGTCAAGACGGCCGACAACGAGGCCATCTCGGCCACGCAGTCGATCGACTTCACGATCACGGTGACCAACATCGGCGAAGGCAACGCCTACGATGTGGCGTTCACCGACACGCTGCCGGAAGGCTTCGACTGGGCGATGAACCCGGATGTCGAGGGCTGTGCCATCGACGAAGAGACGGGTGTCCTCACCTGTGACTTTGGAACGATGGAGCCGGAAGCGGTCCACACGATCCAGATCACCGCGCCGACCACGGCGGAGCAGTGCGGCATCGTGGAGAACGTCGCCTCGGCGTCGGCCGGCAACGAGCCGGAAAGCGCGCTCGAGAACAACGAATCGGCCGCCAACGTGACGATCAACTGCGGTGACGTGGCGCTGGAGAAGACCACCGGTACCGGGATCGTCTCGGCGGGCGAGCAGATCGACTTCACGATCACGGTCACCAACACCGGCGAGGGCGATGCCTTCGACACCGTGGTCACCGATACCCTGCCGGCCAACGATGGCCTGGCGTGGACGATCGACCCGGCGAACGAGGACTGCGTGATCGAGGACGGCGTTCTCACCTGCGACTTCGGCACCGTCGCCGCAAGCGCGTCGGCCAGCGTCACCATCGTCTCTCCGACCACGCTCGACACGTGTGGCGAGGTTGCGAACGCGGCGTCGGCCAGCTTCTCGAATCACGACGATCGTGAGGCCGAGGCAACCGTCACGGTGCTCTGCTCCGACACCGCGCTGACGAAGGTCGCGGACGCGGAATCGGTGATGGCGGGTGAAGACATCGGCTTCACCATCACGCTGATCAACAACAGCGAGGGCGACGCGTTCGACGCGGTGTTGACCGACGTCCTGCCGGATGCGCCGGGCCTGGCCTGGAGCATCGATGATGGCAACGGCGCGGACGCCTGCACCATCGAGGATGGTGTCCTCACGTGCGACTTCGGCACCGTCGGGGCCGGAACGTCGCTGAGCGTCCACATCTCCTCGCCGACCACGGCGGAGAGCTGCGGCGTCATCGACAACGCGGCATCGGTCAGCTTCTCGAACGCCGATCCGCTGGAAGACAGCGACTCGGTCACCGTGAACTGCCCGGATCCGGAGCCGACGCCGGAAGCGACCGGCACGCCGGCGCCTGGCACGGCCATCACCGGCCTGCCGAGCACCGGTAATGGCGGTGGCAACCAGATGGCCGGCACAGCTGTGCTGCTCCTGGCGGTTCTCGCCCTGATCGCCGCTGCCACAGCGGCGGCCATCCGACGCGAGCAGGTCAACTAGACCGGCGAACGTGGCCAGCAGAACGCCCCCCGGGAGCATTCCCGGGGGGCGTTTTGTCTTTCCAAAGCCATACCTCACGGGTGCCTGAAACGGGATGACGCCCCAACGTACGCATCACCTCTTGTCACATATTTCAGTATTGACTGAAACTTCTGAACACACTACCCTATCGCCAGGAGGTGGCAGATATGGAAGACCCGATCTCACACAAGCGGCTCGCGTTCGCGGAAGAAATGGGATTCGCCTTCGAGCATATGGGAAGCACCCGCATGATCGGGCGCGTGTTCGGGGCGCTGCTCGTCGCAGACCCACCCGAAATGTCGGCCGAGGAGATCGCGGAGTTCCTGCATGCCAGCCGCGGGTCGATTAGCCAGACCACCCGGCAACTGGTGCAGATCGCACTGATCGAGCGGGTGCGCAAGCCCGGTGTCCGGCGCGACTACTTTCGCGTCCGGCGACACGCCTGGGTCGAGGCCTCACGGCAGCGCATCGCCGAAGTCGAGCGGCTCAAGGCGCTGTTCAGCCACGGGCTGGACACGATGGCGAACGCGCAGCCGGAATCCCGACGGGCCCTTGAAGAATCGATTGCGTTTATGGACTTCTGGATGAATGAAGCTCATGGCGTCTTCGCACGCTGGAAAGAGCAATCGGAGAACCAACATGGCGACAGCCATACAGACGCATAACCTGACCAAGACGTACGGGGCCAATCGCGGTATTCGAGATGTCAATCTCTCAATCGACCGGGGCGAGATCTTCGGCTTCCTCGGGCCAAACGGGGCCGGGAAATCGACAACGCTGCGGACGATCATCGGGTTGATGAAGCCGACCAGCGGGCGATCCGAGATCTTCGGGCTGGATTCACACACGCAGACCACCGAGATGCTGCGGCACGTCGGGAACCTGCCGACCGAGTTCTCGCTCGGTGACCGGATGACCGGCCGGCAACTGGTGTCCCTGTTTGCAAAGTTGCGAGGGCTGGACGACATCTCCTACGCGGACGAGGTCGCGGAGCGGCTCGATGCCGACCTGGATCGGCCGATCCGCCGGCTTTCGCGCGGGAACAAACAGAAGATCGGGATCGTGCAGGCGCTGTTCCACCAGCCGGATGTGCTGCTGCTGGACGAGCCGACCGGTGGGCTCGACCCACTGGTCCAGGAATCCTTCCTCGAGTTGCTCACCGAGGCGAAGCATCGCGGGCAGACGATCTTCTTCTCGTCACACGTGCTCTCCGAGATCGAGCGGGTGGCGGACCGGGTCGGGATTATCCGCGGCGGCGAGATGGTCGC
>CAZVAA010000143.1:0-2341 GCA_964624125.1 uncultured Sphaerobacteraceae bacterium | reverse complement strand
GGCATCTACGCGATGCTGATCGTGCTCGTCTTTCCCTCGTTCCGTGATTCGGGCACGCTCTCGATGGCGAACTATCCCGAGGCGATTGTCGAGGCCTTCAACATCCAGGACATGACGCAGATCGAGAACTTCCTCGAAACGCAGGTGACGTCCTACGCCCCGCTGGTGGTCGTGTTCTTCGCGATCATGACATTTGCCAGCGCGATCGCGGGATCCGAGGAGGCGGGCGCGCTCGATATCACGCTCGGAAACCCGCTGCCGCGGTGGCAGCTGGTCCTGGCGAACTGGATCACCGTCGGCGTGCTGTTGCTGCTGATCTTGCTCGTCACCTCGCTGCTGACATGGTTGGCGGCGGTGATGGTCGATGTCGACCTCGGTCTCGGGATCACACTGAAGGCGTTCCTGAACATCTTCCCGATCGTGTTCGCGTTCGGCTCGCTGGCGCTGGCGCTTTCGGCCCGGCTCCGCAGCCGGGGCGCGGTGATCGGCATCTCCTTCGGCGTGGTCTTCCTGATGTACCTGAACGATATCGTTGGCAAGATCGAAACGGATCTGGACGACCTCCGTTATGTGTCGGCGTTCCGCTACTACGGCAGCGTGATCATGGACGGGCTGAGCTGGGGGAACATCTCGATCCTGCTGTCCGCGGCGGTCCTGTTGCTCCTCGCCGCAATAGCGATCTTTGACCGGCGGGATATCTACACGTAGGGATGGCTTACGGAACGAGGCGACATCTCCGGGGCATCGTATAGTTCTGGTGACATTGTCGACCTCGTTCCGGAGCACCCCTTGACCCTCGCCATCCAGACTTTCAACCTCACGAAAACCTACGGTTGGAATCGCGGGATACGCGATATCAACCTCGCGATCGAGCAAGGAGAGATCTTTGGCTTCCTTGGCCCGAACGGGTCAGGGAAGTCAACGACGCTGCGCACCTTGCTCGGATTCATGGAGCCAACCTCGGGACGCGCCGAGATTTTCGGTACGGATGTCCACCGGCACCCGATGGAGGTCCTGGCCAGGGTGGGCAACCTCCCAACGGAGTTCTCGCTGGAAAACCGCATGACCGGACGGGAGATGGTGCGGCTCTTCGGGGAGTTCCGGGGGTTGACCGATTTCTCGTTCGCCGAGGAGATCGCCGACCGGCTCGACGCCGACCTCGACCGGCCGATGCGCCGGCTTTCGCGAGGGAACAAGCAGAAGATCGGGATCGTGCAGGCGATGTTCCACCGCCCCGACGTGATCGTGCTCGATGAGCCGACCGGCGGCCTCGATCCCCTGGTGCAGGAGAGCTTCATCCAGCTCCTGGTCGAGGCGCGCGAGGCGGGGCAAACGATCTTCTTCTCATCGCACGTCCTCTCCGAGATCGAGCGAATCGCCGACCACGTCGGCATCATCCGTGACGGCGAGATGGTCGCGGTCGAGCGGCCGCACGACCTGACGAGCCGGGCGCACCGACGGGTCCACGCGCGCTTCAGGGAAAGTCCACCGCCGGAGACGCTGACGGCGCTGGAACGGCTCGACGGGGTCGAGAAATTCACCGCGACCGGCCCGGAAGTCTCGTTCTCGATGTACGGGGATATCAACGAGGCGATGCAGCTCCTGACCGCGCATCCGTTGCAATCGCTGGATGTAGAGCGGCCGTCGCTGGAGGAGATCTTCCTCACCTTCTATGGCCCGTCGGCCGGGGAGGATGAGCGATGAATACCCGCCCGAATACGCTCTGGATCTACACGCGGCACCTGATACGCCGCTATGCGCGCACGGGAATCTGGTGGGCGCTGGTGATCGCGGTCTATATCTCGGCGTTGATCGGCGTGTATCCGACATTCCTGGAAAGCGGCACGCTGGACCTGGAGCGCCTCCCGGACTTCATGATCGAGGCGTTCGATATCCCGGATATGTCCCAGCTGTCGGAATTCCTGCAGCAGCAGGTCTTCATGAACCTGCCGCTCATCATGCCGTTCTTCCTGATCATGGCGTTCGCGAACGCGATCGCCGGGGCGGAAGATCGCGGCGCGCTGGACATCCTGCTGGGGAACCCGATCCCACGGCGCAATGTCGTGCTGGCGCACTGGATCTCGGCGGTGGTCGTGCTGCTCGGCATCGTGCTCTTCGTCGGCGTGGTGATGTGGACGATGGCGCAGATCATGGACCTGGAGCTGGCATTCGGCGCGGCGATGCGTGGTGTGTTGAACCTGATGCCGATCACGACGGCATTCGGGACGCTGGCGCTCGCCCTCTCGGCGCGCATGCGGAACAGCGGGGCGGTGATCGGGATCGTTTTCGCGCTGATCTTCCTGATGTTCCTGCTCAACGTCCTGGCGAACCTCGTGACGTC
>CAZVAA010000142.1:0-7242 GCA_964624125.1 uncultured Sphaerobacteraceae bacterium | reverse complement strand
CCTCGAAGAGCTCGCTCGGCTCGGCGGTGACGCCGGCGAAGTCGCCACCGACGACCTCGAATTCCTGGCGCTCGGTGACGGCGCTGACCAGCGTCGCCCATTCCGATGTCTCCGGGACGACCTCGATGCCGACCTCCTGCAGGGCCTGCTGGGTGTAGATCAGCCAGTCCTCGCGCTGGATGTTGCCGGCGTTGACGACGAAGCGAATCTGCGCGCCCTCGGCTCCGGCCCCGGAGATGAGCTCGCGGGCGGCGTCGGGATCGTAGGGGAGGGCTTCCAGCGTGTCATCGAACGCCCAGTTGACCGGCGCGATGGGGCCGACGGCCGGCTCGCCGAGGCCGAGCAGGGCATCGGCGGCGAATTGCTCGCGGTCGAGCGCCATAGTGATGCCGCGACGGACATCGCGGTTCGCCAGGAGCTCGTGACGGGTGTTGAACATCCAGCCGTTGGCGGAGTTGAAGGGCGGCACCATCACGACGAGATCGGGATTCTCCTCGAGCTCGGCCTTGCCGGAGGGCGAGGGGTAGTTGGAGCCATCGATTTCATTATTAAGGAGGGCGAGCACGAGACTCTGGGCATCGGCGATCACGCGGTGGGTCACACGCTGGATCGCGGGCTTGTTCTCCTCGAAGTAGTTCTCGTTGCGGACCATGACGAAGTCGGCGCCGGTGGTCCACGACTCGAAGACGAACGGGCCTGCGCCAACCGGGGCCTGGAACCATTCGTCGCTGTCGAGGTTCTTGCCCTCGAGCTGGGCTTTCGGCACGACGCGGACAAAGCGCATGTTGTAGATGATGGCCGCGTCCGGCGTGGCGAGCTCGATCGTGAGCGTTTGCGGGTCGACCACGGTGATGCCGCTGACCTCGTCGGCGGCTCCGTCGACGAATTCCTGCGCGCCGACGATCGACATGTACTTCGCCTGGCGGATGGAGGCCGTCTGGGGATGCAGCAGGCCCTCGATGGTGAACTTGACGTCGTCGGCGGTGAGGTCGCTCCCGTCGGAGAAGGTCAGGTTCGGATGCAGGTTGATGGTGAGGGTGAGGTCATCGAGCGACCAGTCGGCGGCGAGGCCGGGGACGGGCTCATAGGTGACCGGGTCGATGCGGATCAGCTCGTCGAAGAGCTGGACCGCGCGCCAGTTCTCCTCGGAGTCGTTCGCCTTGAACGGGTTGATCGTTGGCGCCTCGCCGAGGGTCCCGATGATGATGGCGAGCTCTTCCTGGGCGGCATCGCGCTCGTAGGCCGCCTGCCGCGCGGGCGAGGCGAAGGTGCGGTGGCCCAGCATCGTGGCGGCGCCAGCGCCCGCCGTACCGGCGAGGAAGCGGCGGCGGTTTGCCATCGCGTTCAGTGTCTTCTGGCTCATGACCTGGAAGCGGTCGGGACGGGATTCGTGATTCCGGGACCTGGACATCGACTCATCCTTTCACTGAACAACCCATCACGCCGGGCTCGTGCGGCCGGGGATGGTGAGCACAACCCGGGCAACGGGATGCGTCGCCGGGTGTTGTATTGCTGGTGCACGATATCGGCACAGTACCCAGTGAAGGGTGAGATGTCAACCGACTTTATGTGGGGTGAGGTGGTTATCCGGGCAGGGTGCCCAGGGGTGGGCTGTGGAGCGTCGTGCCGGGCGACGAACACGATGGAATGCGAACGGGGCCGGGATCATCCCGGCCCCGTTCGCGCCTCTCCAGGGGCTCCCTACGCGAGGGTCGGGGATTCCCAGAGATTGAGCGGGACGCCGATGCCCTGCTCCCGTGCCGCGTGGTAGACCTCGGTCGCCCAGGCGACATCCTCGACCGGCATGCCGCCGGCGGAGTAGAGGATGATCTCGTCCTCGTCCTGGCGTGCCGGGATGGCTCCGGTCGCGACATCGGCGATCTCCTCGATCCGGTCGCCAGGCAGGCGTCCGGCCCGCCAGAGGTCGTGCCAGTGGGTGCCGACGATGCCGAGGTTCTGGTAGGCCTGGTCGCCATACTCCTCCGCCCAGGCATCGTAGAGGCGCCATGCGTCCACCATGAGCCGGGCATCTCCCGACAGCAGGAATTCGTCATCGAAGCGCACCGCGGCCGGCAGGAGCAGAAGCGCGCCGGGTTTGATCCACTCCCGGTTGATGTAGGGGAATCCGCTCGATCCGGCGGGATCGGTGGTGACGGTGACGGTCATGATGTCGGATTCCCGCGCGACCTGCTCGACGGAATCGACGCCCTCGATGCTCTTGATATTGGGGAAGCGCGGACGGATGTAGTCGGCGTAGCGCTGGACGTCCGCGTCATCGATGCCTTTGACGACCAGGCGCTCGATATCCGGGCGCTGGCTGAGGGTGGCCTCGGTGACGACGCGTCCGATGACGCCGGGGCCAACGACGCCGAAGACGCGGGCATCCTGGCGGCCAAGGTGCTTGACTGCCACTCCGGGGATCGCCCCGGTCCGGTAGGCGGAGATGAGGTTCGCCGACATCACGGCCAAAGGCGCCCCGGTATCGGCGTCGTTCAGCGTGAACATGTGGATCGAGCGGGGAAGGCCCTTGCCGCGGTTTTCGATATTGGAGCCATACCACTTGACTCCCGCGGTCCCGAAGCGGCCGCCAAGGTAGGCGGGCATCGCCATGAAGCGGCGGTCCGGGCCATCGGCGGGCATGCCGGGGAACTCGGGGTTCTTGGGGAAGCTGATCATTGCCCCGTGGGACATGGCGGTTGCGCCCGCCATGCGGAAGTCGCCCTTCCGGACGAGGACCAGCGCCTCCTCCATCACGTCGACGCAGCGCGCCATGTCGGTGACGCCGGCGGCGATCATGTCGGGCTCGTTCAGGTACAGGAAATCCAGGTCGCGAGTGGTCACTGCGTATTCATCTTTCTCTATCGTGTTGTATGGGACGCTTCGTGGTCGTGAACGTGCGGATTGTGTAGGGAGTTCTTCGTCTGTTGTTACCCGATCCCTTTCTGGCTCACGGCCTGGAAGCGACCGGGACGGGAGGTGAATC
Source organism: uncultured Sphaerobacteraceae bacterium (assembly GCA_964624125.1). GTDB lineage: Bacteria > Chloroflexota > Chloroflexia > Thermomicrobiales > UBA6265 > UBA6265. Next base: position 4,259 of record CAZVAA010000142.1, on the reverse strand, counting down.
CACTGGACCTGGACATCGGCTCATCCTTTTTCCTGAGCGATTGATCCCGCCGGGTATGGCGTGCTGGTGCACATTATGGGCACCTTAGCCAGCGGCGAAGATGGGCGTCAACCGCCTTTTCCGGGGGTCGGGCGGTCATGCCTGAAGGAGTCTTGACAGGGGGCCATGTAAGGGTATTTTCTACACTATAACTAAATGCGCATATGGCTATGATTGCGGTCCTGTAGATCGTATACAGGCGCGGAGATTAAGGCATGTTTGCCGTATGACACAAGATAATGCTGAAACGATGCTTTTCTGACGTTTGTGAAAATAGTCACGGACGATTGGTGTCATTTTCTCTGGGTATTCTCCCGAAACGGCGTAGAAATCAGCGGCCGGGAAGGGCCGGATCATGCTATGCTTGTGTACACATGATGCGACCCTGTCCGGGCCGTCGGAAAATGTCGTTTTCGCGGCACGGGATGGCGGAATCCGGGAGAGTCGCAATGATGCCCCGACAGGCTGACGGGGCATGCGCGCCCATCACCAGATGCCACTGTTCACCCATCGCGGTGAAGACGACATCAAGGAGCCAACGGAAAGAGTCATGAGCGACCTGAGTGCGTTCTTTGGACCGAATGCCGGCTATGTCCTGGAACTCTATGATCAATACCTCGAAAACCCCGAGGCGGTTGATCAGGAGACCCGGCAGTACTTCGACACCTTTACCCCTTCTTCCTTACCCACATCGACAGCTGCCGTCGCCGGTGCCCCGATATCATCCACGGATGTCGTCAAGATCGCGGCCGCGGCCGACCTTGCGGCAGGTATCCGCGAATACGGGCACCTCGCCGTCCAGACCGACCCGCTGGGTGGTCCGCCTCCGGGCGCGCCCGAGCTGGAGCTGGAGACCTATGGCCTGACCGAGGACGACCTGAAGGCGATGCCGCCCGATGTCGTCGGTGGCCCGCTTGCCGAGGGCGCGAGGAACGCGGCCGAGGCGATCCAGCGCCTGCGCGACCGCTATACCTCGACCCTCGCGTTCGACTACGACCATGTCCAGATCGCCGAGGAGCGGGAATGGTTGCATGACGCGGCCGAATCCGGCAGGTACGACGTCAAGCTCGATGAGAAAGAGAAGAAGAAGCTGCTCGATCGACTGACCCAGGTGGAAGTCTTCGAGCAGTTTTTACACAAGACGTATCCGGGCCAGAAGCGATTCTCGGTCGAGGGTAACGACATCCTCATCCCGATGCTCGACCAGGTCATCGACGATGCCGCCTCGATTGGCGCCCGTGAGGTCGCGATGGGCATGGCCCACCGTGGCCGCCTCAATGTGCTCACGCACATCCTGAGCAAGCCGTACGGCGCGATCATCAGCGCGTTCGAGGGCAACCGTGGCAAGGAGATGGAGCCGTTCCGGAGCCTGCGCTCTGGCGACGTGAAGTACCACCTTGGCGCCCGGCTCTCCAAGAACGCCGAGACCGGCGAGCGGCTGAAGGTGCCGGTCGTGCTGGCGCCGAACCCGAGCCACCTCGAGGCCGTGAACCCGGTGGTGCTCGGCATGGCCCGCGCCGCGCAGGACAACCGCACGGAGCCCGGCCAGCCGGACCAGGACAAGAAGAGCGCGCTCGCCATCCTTATCCATGGCGATGCGGCCTTCCCGGGGCAAGGCGTTGTCGCCGAGTCCCTCAACCTCTCCGGCCTTGCCGGCTATAACACCGGCGGTACGGTTCACATCATCGTCAACAACCAGATCGGCTACACGACGGACTGGCGCGATTCCCGGTCGACGCTCTACGCCGGCGACCTCGCCAAGGGCTTCGAGATCCCGGTTATCCACGTCAATGCGGACGACCCGATCGCCTGTCTCTCCGCCTCGCGGATCGCCACCGAGTACCGCAAGAAGTTCGGCAAGGACTTCCTGATCGATCTCGTCGGCTATCGCCGCTGGGGCCACAACGAGGGCGACGAGCCGGCCTTCACCCAGCCGCTGATGTACCAGACCGTGCGCAGGCACCCGACGGTGCGGAAGATCTGGGCGGACGCGCTGGTCAAGGAAGGTGTGGCGACGGAGGACGACGTCTCCGCGGCGCAGAAGCGCTTCCTCGATCGGTTGACCAAGATTCGCCAGGGCATCACCGAAGGCACCGAGACCTACGAGGAAGATGTGCCCGAGGAAATCCGCCCGCGGGAGGAGGTCGAGACCGCGATCTCCGAGGAGCGCATGCGTGAGATCCAGAAGGCCTTGCATGCCATCCCCGAGGACTTCAACACCAACAGCAAGCTGAAGCGCCAATGGGCGCAGCGCGCCGAAGTGCTCGACAAGGAAGGCGGCAAGCTGGACTGGGCGCATGGCGAGAGCATGGCGTTCGCCGCGATGCTCCAGGACGGCGTGCCGATCCGCCTGACGGGCCAGGACGCCCGTCGCGGTACGTTCAACCAGCGTCACCTGGGCCTGCACGATACGGAAACCGGAGACGTCTTCGTTCCGCTGGAGCATATCCCGGGCGCGAAGGCTTCGTTCGCGGTCTACAACAGCCCGCTGTCCGAGAACGCCTGCATGGGCTTCGAGTATGGCTACAGCGTGAACGCGCCGGAGGCGCTGGTTCTCTGGGAAGCCCAGTTCGGCGATTTCGTCAACGGCGCCCAGATTGTCATCGACCAGTTCCTGACCGCGGCGCGTTCCAAGTGGGGGCAGAACCCCTCGCTGGTGCTGTTGCTGCCGCACGGCTACGAGGGCCAGGGCCCGGAGCACTCCAGCGCCCGCCTCGAGCGATTCCTGCAGCTGGCCGCGCAGGACAACATCCGCGTTGCCAACTGCACGACCTCCGCGCAGTACTTCCACCTGCTGCGGCGCCAGGCTGCCCGGCTCGAGAGCGACCCACGCCCGCTGGTGTTGATGACGCCCAAGAGCCTCCTGCGCCACCCGATGGCAGGCTCCTCGCCGGAAGAGTTCCAGCAGGGCACCTTCAAGCCGGTGCTGGATGACGCGAAGGCTGTCGGCCGCGAGGACAAGGTCACCCGCCTGATCCTCTGCAGCGGCAAGGTCGCGATCGACCTCGAGCAGGCGGAGGAGCGCGAAAGCGCCGAGCATGTCGCGATCGCGCGGGTCGAGCAGCTCGCCCCGTTCCAGAACACGGCGATCGGCGAGGTCGTTGCGCGGTACCCGAATCTCGAGGAAGTGATCTGGCTGCAGGAAGAGCCGCGGAACATGGGCGCGTGGCGCTTCATTCGCGGTAAGTTTGCTGCACAGTATGGCGATTCGCTGCCGATGCACTACATTGGCCGGCCGGAGAGCGCCAGCCCCGCCGAGGGATCGGCGGACCAGCACGCGGCGGCGCAGCGCGCGATCGTCGCGGCGGCGTTCGCCCCGGACCTGCCGGAAGACGTCGCGCTCCCGCCTGAGCTGGCGATTGCCCGCAACGGCCGGAACGGCGCGGCGAGCAAGAACGGCACGGGCGCGAAGAAGACCCAGAAGAAGGTTGCGGCCACCACGGCCGGTGAGTAGATAACGGGCGTAGCCGGGAGCGAATGGCTCCCGGCCGGATCATGCGGGAGACAGAGACAGGGATGGCTATCGAAATCAAGGTTCCTGCGTTGGGAGAATCGCTGGTCGACGCCGTGGTGGGCCAGTGGCTTAAGGCCGAGGGCGACTCGGTGAGCCAGGGCGAGACGATCCTCGAACTGGAGACGGACAAGGTCAATCTCGACGTTGCCGCCGAGGCGGATGGCGTGATGGGCGCGATCCAGAAGAACGAGGGTGATGTCGTCACCGTGGGCGAGGTGCTTGGCATGCTCGACACGGACGGCGCGCCTGCTGCGTCCGAGAATGGCCAGGCCGAAGCCCCGGCGCAGGAAGAGGCGAAGACGCCCGAGCCGGTCGCCGCGCAGGCCGCCGAATCGAAGGCGAAGAGCCAGGCTGATACCCCGGCCGATGCCGAGCCGGCGACCACCGCCCCCGCGGGCGATGATTCCAGCGCGGGTCGCGCGGCGCCAGCGGTTCGCCGGATGGCCGAGGAGCACAACATCGACCTTGCACAGGTCGACGGCACCGGCCCGAACGGTCGAATCACCCGTGACGACCTGATGAGCTACCTCGCCTCACAGCATGGCAAGGGCAGCGCGTCGGTCGACGCCACCCAGACTCCGACCACGCCGCAGGCGGCTCCGGTTGCCCAGGCGCCCGCCGCCGCGCCGCCGGCTCCGTCCGGCCGCGAGGACCAGGAGGAGCGCCAGCGCCTCAGCCGCCGCCGCCAGACGATCGCTACCCGGCT
>CAZVAA010000141.1:0-7281 GCA_964624125.1 uncultured Sphaerobacteraceae bacterium | reverse complement strand
GTCGCCTGCGTCACGACCACGCCGAGCGCGAAGACGACGGCGCTCGCGACGATCCAGGCGAGGATCAGCAGCGGAGATACCACGAGGACCCGCGCCAGCGCGGCGGAGTTCAGCAACGTGCGGGCGCCTCGCTCGATCGGCGACACCGGGCGGCCCCAGATCTCGCCAGCCACGCCATGCCACACGCGATCGAGATCGATATCCAGCATGGCGACCTCCTCATCGGTGACATCAGGCGGTTGGTAGTGACGACTCACTTCCCTGCCTCCTCCGTGTCCTGAAACCTGATCATCTTGATCACCTTCCGGATACGATGCATTCGGCTCTTGATCGTACCCAGCGGCATGTCCATGTCCTCGGCGACCTCCGCCAGCGGCCGGTCCTCGACCAGCGCCTTCCGGGCGATCCGCTCGTTCGCGGCGCCGGTCGCTCCGACGGCCGCCAGCACGCGATCAACCTCATGGCGGTTAACAACCTCGTCCGCCGGATCGGCCTCCCGCCCCGGCCGCTCGCCGAGCAGTTCCAGCGCGAGCGTTGGACGGCCATGCTTGCGCGCCCACATCGCGCCCTGCCGGCGCCCGATGCCCCAGATCCACGCGGCCACATCGCCCGTGCTCCGGTATCGGCTCGCACCCTTCCAGACAGCGAGAAACGTCTCCTGCAGGACGTCCTCGACGGCGGATGCCGCGAGCATCCGGCGCAACCGCACCGCGAGCCACGGTGCATGTCGCTCGTAGAGCACCCGTAAGGCACGGTCGTCACCGGTCGCGACCGCCGCGATCAACGCGTCGTCGTCCCGGGCATCTTCGGCTGGTGGGTGCATCGCTCCGTCCGCCATCTCACCTCTCTGTTGCGGCTCGCACGGAAAAGGTTCACTCCGGGTATGAATCGATGGTACGGGACGTTTCGTCGCACGCGGTATGCTTGCCCCAAACGTTCGACGAAAGGGCCTTCACCGCATGCTCGACCAGATCCTCGACCTTCTCTCCGAATTGCCAATCGGGCTCATCATCTTCGCGGCCTTCATGCTGATGGGCCTGTTTGGTCGCGACGACAAAAAGCAGGCACCGCAAACCGCGCCGCGCGACGCAGACATGACCGCGCCACGTGAACCCTCGACCTACGCCTCCGACGACCGCCAGTACGGCAACCCCTTGTTCGACGAATCGGGCAGCGCGTTCGAATTCGGGGCCGACGAGGAGGAGTTCCGCGGCCGCACCCAGTGGGGCCAGACAAAATACGGATTTGACGAGAACGAATGGGGATCGACGTTCGACGATGACCGCAACGACGATTCGCGCTGGGGCTCGGGCGGCGACAAGCGCGACAGCGAGCCGCGCATCGAAATCGGGTAAGCCGCGATGATGGGGATTGGCTGGCAGGAGATCGTCGTCATCGCCGTCTCGCTCGTCATGTGCGTCGGCTTTTTCGTCGCGTTCTCGTTGCCGTTCATTATCCTCGTCCGCCGATTCCGCGGCAGTCGTCCTCCCATGCACGAGGAAACGCCACCCCGGATCCTCCCGCCCCAACCGGAGCCGGAAGACTCCCAATGGGGCAAGACCAAATACGGGTTTGACGAGAGCGACTGGGGTTCCGATTTCGACGACAGGCCTCGCGACGACGAGCCACGCATCGAGACCAGATAAGCAAGGTTGAAGGGGTTCTGATGGAACAGGTACTACTCGGATTGATCTGGTTCATGATCATCGTCGGCGGCCTCGTGGCGATCGCCCTGCCGATCCTCATGATCGTGGCGCAACGAAAGAAGCGGCAGGCGTCACCGCCAGACCAGGGCGAATCCGGAATCCGGTCGGATACCCGGTAGATCGACCCTACCCGAAGACGATCCGCATCGTTTCCTCGCCGTGACCCGCCACGGTTGATCGCACCAGCATCCGCTGGCCGTCCCGCTCAACCCGGTAACGATCGCTCTCCCGCACCCGCCGTGCGGTCGTGAGGCACACCACGTCCTCCGGACCAGTCAGCCGCGCCGTCAGGCTCTCGTCGTCCCGGGCGATGATCTCCGCCGTCGACCACTCGACCCGCACCTCGCCCAGGTCGAGACCGATCGGCAGCATCACACCATCGCGACGCCGCAGGGTGACCTCGTTGCCCTCGAACAACGGGTGCCCCGCCTCGAGGACCTGGACCCGCTTGTCGAATCCGTCCAGGTTCAGGGCATGGATGAACCGGGCACCGCTCTCGCTCACCGTCGATGTCAGGAAGATGTTGTTCTGCGGCGACGTATGCCGCAATCCCGGGATGACATCGAGTCGCTCCAGCGCCTCTCGCCAGAACGCGAGATCGACCGGGATCTCGGCGGTGATCGCGATCACCCGGCCTTCGCCGAGGGAGATATCAAACCCCGCGGCCTCATCCGCGCCGTACACATGAAGAAGCGTGTTCCCGGGAACCGGCGCGAAGGTCTGCGCCCAACCGGCTCGCCATTCCGGCCGACCCTTCGCCCACAGGTCCCCGTTGAGCGACAGGTAGTAGCGATGATTCGACCATCGATGCCCGACCTGCTCCAGCCCAAGCGCCCTCGAGAGGATCCGGCATTCCTTGCCGGTCAGGTCGAACTGCGGGATCTCACCATGTAGCAACACCTTGCCGCCGGATCGCGCGTATGCGACAAGCTTCTCCTGCACCTCGGGCGCCATATACAACGATGAGCCCAACGCCAACGCCGGGGTCGTCTCGACATCCAGCTCGCGGTTCTGGACGTCCTGTGCCGTGTAGCGCACGGTCAACTGCATCAACGCGCGGGCCATTGCTCCGCCGGGACCACCGAATCGCGTCCGCTTCAGTCCCTCGGCGACATCCTTCATCGTCTCGCTGCCGGGGTAGACGCTCTCGGTCATGAACGCGTCCGGAATGAACGCCATCGCGATGCCATCCCGCTCCTCGCGGGACGTGGCGAGATGCGATTCCAGCGAGAGGAGCATCTTGTCGGTTCGCGCCAGCCGAGGATACGTGTAACTGGTCACGCCCTCGGGATTGACCGGCGCCCCCGTCCCGTGCCGCTCGCCGGTGAAGGCGATGCGGTCGTTGCCGTCGCCGGTTTCCCGGTCCATGCGGTAATTGGTGCCGCCGGTGAACAGGTAGTAGTTGATCAGGCGGTTTCCCTGGGCGATCGCCATCCGCAGCTTGAAATCGGCCGCGGACGGATCGAGCCGCGCTCCCATGCTGCCGCCGTAGTCCCCCTCGCCGGCCTCGAACTCCATCGAGGTCAATGGCTGGTCCGGCAGGTTGACCGACTCCTGGAACGCGTTCATCAGGTACCAGTCCGGCGCGTTCGCGGCGGTCAGGTTGCCGAGATAGTGGTCGCTGCCGGAGATATATCCGCTCTCCTGCGTGTAGCTCTCGTACAACTGGCTGATGCCGATCGGGTAGCTCGCGCCCCCGCCGGCCTCGGTGCCGTGGATATTGACGATGAACGGGACATCCCTGACACCGTTCGCCTCGGCATACTCCCGCAGCGTGGCGACATAGCGGGCAAAACGGTCGCGCATGTAGTCGCCGAGATCGTGCATCAACTGGCCGGCCCAGGCTTCATCCGGCGAGCGGATCGCCTCCGCCTTCCGCTCCTCCGGGAATGGGTACCGGCGGGCGCGTTCGTCCGGCCAGACGGCTCGTCCCAGCCAGCCCCAGAAATCCTCGATGACGAGATCGGTCAGGTCTGGCGTGTTGCTCACCCACGAGAGCATGCCGATCTCGTTGTCGAGCTGCACCGCGACCACATTGCCGCCGTGCTGGTGCAGGCGCGCCGCGATCACCGGCATCACGGCGTCGTACCAGCGACGAACCGCGTCGAGGAACGCGGGAGCGAGATAATCAAGCGTTTTGGTCGGGGCCTGCTTGCCATCCCAGCCGACCGGGACGATCTCCGGATGGTCTTCGTAGAGGTAATACGGGACCCCCTCGTTCTTCATCTCGGCCATGATGAACGGTCCGGGTCGCGGGATGAAGAACAGGCCCATCTCGTGGCACAGGTCGATAAACGCGCCCAGATCGAGCCGGGCGCGGGTATGGCCATCGAGGTCGAAATGCCCCTGTTCCGGCTCATGACAGAGCCAGGGGATATAGGAGGCGACGGTGTTCGCTCCGGCGGCCTTCAACTTCTCCAGCCGGTCACGCCAGTCCTCCCGGGCAAGCCGGAAATAATGGACCTCGCCGGAAATCAGGAGACGCGGGGCATCATCGATCATGATGCGCTTGTCACGGATATCGATCATCGGCGCTTCCTCGCTCTCGCTACGGTGGCTCTCCACGACCTGATCCTGCCCGACAGGGCACCGGACTTGCAGTTTGGGTGGTCACAAGCGTAAAGTGTCTGCACAGATCTGTAAACGCTTACACGCTTGAAGCTGGAGCATGCAGCCATGTCCAGGCGCGGATCTACCCTCCACGAGGTCGCGAAACACGCGGGCGTATCCATCGCCACCGTGTCTCGGGTCGTGCGCAACATCGACCGCGTCTCGGAATCCACGCGCACCAAAGTGCTTGAAGCGATCGACCAACTGGACTACCGCCCGAACCACTTCGGTCGTGCGCTCGCAACCCGTCGCCACGACACCCTCGGGTTCATCGTACCGGGCCTGACCGGCCCCTACTTCGCGGAAGTCGTCCACGGCTGCACCGAGGCATGTGCCGAGGTCCGCAAGAGCGTGCTCGTTTTCTCCACCCACCTGCTCCCCGATCTCGACGACCAGCTCCTCTCCATGACGGACCGCGTCGATGGACTCGCCATCTGCGGCGGCACCCTCCAACAGGACACGCTGCGACGGCTTCGCGACACCGGGATCCCGATCCTCCTGGTCTCCCAGCCTCCCGAACTCGACATCCCGACCGTGCGTGTCGACAACATCTCCGAGACCCGGAATATGGTTCGCCATCTCGTCGAAGAGCACGGCTACCGCAGCTTCGCCTTCATCGGGGCGATCGCGGGGAGTCCGGATGCCCTTGATCGCTGGACCGCACTGGTCGACACCCTCACGGAATTCGGGATCGAACCGCCTGCCGAGCCGATCCCCGTTGGATTCACTCTCGACGCCGGCAACGACGTCGTCGATATTCTCACCTCGCAATCTTCTCTCCCCGAGGTGCTGGTCTGCGGCAACGATGAACTCGCGATCGGCACCATCGGCGCCCTCAAGTCGCGCGGGATCCACGTCCCGGACGACATCGCCGTCACCGGGTGGGACGACATCAACATCGCCGCGCACGCCAACCCCTCCCTCACCACCGTCCGCCAGTTCACCCGCACGCTCGGACGCCGCGCGGGCGAGGTCCTGCTGGCTCTCATCGACGATGACGACGTTCAACCTGACGAAGTACTCCCCTCGGAGCTGGTGATCCGCGACAGCTGCGGCTGCACGCCAGTGATCCCGGCAAGCTTTACCGCACTCAATCCCCGCACCAACCTCATCTAGGGGAACCGCAATGGAAGGAGGAACCTGAATCTCCAGGCCGCCAGGTAGCGAAGGTCACAAGAACGATCCGGACTTCTGAAACGGGAAGGAATCACCGATGACCACCGATCACACCAAGATCCATCGCCCGCTTACCTCGTGCTCCAACGGCAGCTGCCAGGTCTCGCGCCGGTCGCTTATGAAAGGCGCGGCCGCCATCACCGGCGGACTCATGCTCGGCTCCGCGCAGGTCCACGCCTTCGCGCAGGACGGCGAGGCGCCGATTCCGGTACTCAATCTCGGCAGCCTTGGCGGCGGCACCAACCCGCAGATCAACTTCAACCCGTTCTCACCGAACGCGCTCTCCACGGGATATATGTTTGAGCCGCTCTACGAGATCAACGGGTTCAACTGCGAGGAAGTGCCCTGGCTCGCGACGGAATACGAGTGGACCGACGACAAGACACTGGTCTTCACCATCCGTGACGGCGTGACCTGGAGCGACGGCGAGCCGTTCACGGCCGAAGATGTCGCCTTCACCTTCAACATGAAGAAGGATCATCCGGCGCTCGACACCTCCGGCGCCTGGACCTACCTCTCCGACGTCACCGCCGCCGACAACCAGGTCACGTTCTCGTTCTCCGAGGTGTATGCGCCCGGATTCTATGTCGTCACCGACAATGTCGTGATCGTGCCGCAGCACATCTGGGGCGAGGTCGACGACCCGGTGACCTTCGTCAACGAGAACCCGGTTGGTACCGGTCCCTTCCTGTTCGAGAACTTCAATCCCCAAGAGCTCACCTTCACCCGCAACCCGGACTACTGGCAGGCAGACAAGGTCCTGATCCAGGGCCTCCGCTACACCAAGGCAGGCGAGGGGCAGGTCGACCAGCTCCGGCTCTCCCGTGGGGAATATGACTGGAACTCGATGTACGTCCCGAACGTCGAGGAAGTCTTCGTGGCCGAGGATCCCGAGCACAATCACTACTGGTTCTCGCAGGGATCCAGCATCAGCCTCTCCTTCAACCTGACGAAGGAGCCGTTCAGTGATCCCGCCTTCCGCAAAGGCATCGCCTACGCGATCGACCGCGATCGCATCATCCAGCAGGCCCAGCTGGGGTACGTCACCCAGGCCAGCCAGACCGGCCTCAAGCTCCCCGGCCAGGCTGACTACCTGAATCCCGATATCGAGAACGAGGGGATGATCCCCTTCGATCGCGACCAGGCACTCTCCATCCTCGAGGAAGCCGGCTACACGATGGACGGCGACACGATGCTGGACACATCGGGGAACCCGATCGAGTTCAGCTTCAAGGTCCCGGCCGGATGGCTGGACTGGATCCAGGCCGGACAGATCATCTCCGAGAACCTCGCCGACATCGGCATCACGATGAATGTCGAGACGCCAGACGCCGCCATCCACGACCAGGATCGTGCCGCCGGCAACTTCGACGCCATCTTCACCGTCCATGGCGGCAACTGCTCCATGTACCGCAACTATGCCGACTTCCTCTCCAGCGAGCTGACCGCCCCCATCGGCGAGCAGGCGACCTCCAACTGGATCCGCTGGGAAGACGAGGAAACCGACGCGGCAATCGCGGAGCTGAGAACGACCTCGGACGAAGCCGAGCAACAGGATGCCCTGAACCAGCTGCAAACGATCATGGTTGAACAGTTCCCGACGATCCCGCTCTGGTACGGCGCGATCTGGTTCGAATACCGCACCGAGAAGGCAGTTGGCTGGCCGAGCGAGGAAGATCCCTACTGCTCGCCCAACGACGGGCTGCTGATCGTGACCTCACTCGTCCCGCCAGAAGAGGGATAAACGGCAACGAAGCGAGCCTGGGCGGATGGCTTTCCATCCGCCCAG
>CAZVAA010000140.1:0-7325 GCA_964624125.1 uncultured Sphaerobacteraceae bacterium | reverse complement strand
CACCGATCGGGTTGAGGATGATATCCACCGGGGTTCCGTCCGGCAGGTACGGCATGTCCTCCATCGGCAGGATGCGGCTGATCACACCCTTGTTGCCGTGGCGGCCCGCCATCTTGTCGCCCTCGGAGATCTTCCGCTTCTGGGCGATCATCACGCGGACGCTCTTGTTCACGCCGGCCGGGAGCTCATGGTCCTCGTCCGAATCGCGATCGAACATGCGAACGTCGATGACCTTGCCATGCACACCGTGCGGCACGCGCAGCGAGGTGTCCTTCACCTCACGCGCCTTCTCACCGAAGATCGCGCGAAGCAGGCGCTCCTCGGCGCTCAGCTCGGTCTCACCACGCGGGGTCACCTTCCCGACCAGGATGTCGTTCGGGTGGACCTCGGCGCCGATCCGGATGATCCCGTCCTCGTCGAGGTTGGCAAGGCTCTCCTCACCAACGTTCGGAATGTCACGGGTGATCTCTTCCGGACCAAGCTTCGTGTCACGCGCATCGCACTCGTGCTTCTCGATGTGGATCGACGTGTAGACGTCGTCCCGCACCAGCCGCTCGCTGAGCAGGATGGCGTCTTCGAAGTTGCCACCCTCCCACGGCATGAAGGCCACGGTCACGTTCTGGCCGAGCGCCAGCTCGCCATTCTCCGTCGACGACGAGTCGGCGATCACCTGCTGTGCCTCGACGCGATCGCCAACGTGGACGATCGGCCGCTGGTTGATGCAGGTGTCCTGGTTCGAGCGAACGAACTTGCGGAGTCGGTAAACCCGCTTTTGACCGCTGTCGCTCTCGACCACGATCTCCTTGCCCGACGCGGTCACCACCGTGCCCGGCTCCTGCGCCACGACAACCTGGCCGGAGTCACGCGCGGCGAAGTACTCGACGCCCGTCCCGATGATCGGCGACTGCGGCCGCAGCAGCGGCACAGCCTGGCGCTGCATGTTTGCGCCCATCAGCGCGCGGTTCGCATCGTCGTGCTCGAGGAACGGGATCAGCGCCGTCGCGACCGAGATGACCTGCTTCGGCGACACGTCCATATAGTTGACCTGCTGCGCCGGGACCTGCGGGAACCGGTGGCCACCGGTCACGAGCCGGGCGGTCACGATGTCGACATCGATGCGGCCCTTCTCGTCCAGCGGCGTATCGGCCTGGGCGATCATCACGCCCTCTTCCTTGTCGGCCGGCAGGTAATCGATGATGTCAGAGGCAACCGGCTTGATACGGACGACCTTGACGCCCGCCTCGCGGATCTTCTCCACATCGGCTGCCGTCATCTCCGTCCCGGCGGGCACAACGACCTCGTCCGAGTCCGGCTTCACGGCATCCTCGCGAAGGATCTCGCCTTCCATCGGGATCTGCGGATTGTTGACATCCAGGTTGGAAAGCACCCGCCGGTACGGCGTCTCGATGAAGCCGTACTGGTTGATCTTCCCGTAGGTTGCCAGGTAGCCGATCAGTCCGATGTTCGGGCCTTCCGGCGTCTCAATCGGGCAGATGCGGCCGTAGTGCGACGGGTGAACGTCACGGACGTCCATGCCGGCACGGTCACGGCTCAAGCCACCCGGCCCAAGCGCCGAAAGGCGTCGCTTGTTCGTCAGCTCCGCCAACGGGTTCAACTGGTCCATGAACTGGGACAGCTGCGAGCCACCGAAGAACTCACGAACCGCCGCCATCACCGGCCGCGTCGTGCTGATCAGCATCTGCGGGGTGACCGTCTCCGGATCCTGCAGCGTCATGCGCTCGCGGATACCGCGCTCGAGGCGCTGGAAGCCGGTGCGGACGTGCATCTGGATCAGCTCACCAACCGAGCGAATACGCCGGTTGCCGAGGTGGTCGATGTCGTCCGGATGGCTCAGGCCGTTGTTCAGCCGAACCATCTCGCGGATGATCGCGATCAGGTCCTCGTTGCGCAGGATGCGCTCTTCGGTCTGGTTCTCTTCGTTATCACCGTGCAGGCGGCCGTTCAGCTTGTAGCGACCAACCTTCGCAAGGTCATAGCGACGCTCATTGAAGAACAGGTTCTCCAGCATCGACGCCGCGTTGTCACGGGTCGGCGGATCACCAGGGCGAAGGCGGCGATACAGCTCGATCTGCGCCTCATCCTTGGTCTTTGTGTTCTCCTTGTCCATCGTCGTCTGGATAAAGCGCCGGTCCTGGCCGGTGTCCACATCCTCGAACGCAGCAAGGAGATCATCGTCGCTCTCGATCCCGATCGCCCGCAGGAGGATCGTGACCGGCATCTTGCGCTTGCGGTCGACCTTCACCGAGATCACGTCACGGTTCGAGGTCTCGAACTCCAGCCACGCGCCACGGTTCGGGATCAGCTTCGCCGTCGACAGGTACTTACCGGTCGCCGGGTCCTGGGTGCGCTCGAAATAGACGCCCGGGGAGCGGACAAGCTGTGAGACAACAACACGCTCGGCACCGTTAATAATGAAGGTACCGTCCGAGGTCATCATCGGGAAATCGCCCAGGAAGATGCCATCCGGGCCGGTTTCCTTGATCTCGCCGGTCTCCTTCATCACGAGCTTGGCGGAGACACGGAGCGGCGCGGCGTAGGTGATATCGCGCTCGCGGCAGAACACTTCGGCCACGCGCGGGTCGGTCTTCGCTCGCTCCTGCTCCTCACCCTTCGGCATCCGCGACCACGGCGGATCGAAGCGGGGCTCGGAGATGAACAGCTCCATCTTCTTGTGATGGTCGGTAATCGGAGAGATCTCGTCCAGCAGTTCCCGCAGTCCTTCTTCGACAAACCAGTTGAAGGACTCGGTCTGGATCTCAACAAGATTCGGCATCTCGAGCACCGTCGGAATGCTCGAATACGATCGCCGGTTTACACCAATATTGGAAAGGACCTGCCGGGTAGCAACATCCGGCGTAGCCGGGGCGGTTCTTACATCACGTTCAACAGCCATTCACCGCTCCTCTGTATTGTGCGCAGGCTCGGGGCGTCCCCCGCTTCTGCACCATCGTGCACGGCGCATCCGATTCGCCTTGCATCAACCGAACAATCGCGCGTCATGTCATATCGGGTTAAAATGTGAAAACCTTTTGAAGTGAGGGCGCGCCCGCTCGCGCAAAACCCAAAGTCTCAGGGCCTGAAGTTTCTTGCGCACGCCAAAACGGGAGGACACAAATTGCCCCTCCCGGACGTACCGGTCGTTGTCTGTGGTACCGTTAGCCGCACGCGTCGCCCAGTCCAAAACACTCAACGCCCTCGCGAGAGCTCAACGGCGCCAGGGGCCGATAAAGCCTTCGCGAACGATCATTCTAAACACTCGCGCGCGTCCTGTCAAGGCCCGCACATTGAATGTGGGTCATGGCGGTGTCAGCGTGGCACAATAAGGACCGGTTGCGGTGCTATACTGTGGCACCCGCCAGACATGGGCATCGCCTGTCTCCGCACGCTGGTACATGCCCGAATCACAACCCGGAATGCTGACGACCTGAACACCACCGCTGACCTGGACTATCCATGAACTCACGCACGCTGCGGATGTGGCTCCGGCCGGGGATGATGATCAAGCGCTGGATAGCGCTGTTCATGCTCGCCACCATCATCACCAGCCTCGGGCTGGCCATGGGCCTGGCCTGGATTTACGAAAAGTACAACTTCCCCAAGCGCATCCAGCCGTACGTCGAATGGCTGACGCTGCAGCCGGTCCCCCATCCCTGGCGGGAAATCTTCATCGTCGGCATCGGCCTCGTCTTCCTCACCATCACCATCTGGAAACTCAGCCGCTCGCTGATTGCCCCCCTGCTCGCCGAAGACACCTCCGGCCGGGCATTTTCCGAGATCGTCAACGAACACCGCTTTGGCCGCGCCAAGCCGGAGTTCAATGTCGTGGCCATCGGCGGCGGCACCGGGCTCGGCGCGCTGCTTCGCGGTCTCAAGCTCCAGAACATCAACCTCACCGCCATCGTCACCGTTGCCGACGACGGCGGAAGCACCGGACGCATCCGGAACGTCTTCAACATGCCTGCGCCCGGCGATATCCGGAACTGCCTTGTCGCCCTCGCCGACGATGAATCGTTGATGGGGCGTCTCTTTCACTACCGCTTCGACAAGGAAGGCTCCGAGCTCTCAGGTCACGCCTTCGGCAACCTCTTCATTACCGCCATGACCCAGGTCACCGGGAGCTTCGACGAGGGCGTTACCGAATCCGCACGCGTCCTCAACGTGCGCGGTCGCGTGCTCCCGTCCACGCTCGAAAACGTCACCCTCTGCGCGGATCTCGTCGATGGCACCCGCGTCAGTGGGGAATCCGCCATCGCGCACGACAGCGAGGCCGTTGCCCGGCTCTTCCTCGAGCCGGAGGCGCCGGACGCCTATCGTCCCGCGCTCGCCGCGATCCTCAATGCCGACCTGATCGTCCTTGGCCCCGGGAGTCTCTACACCAGCGTGCTGCCGAACCTGCTCGTTGATGGTGTGCGGGAGGCGATCCAGTGGTCGCGCGGCGCGACCGCGTATGTCTGCAACGTCGCCACCCAGCACGGAGAGACCGACGACTTCGGCTACGAGGATCACATCAACGAGATCGTTGAATACCTGGGCGAAGGCGAGCTCGATTACGCGATTGTGAACAACAACGTAGCCTCCGATGAAGCCATCCGCCCCGAATGGCAAGTCTCGGCGGTCCGCTACGACGGCAAGGAGACGGTGGCCGATGACGTACGCGTCGTCGCCGGTGATGTCGTGAACGATCACAACCCCCTGAGGCACGACCCCGTCAAGCTTGCCAACATCCTCATGAACGTCGCCCGTGAGCACCGGGAGCACGTCCGCTCCTTCGAGGAGCTTGACGCTTCCTGATCCCGGACGAACGGAATTGCCGAACATCCGGCTCGACTCGCGGTAAACTACCCATGATGGCACGCAATATGACGGGAAGCGCGTCGCGTGCGAAACTCGCATCCGGTCCAAGCAACCGGGTCACTTCCACATTGCTAACAAAAAGCACCCTTAACAGGAGGACGAACGTGGTCTACAAGGTAGGTATTAATGGATTTGGCCGGATTGGCCGCCAGGTATACAAGGCCGTCGCCGAAGGCGGTTTTGGCGATCTCTTCGAGATCGTGGCGGTCAACGACCTCACCGACAACGAAACGCTGGCCCATCTCCTTAAATACGACTCGACGTATGGCATCTTCGACGCCGATGTGAGCGCAGACGGCGAAGGCATCACCGTCAATGGCAAGAAGCTCAAGGTCTTCGAGGAGAAGGATCCATCGAAGCTGCCCTGGGGGGAGCTTGGTGTTGATCTCGTCATCGAGTCCACCGGCCGCTTCACGAAGCCAAGCGCGGCACACGCCCACATCGAGGCCGGCGCGAAGAAGGTGATCATCTCCGCCCCGTTGGGCAAGGAGGAGGCGGAGTCCGGCGAAGGGCCCGAGGCGACCACCGTGGTGCTTGGAGTCAACGAGGAATCGTATGACCCGGCGAAGCATGACATTATCTCGAACGCCTCATGCACCACGAACTGTCTCGCACCGGCCGCCAAGGTCATCAATGACACCTTCGGTATTGAAGCCGGCATGATGACGACCATCCACTCCTTCACCGCCGACCAGGTGCTGCAGGACGGCCCACACAAGGACCTTCGCCGCGCCCGGGGTGCCGCCCAGAATATCGTCCCGACCTCCAGCGGCGCCGCCCGCGCCCTCTCGCTGGTGATCCCGGAGCTCGAAGGCAAGTTCGACGGCTTCGCGATGCGCGTTCCGACCCCGACGGTCTCGATTGTCGACTTCGTCGCGAACACCTCGAAGCCCGTCACCGTCGAGAGCGTCAATGAGGCGTTCAGGAAGGCGGCGGACAGCGACGAGATGGCCGGCATCATCGGATACTCCGAAGAGCCACTCGTCTCCATGGACTACAAGCAGGACCCACGCTCCTCGATCATCGACGCCCTCTCCACCATGGTGCAGGGCGAGAACATGGTGAAGGTCGTCGCCTGGTACGACAACGAGTGGGGCTACTCCTGCCGCGTGGCCGACCTCGCTGCCCTCGTTTGCGAGAAGGGCTTCGAATCCTGATGTGATCCCTGCCGGGCGCATTCAAAGCGAGCGCCCGGCTCTCCCA
This sequence comes from uncultured Sphaerobacteraceae bacterium, assembly GCA_964624125.1. GTDB lineage: Bacteria > Chloroflexota > Chloroflexia > Thermomicrobiales > UBA6265 > UBA6265. The sequence continues at coordinate 1,247 of CAZVAA010000140.1, read as the reverse complement.
AAGGCAAGCCCATGTCCAGGCGCTCCATCACCTCGGCCGATGTGCGCGGAAAACGCGTGCTCTGCCGGGTCGACTTCAATGTGCCGCTCGACGGCACCACCATCACCGACGATACCCGCATCCGCGCCGCCCTCCCGACCATCGAATGGCTCCGGGAGCACGGCGCCCGCGTTGTGCTCTGCAGCCACCTAGGCCGCCCGAAAGGCAAGGTCGTCGAGGATCTCCGTCTCGCTCCGGCGGCGACACGCCTTTCGGAGCTCATCGATCACAAGGTCACGGCACTCCCGGAAATCACCGGGAAGTCCGTCGAAGATGCGATCGCGGATGTGCAGGACGGCGACGTTGTCTTGCTGGAGAACCTCCGCTTCGCCGGCGGTGAGGAAGGCAACGATCCGGAGTTCGCCGCCGCGCTTGCCCGCCTCGGTGACCTCTACGTCAACGACGCATTCGGCGCCGCCCATCGGGCTCACGCATCCACGGTTGGAGTCGCGACCTATCTTCCGGCCTACCTCGGACTGCTGATGCAGAAGGAAGTCGACACGCTCGGCCACCTGCTGGAGACCCCCGAACACCCCTTCGCGGCGATTATTGGCGGCGCCAAGGTCTCCGACAAGATCGCCGTCCTCCGCAACCTCATCACGCGCGTCGATGCGCTGCTGATTGGCGGCGGCATGGCGAACACGTTCCTGCTCGCGCAGGGTCACGATGTCGGCGCCTCGCTGGTGGAGAAAGACCAACTCGAGACCGCCCGTGAGATCATCGCGGATGCGGAATCAAATGAGGTCGATCTGCTTCTCCCCACGGATGTGGTCGTTGCCAACGACATCAAGGCGTCCGACGGATCGGTCGTCGCGGTCGACGCGATCGCCGATGACCAGGCGATCTTCGACATCGGGCCGGACACGATCGAGCGCTTCGTTACCACCATACGCGCACAAAAAACGATCCTCTGGAATGGCCCGCTAGGCGTTGCGGAGAATCCCGCCTTCGAGGCAGGCACGCGCGAAGTCGCCCGGGCTGTCGCCGAAACAGACGGTTTCACCGTCATCGGTGGTGGCGATTCCGTCGCCGCGATCGAACGCCTCGGCCTGGCTGACAGGATCGATCACATCTCGACCGGCGGCGGAGCGTCCCTCGAGTTCCTTGAAGGACGCACGCTTCCCGGGATCGCAGCCATCCCTGAAGAAGGAAGTGATGCATGACCAAACCGTTCATCGTCGGCAACTGGAAGATGAACACGACGCTGG
>CAZVAA010000139.1:0-7372 GCA_964624125.1 uncultured Sphaerobacteraceae bacterium | reverse complement strand
TCCCAGAAGGAGATCATCCGATCCAGGTCATCGTCCGAGAAGTGGTTGAGGAAGTGCTCCCGCACCGCACCGGCAAGGGAGGATCGCGCCTTGCTGGCCAGCTCGCGGCCAGACTCCGTCAGGAGAGCAAGGTGGCCCCGGCGATCCGACGGACATGGCTTCCGCGAGACCAGGCCACGGCGCTCCAGCCGCTCCACAAGTCGAGTGGTTCCGCTCGCGCTCAGGTCGATCGCGACCGCGAGGTCAGACATCCGCATCTGCAGGTGCTCTTCTCGCGCGAGCATCAGCAGGACCTCGGATTCCTTGATCGTGATCCCATGCTCGCGCTGGACACGGGAATCCCCGATCCGGAACATCGCGGCATGCGCCCGCAGGAAACCGTCCCATGCAGCCGATTCCCGCGGCGAAAGCTCGCTCCGGCACAGGTCATCAGAGACCGATTTGACATTTGCTTGCTCAGTCAAGTATCATCACCTCCGTTGGTTGCTTGCGCATGCAAGTACATGACAGTATACACAAGAAACTCAGGAGAACGCCTCATGCCACGTATCGGAATCATCGTCGGAACCACACGCCCCAGCCGTATCGGCGACCAGGTCGCCAATTGGGTGCTCGAGGTCGCCTCGCAGCGTAACGACGCCACCTACGAGCTCATCGACCTCCGCGACTGGGACCTCCCGAACTACGACGAGCCCTATCCGGCGGGCATGGGCCAGTACCAGAACGAGCACACGAAGCGCTGGGCGGAGAAGGTCGATTCGTACGACGGCTTCGTGATCGTTACGGGCGAGTACAACCACGGCGTCCCGGGCTCGCTCAAGAACGCGCTCGACTTCGTCTACCGCGAGTGGAACAACAAGGCTGTCGGGTTCGTTTCCTACGGCTCCGCGCTCGGTGTTCGCTCCGTCGAGCACCTTCGCCAGATCGTCGGCCACCTGCAGATGGCCGACGTGGGGCAGACAGTCTCCATCTCACTCTTCACCGAGTTCGAGAACATGCAGACCTTCACCCCAAACGAGATCAGCCTCGACGCCCTGAACACGATGCTCGACCAGCTCGACGCGTGGACCGGCGCGATGATGACGGTCCGCAGCCGCGAAGCTGTTGCGGTCTAGCCTCCACAACACGACAAGAACGAATCGCCCGGGCGCTACGAGGCGTCCGGGCGATTCTGTTTGATCCCGCAAAGGAACCGATCGTCACTTCGGCCCGCGGGACCGTACTTCCTCGACCTTGCTCATCGCGTCACGCAACTCGCCCAGCCAGTCCGACTCATGCTGCCCCACCAGGCGGACGCACCAGGCGAGCGCCTCACTCCGGCTCCGGGCGACGCCAGCATCCATCAACGTGTCCAGCACCTCGCGCTCGGGCAACCGCAATCGCGTCATGACCGGTACACCCAGCGTCGTAAAGTGCTTGCGCGTTCCACCGCAGGCGGCGCCCCAGGAGACCTTGCGCCCAAAGCGATGCTCCGCCTCACGGGCGATCCGCATGCGCATCTCCCGCGTATCTTCCCGAAACCGGTCGATTCGCGCCGACTCCGCGATCTCGCGCTCGTCACCTGCTGCCTCATCGGCCTGCTTGGGCGACGTCAGCGTACCCACGACCATGATCTCCTCGCGGTCGCCGGTAACCTCGGGCGGCGATTCGAACCAACCGTCGGGGATTTGCCCGGAGAACCAGCCTCGTATCTCATCATCGATGCGTGCCATGACGAACCTCCATTTCCATCCAGAACATCTCGATGTAATGCAGATTACATGATTACACGCTATTTGGATACCCGTACCCGGGACAATATGTGCCGTGCGTTCACCAAGGGCCGACGTTACGACGCCGGGTCTTTTTCGACCTCACCTGTCCCATGCATGCCGTTTGGAGTCAGGTCAATATCGTCCGAGCACATACCGAAGACCTGTCCCAGCTTCCGCATCTGTGCGACCTGCGGGGTGCGCCGACCGCGCTCCCAGAGGTAGACCGCCTGTGGATGGACCCCGACCCGCAACGCCAGTTCATACTGCGTCCAGCCCCGCTCCTGGCGAAGTGTCCGGATCGTTTTCATGCGGCGGTCCCTTCTCGTTCTTTGGCAATCCCGGTCAATCCACACACTAGTTATAAAACATGTGTTAGAGTAGGTATACACCGGAGGGCCACACGGGCTCCTCGGTAAGCGACCCGGCTCGACCCAAAACGGGAAGTCGGTCAGAAAGTAGTGCCCAATGGCAACAGGAACGATCAAGAGCTTGCGCGACCGCGGGTTCGGCTTTATTACTCCGGAAGGTGAATCCCAGGATCTCTTCTTCCATCACTCGGCTGTCAGCAATGGCATCTTCGAGCAGATGCGGGAAGGGCAGAAGGTCACCTTCGATCGGGAGCCCGATCCGCGTGACTCCAGCCGTGAACGCGCCGTCCGCGTTTCCGTTCTCGAGGATCAGCAGGACGACCAGTTCTAGTATCTGGTGACGCACAACAGACCCGGGACCACGCAATCGTGGTCCCGGGTTTTGTCATTTTTGGCAGAATCCTCATTCTGCCTATCGACCACATAGGACACATGGAGAAGCTCTCCCGATGCACACCGCTCTCTGGATCGCCGCGGGCGTCCTCGCTGCTGCGTTCCTGACGTCCGGAACGCTCAAACTCACCCAGGATCGACCCAAACTCGTCGAACAGGGCCTCACCTATGTTGAGGACTTCTCCGACACCACCATCAAGGCAATCGGCGCGACGCAGGTACTTGCCGCCATTGGCCTGATCCTGCCGGCGATCTTCGATATCGCGACATTTCTCGTCCCGCTGGCCGCCTCCGGCCTTGTGGTGACAATGATCGGCGCCGCGATTGTCCATGCGCGTCGCGGGGAGACGCAGTCTATCGGCCTGAACCTCGTGCTCGGCGCGGCTGCCCTCTTCGTTGCCTGGGGCCGTTTCGGACCTCACAGCCTCTAGCCGCTTTCCATAATCGGACAGAACACGGTCTCTCCACAATCCGGCAATCTCCGCCCCAGCAGACGGAACCCACTCCATTTGCGCGGGCAGCACGTTGCACGCTGGCAAGGGTCCTGCGCTACCCTGTGCCGGTTTGCGGGGATGAGCCCAACCAGGCCCATCCCCCTCGCTTGCTCACGCTATGGAGTCGCCGATTCGTATGGAACGAATTCCCGCCGTGTCACCGGATGTGACACAGGAACCTTCCCGTCCCCTTACTGATCGTGCTTTCCGTCCGGATATTGAAGGTCTCCGCGCCATCGCCGTCGTGCTGGTCTTGCTCAACCATGCCGGTTGGGCGCTGTTCGGCGGTGGGTTTATCGGCGTCGACGTCTTCTTCGTCCTCTCCGGCTTCCTCATCACGGGGTTGCTCATCCGCGAGGTCGGCAAAACCGGAACGGTCTCCCTGCCGCAGTTCTTCGCCCGCCGCGCGCGGCGGCTGTTGCCAGCGAGCACGATCGTGCTCGTCTTCACGGTCATCGCCTCCTATGCCTTCCTCGGCTACCACCGGGCCAACCCGATCGCGATGGACGCGAAATGGTCGGCGCTCTTCGCCGCCAATTTCCGGTTCATCGACCAGGGCACCGATTACTTCGGCGCCGATGCCCCGCCCTCCCCGCTGCAGCACTTCTGGTCGCTCGCCGTGGAAGAGCAGTTCTACTTCGTCTGGCCATTCCTGATCATGGCGGTTGCATTCGTCCTGAAGTCGGTTCCACTGCGGCTCAAGCTCGGCGTCGTCCTTACCGTGATGATTGGTGCATCGCTGGTCCATTCGATCCGGTTGACCGAAACCGACATGACCACGGCCTACTTCTCTCCGTTCACCCGTGCCTCCGAACTGGCGATCGGGGCGATGCTCGCCGTCCTTTCCCCACTCCTCCTGCGCGCTCCGCGCAACGTCGGCATCGTCGCGAGCTGGACCGGAGTCGCCGGTATCATCGCCTCATCGCTGATGCTGACGGAGCAGACACCCTTCCCCGGCACGGCAATGCTCTTCCCGGTCCTGGCGACCGCGCTGGCCATTGCCGGCGGCACCGCCGCGCCGGATGCCGGGGCTGAAGGCATCCTGAAGACGCTGCCGTTCCAGTGGATCGGCAAGCTCTCCTACTCGATCTACCTCTGGCACTGGCCGCTGCTCGTGATCGCTGCCGGCCGCGCCGGGGAAGACCTCTCGCTTGGAACGAACCTGATGATCTGTGCCGTTGCTGTCGCCCTCTCCGCCCTCACCTATGCCATCGTCGAGAACCCGATGCGCAGCCTGCGCATCCTGAAGGAGCGAACGCCGGCGCTCAGCATCGCGCTGGGTCTCTCGCTGGTGCTCATCTCGAGCAGCGTCTCCCAGTGGTACTACCAGGCGCATCGCGAACCGGCACCGGTCGAGCTGGAGGATGCAGACGTCGCGCAATATCCGGATGAAGAGGAAGTGCAGCAAGCGGTTGTCGAGGGGACGCAGATCGCCGAGTTCCCCGAGCAGCCGCCACGGGTGAAGAACCCTGCCTACGAGGGTGAATGCGACGTCACGCGTGAGGACACCACCTCTGCCGCCTGCATCTTCGGTAACCCGGACGCGGACCAGACCGTGGTCATTTTCGGCGACTCCCACGGCGCGATGTGGATCCCCGCATTCGACGAGATCGGCAAGCAGGGTGACTGGAGGGTGGTCCAGCTCACGAAACCCGGGTGCCCGGCGGCGGACTTCCTGAACTACTCCGGGACCCTCGGCCGTGACTACACCGAGTGCGCCGACTACCGGCAATGGGCCTTCGGCCAGATCGAAGAGATTGACCCTGATGTCGTGATCGTGACTGGCGCGCGCAAGGGCGTAAAGATCTCAAGCAATGGCGAGCCGACGAGTGAGGGCGTTGATGAAGCATGGGCCAGTGGGCTGGAGAAGACGCTCGGACGCATCGATCCGGAAACCGATCGACTGATCGTCCTTGGAGACATTGCCTATTCCAACGAGCCCGGACTCGACTGCCTGACGAAGAACCCCGACAACGTTGACGACTGCAACGTTCCGCGTGAGGAAGCGGTGCTCGAGGAGCACAACGAGATGGAGGCGCGAATCGCCGAGGAGCAAGGAGCGGAATATGTGGACGTCATACCGTACTTCTGCACCGAGGACACCTGCCCGGCCGTGATCGGCAACCTGACGACCCGCCGCGATAGCCTGCACGTTGCCGAGAACTATGCGCTCTGGCTCTCCGAGGCCCTGGGCGAAGCCACCGGCCTGCTGCCTGACGCCGCTACCGCGCCGCCGAACGTCGCCTGGCGAGAAGATATCGCCGCGTAACGAAGGAGCGAACATTTCGCAGCGCCGCATTGCTTCGGAAAATCGATGTCGGGAAGCACCAGCGATTCGCGATGGCGGACCTCCGCTCCATGATCGAGGCGCTCGGACGAGGGCGCCTGGCATCCCGACGGAGACACCCGCTACCGCGCCTACACGAATAAGCTCACCGGCGCGACGTTCCCGCAGACCATCGACGTCAGGCACACCGACCGCAATTGGCATACGGTGAGAAAACATGCCGGGCTCACGGCAGCCGGACACCGGCATTCAGGATGGAGCGGCACGTCTTGGCTGCCTCACGCTTATCCACCTCGGGCTCATCATGTGTCGGTCCGTACGAACTTTTGATTAACCCGACACCGGGAACCCGCACGCACCCCCCTTCGTTGCATACATATCCGGCGCAACGCCCCTTGATCGCCGGAGGGGCCCACATTTAAGTTCGTCGAACCGCAGTGGAGAAGTACGTGTACTTGCCGATCTGGGTCCGAGCCTATCGCCTCACATTCGGAAGCCTCGCGCTCTACGCACTTTACGACAAGCGGCAGGATCGCCCCTGGGACTCCCATTTCTACCAATTCTTCACCAACCAGAGTGGTCTTATCGCGGCGGTGATCCTGTTCCTCGGCGCCACCGTGCTCGCGCAGAGGGAACCACCCCTGTGGTGGGACTACATCCGTGGAAGCGGTGTGATGGTGGCGCTCCTCACCGGGCTGGTCTTCGCGCTCGTGCTGGATGGCCTCTACAATCCGTTCACCGACACCTCCAACCACTGGGCCGACACCACCTTCCACCAGGTATTGCCGCTTGTGATGCTGGTGGACCTGGCGATCGATCCACTTAGCCAGCGGATGCAACGGTGGGCCCTGGCGATCTTCCCCATCTATCCCTTGTCTTACCTGGGGTATTGCCTGTGGGTCGGGGAAACCACGGGATGGTACGCCTACCGTTTCATGGATCCCCATCGCATTGGACAGTACTTCGTGCTCGACGGCTGGGCAGGGGTCATCGTCGCGAACGCAATCCTGCTCACCGGGTTCATCCTGCTTTCGGCCGTGATCCTGATGCTCAACGGGCTCCTCCGGCGCCGTCTTGACCCGGACTCCCCAAGGGTAGCCGGGGCCTGACACCGATTCCGCCACCTGTTGCGTTCTTCCGGGCAGGCGATACAATCCGGCGAAACCGGCAGGCGCACGCGCGCCTGTTCCGATCAGTGACGCAACAGGAGCAGCATTTCATGACCCCAGCGCCAGGTACATCGGGTCTCAACGTCGGCATCCTCGGATCGGGCGGCATCGCCGTCCAACACGCGATCGGGTGGAACACCTATCCGGGGCAGGCGACCATTGCCGCCTTCGCGGATATCGACACCGCCCGCGCGCAAACCATGAGCGACCGCTACACCGGCGGCGAAGCGAAAACCTATGGCTCTCTCGACGAGATGCTCGGGGATGAACGAATCGACGTCGTCGATATCTGCCTCCCCCATCACCTCCACACCGACGCCATCATCGCCTCGGCCAAGGCCGGCAAGGCGATCCTCTGCGAAAAGCCCCTGAGCACAAGCCTGGAAGATGCCCGTCGGATCAAGGCCGCGCTGGACGAGACCGGCGCCACCTTCATGAGCGCGCACAACCAGCTCTTCCAGCCGTCGCTGCTCGAGGCGCGACGCCTGATCGCTATCGGCAGTGTCGGCCGCCCCTTCATCATGCGGTCGATCGAGACCTTCCAGAGCCGCACCTTCAACCCGCATGGCAACGTGCCGGCGTCAGTCGGTGGAGGGCAAAAAGGCTGGCGCGCCGACCTCAAGCAATCAGGCGGCGGCGAACTCCTGGATACCGGCTACCACAGCACCTACCGGCTGCTCTCGCTGGCGAACAATGACCGTCCCGTCGAGGTCACCGGATTCCTCAGCCGATTCCTGATCGATCACCTGCCAACGGAGGACACCGGGCAGGTCGTGGTGCGGTTCGAGAGCGGGGCGATCGGCGAGATCCTGACCAGCTGGGCGCTCGATGTTGTCGGGGCACGGCAGTTCGAGGTCAGCGCCGAGCATGGCGCGATGGTGGGATCGGCGCGGGAGCTGCAGCACCA
>CAZVAA010000138.1:4089-7479 GCA_964624125.1 uncultured Sphaerobacteraceae bacterium | reverse complement strand
CGCCGCTGGAAGGTGCCGCACAACCTCTACCGGGTGAAGGACCACGGCGACGACTTCAACCTCACGGTCGATGACGTGATGCGGGTGGCATATCTCGCCGACAAGGATCGTGCGGTCTACCGGTATGTCCGCCGCATCTTCTCGTCGAAGTTCGCACCCATCGACCGTGACAACACCTGGCACGAGATCCTCGAGGAGGTCCGCACGACCGAGATCTGGCAGAAGCTCGCCGCCCGTACCGAGCGCGACGAAAAGCGCGCATCGGCGCGGAGCAAGGCGGGACACGCCAATCGACGAGTCGCGGACGACACGGCTGTTTTTTCTTTGCCCAATGACGGTGACACACCGGCATCCAAGGCGACAGTACCCGCCACCGATAATGACAGTGAAACTGTCGACACCAATGACAGTAGAGCTGACAGCGAAACCTCTGTTGCACGTGTCAACAATGGTTCGGCGACCAATGATGCACCGGGCAACAATGGTTTGGACGAAAAACAGCCAACCACTGATGCACCCGCCAACAGAGGTGAGGCAACCTCTGTTGCACCGACCAGCAGGACGTATAACCAAGAGTTAACTACGACAACCACGGGAGAAATGAAGAACGATTCGGGAGAAGAATCCGATGAGCTCCCGGCTTCCCCGGAAGAAATCAGACCTGGGTCGCCGCCGGATGACCAGCGTGATGAAGAAATGACAGTCCGGCTTTTCGACGAGGCGAATGGTCGGCCGACCAGCGCGGCGGCGAAGCGCCACCTGAGACGGATCGCGGAAGATTTTGCAGATCTGGCACAGGGGGCTGGTGTCTCCGGGTGGACGCTGGTTGGCAGCGCGATCGATGAGGCGGTCGCCTCGGGGAGCGCGTTCGTCGCGCCGAAGCGTGTGCGCGAGATCGTCACCCGCTGGAACAGGGACGGTGTGCCCGAGATGTATGCCAGTGCGTCCATGGCCGGTGACAGGTCGTCATCGATTGGGGTTGGGCCTGTGACAGGCGAGAGTGGGCCCAGTCACAGGTCTGTCCGGACAGTTGGGTTGCCGAGTGGCGATGATGCGGTCGATATCTGGGAGGCGACGTGTCGATCGCTCGCCAGCGCATTGCCGTCTTCGGCGGTGGACGATCTGCGGTCGGGTGTCGAGATTGCGGCGTATGACGCCGGCGAGGTCACGCTGGTCGCGGCGACCGAGGCGCTCGCGGAGGACCTGCGCGGGCCGTGGCACGAGCAGGTGCAACGGAAGCTGGGGGTGGCGCTTCGGCGGCCAGTGCGGATCGTGGTGATCACCAATGGACCGGATGGGCCGGAGGATGATCCGCCGGCGAAGCAGCCGTCCACGACGTCGCGCCAGGCGACACCGGGACGGGCGCCGGTGCCTCCACCGGCGGGTCGACGGCCGCTGCCGGTGTTCCGCCTGGAGGATTGCGGGATGACGAACACGCAGGTCTGGACCTCGGTGCTGGACGACCTGCGGGGGTCGGGGGCGATCCCGAGGGCGGAGGTCGATACGTGGCTGCGGGACTCGGCGCTGATCGGGCGGGACGAGGACCGTGATGTCCTGATCGTCGGTGTGCCGCATGCGTTGGCGGAGCGCCGGGCGAAACGATTCCTGGCCGCGATCGAGACGGCGGCGATGCACATCGTCGGGTATGACTGCGCGATCGAGATCGTGCGCACGCAGGACTGGCTCGCGGCGCAAGATGAGGCAACCGGGACAGAGGGGTGATGCCGGCATTCGCGCGGCCTGCGATCGCGACCCCGGACATCCCGGACCGCAGGCGGTCCTCCAGTCCGGGGCTACTCACCCCGAGACGGGGTTACCAGGAGGTCCAGCCGCCGTCGACGTAGAGCGTTTCGCCGGTGATATAGGACGATGCATCGGCGGCCAGGAAGACGACAGGGCCCTTCAGTTCCTCGGGGCGTCCGAGCCGGGCGAGCGGGGTCCGGCGCTCGATCTCCCGGATGACCTCTGGCATGTCCATCATGCCGGACGTCATGTCCGACGGGAAGTAGGCGGGACCGAGGGCGTTGACGCGGATGTTGTGGGGCGCCCAGTGGACGGCAAGGTCGCGGGTGAGGTTAACGACGCCGCCTTTGGACGCGGCATAGGCGGTCGCGGCGGCGGGTTCCGATGCGCCGGCGCCGAGGATGGAGGCGATGTTGACGATCGATCCACCATTGCCGGCGGCGATCATCTGGCGGGCCGCGGCCTGTGAGCAGAGGAAGACGCCGGTGAGGTTGACATTGATGACGCGCTGCCAGTCGTCCAGCGGGAGGTCTTCCGGTGGGCCGACGTTGGCCGTGCCGGCGTTGTTAACGAGGATGTCGAGTCGCCCGAAATGCTCGATGGTCGTGTCGACCATCTGCTTCACGGCTGTTTCGTCGGCGACATCGGCCTCGACGGCGAGCGCGTCGCCACCGGTCTCGCGGATGCGGGCGGCGGTCTTCTCGACGGTCTCCATGCGGCGTCCGGAACAGACGACGCTGGCGCCGGCTTCCGCGAGGGCTTCGGCGAACACGACGCCGAGTCCGGAGCCGGCACCGGTCACGATGGCGACGCGGCCGGAGAGATCGAAGAGCTGTTGCACCTGTGTCATGATCCTTCTCCTGGTCCCGACCGGCGACTCCACAATCACCACGACGGGATATTGTGATATTTGTAACTAATGATAACCGTGATGCGGGCGGGTCGGGACGGATTCACGGATGCGTGACGGAAAACTGCCCTTCCGGGTGGCATATATGTGCTTCCCGATGTCGCCAATGGTCACGAGCGCGCCACCTGCCATTGCCGAATCTCGCTGGCCGGGTATGATCCCGGTGAGACACCTTCGTATCGGCTTCATCATGATTCCTGAACCCGGCGCAGGAGCCGCGTTGCACGAGGAGGAGTGCCGCCTTATGTTCGCCGACGACCTCCCGTTGCCCGGGCCGATGCGGTGCGTCTTTCCCGCGTCTATACCGGGGATGGCGGAGATGATGTCGCTGCTTCGCGCCGAGAAGGCGGAGTTCGAGGCGGTCTTTGGCACGGAGGTCGTGTTCGTCGATGACGATCCTGGCGCCGGGCCGCGCTGGTTGGTGGAGGTCGATGCCGATCGTGCCGACAACGCGCTCGAGTGGGATGGGAGGACGCAAACCCTGACGTCGCATGCGAAGGATGCGGCGGGGGTGATGACGACGTTCAACCAGGCGCATTCGCTGGTTGCGCTCGGCGTCGATTCCGTGAGTGATGTCCCCGAGCGGTCCATGGCCGCCGTGGTCGAGCGCATCTCTCGTGAGGTGGCCGGCACCTTCCCGGGCTTTGGCATTCGTGGCAAGGACTGGGACGAGATCACCGCGCGGCATGTGCGCGGCGATGGGTCGGACATGACGTTCGAGGATCTCCAGCGGTGGA
>CAZVAA010000138.1:2198-3989 GCA_964624125.1 uncultured Sphaerobacteraceae bacterium | reverse complement strand
GCGCGCACGGGCTACCTGCATCCCGGTAACTGGATCACCGGCATCGGGCTCGAGGACGCATTCGAGGATGCGCTGCGGGAATTCGCGGGGCTGGACCGGCTGGTGCTCGACCTGCGTGGCAATACCGGCGGGAACCTGATGCTGGCGACCCAGACGCGCGACCGCTTCCTGCGGGAGCGGACGTTGCTCGGCACGATCCGCTTCACGCGAGGTGACGGGAGGCTGGCCGCTCCGGTTGAGATGTGGGCGGAGCCGTCCACCGAGCGGGTGCGGTGGGGTGGTGAGCTTGTCGTGTTGACCGACGTCATGACGTACTCCGCGAGCGAGGATTTCCTGCTGGGCCTGCAGGGGCTTCCCCACGTGACGGTGATTGGCCAACGCTCCGGTGGTGGAAGCGGGCGGCCGCGGACGATCCGCCTGCTCGACGATGTCGCGATCACGATCAGCACCGCGCTTACGTATGATCGCGCGGGAACCTGCATTGAAAATCATGGCGTGCCGGTGGATGTTGAGATGCCGGCCAGCGTCAATGACCTCCAACCGCTGCTTCGCATGACCTGACATTCCCCTCCCTTTGCCCCGACAACGGTTTTGAGCAATTGCCGTAATCCCGTACCGGAGGTATGCTGTCGCAAGGACCTTTCGGACGTTAGACATGGGCAACGATTGCGACTGCGGGGCGTCGCGGCGTCTCTTCTGTGCATCACGGGAGCGCCAGATTCCGTGCGGATCGCGCACAGAGGGGATCTTATGTCTCGGGAACGTTTTGAGCAGTTGTTGAAGCGGCGCACGAACCGGCGGGCGGCGGTCGCGGCCGGGGCCGCGGGCCTGGTGGGGATTAGCCTGCCGGGGCTTCCGACACGGATCCTGGCGCAGGATGTCGCCACGCCGGCGGCGACCCCGCTCGACCTGACGAGCCGGCCATCGTCGCGGTTTGGGGCGTATCCGTTCCAGCTGGGTGTGGCATCCGGCGATCCGATGCCGAATGGCGTGGTGCTGTGGACGCGGCTGGCGCCCGCGCCGTTCGATGGCGGTGGCATGGATCCCGTCCCGTATGACGTGCGCTGGGAAGTCGCGCGGGACGAGGCGTTTGGCGACATCGTCCAGACAGGGCGGGCGGTCGCCGATCCCAATCTCGCCCACAGCGTGCATGTGGATGTGACCGGGCTCGATCCGCACTCGGAGTACTTCTACCGGTTCATGGTCGGGGACGAGGTGAGCCAGGTCGGGCGGGCGGTGACCGCGCCGGAGCAGGGGCAGGATGTCGAGGCGCTCCGCTTCGGGGTGGCGTCCTGCGCGAATTACGAGGAGGGGTATTTCGTCGGGTACCGGGCGATGGCCGAGGAACGGTTCGACGCCATCTTCCATCTCGGCGACTACATCTACGCGGTTGGCGCGGCGGATGATCCGGTGCGCGAAGGCCCGTGGGTGGAGACGTATATCTCGGGGCAACCGGCGGTGCTGCAGGGATATCGCAACCGGTTCGCGCTCTATCACACGGATGCCGACCTGCAGGCGGCGCGGGCATCGGCGCCGATGATCGTGACATGGGACGACCATGAGGTCGAGAACGATTATGCCGGCTCGCACTCGCAGTTCGGTGCCCGGGAGGACGAGTTCCTGCAGCGTCGCGCCGACGCGTACCAGGCGTATTACGAGCATATGCCGTTGCGGCCGTGGTCGCTGCCGGTCGGGGCCGACATGACGCTGTATCGCTCGTTGGCCTTCGGTGATTTGCTGGAGGTGACGGTGCTCGATACGCGGCAGTACCGGGACGATCATCCGGCCGGG
>CAZVAA010000138.1:0-2098 GCA_964624125.1 uncultured Sphaerobacteraceae bacterium | reverse complement strand
TGACTGGCGACATGCACTCCTCGTGGGCGGCGGATGTCATGCTCGACTGGGAGGACCCGAACGCAGCGCCGATCGGCTCCGAGTTCATCTGCACGTCGATTACCGCCGGAGGGCTGACCCCCTCATCCCTGGAGGCTTATGAAGAGGGCTTCGACTACATGCGGTTCCATGACGCCCGCCGGGGCGGGTATTCGGCGCTGGAGGTGACCAGCGATTACTTCCGCTGTGATTTCCAGCTCGTCGACAACATGAAGCAGGCCGATTCCGGCGTCAGCCACCTGGCGACCTGGGTGACGGAGCGTGGCAATCCCGGCGTCCAGGAGGGGTAGCGCAAACCGGCCTGTCCAGATCGGTCCAGATCTGGACAGGCCGGTGCTATGCTGGGTCTACATGAAAGGAACATCCGGCATGGCAACGAAACCCCTTCCTGAAGAGAAGACCATGAATGTCACGGATACCAAGCAGCACTTCAGTCGTGTCGTCAGTGAAGTGGCGCGGGGCGAGAGCTACGTGATTGTCGAGAAAAACGGTCAGGAATCCGCGGTCATTATCGACCCGGAGGAATATCGTCGATTCAAGCGGTATTCGGATGAGCAGCGACAGAAGCGGGCGCGGTTCTTTGAGCGACTGGCGCGGTTGGGTGACGCCTTCGAGGGCGTCTCCGATGAAGAGCTGGAGCGAGAGCTCCTCCATGCGCAACGTGAGGTGAAGGACGAGATGGCGAACGAGCGTCGATCCTCATGAGGGTTGTGCTGGACGCCAATGTGTACCTGTCCGGCATCCCTCGATTGCGTGATCAGGATTCCCCTCCACGCAAACTCATCGCCGCATGGTTGGCCGGTGAGTTCGATGTCGTGATTTCAGATCACATCATCGATGAAGTGACTCGCAACTTGCGTAAGCCATACTTCAAACAGGTGACCGAGGGCATCGACGCGATCGGAATATTTGTAGAGATCCACCAGCTGGCTGATGTGGTGAATGTCCAGCACCTGACAGATTTACCTCGCGTGGCCAGTCATCCCGAGGATGATTACGTCGTCGAGACAGTTATTCGAGGGCGGGCCGATGCGCTGATTACCGGTGACAAGCAGTTGCTTCGCCTCGGCACCGTCGGTTTGGCGCCGGTACTCAGCCCCCTGGAGATGCTCGACCTCATTCATGAGTCGCGGAGCAGTTAGCTCCAGACGGTTCGGAAGCCGAGGTTGCCGGTGGAGGAGTCCGGGGTGTTGCTGGAGCGGGAATCGACGCGGTAGCGATTGCAGTACGAGGCGTGGCAGAGGTAGGAGCCACCGCGCATGACGCGGGCGTCTCCATGGTCGGGGCCGGTCGGATTGCCGACATCTCCGCGCTTGTACGTGTGCGGCGAAAACCAGTCGGCGCACCATTCCCAGACATTGCCGGTCATGCACCAGAGCCCGTAGTCGTTGGGCTGGTAGGAGCGGACCGGGGCGGTGCCCAAATGCCCGTCGGCGCGGGTGTTTTTCTCCGGGAACTTGCCCTGCCAGACATTCATCCGGTGCTTGCCGTTCGGGATGAGGTCGTTTCCCCACGGGAAGCGATTTCCGGCGTGGCCACCCCGGGCGGCGAACTCCCACTCCGCCTCGGTCGGCAGGCGCACGCCAGCCCAGTCGCAAAATGCCTGGGCGTCGTTCCATGAGACATGGATGACCGGGTGGTCCTGCCGCTTCCCGATGTCGCTGTCCGGGCCTTCGGGGTGTCGCCAATCGGCGCCGAAGACCTGGCGCCACCATGGCGCGGTGACCGGTCGCTGGTTTCGCTGCAGGGCTGGCGGCAGGAAGAGATGGAAGACGAACGACCAGCCGAAGCGTTCCGCCTCGGTGACGTAGCCGGTCGCCTCGACGAACTCGGCGAAGCGGGCGTTCGTGACGGCGGTGGCGTCCATCCAGAATGGATCGACGGTCACGTCATGCACGGGGCTTTCGCCATCGGCGGTGTAGCCGTCGTCCCGTGGGTTGCCCATGCGGAATGTTCCGCCGGGGATGTGGACCATGCCGTCCGGGCGGGTCGTGGCGGCTTCGGTGACGGCCGCGCCTTGGGGCGATTGCTCGTTGGGGGCGCGGGATGGGGTGCAACA
>CAZVAA010000137.1:3798-7512 GCA_964624125.1 uncultured Sphaerobacteraceae bacterium | reverse complement strand
TCGGCTTCCATGGCGGCTCGACCGAGCGTATCGCCACCGGGGCGGGTATCTCGCAGCCCTATATTCACCGGTTGTTCGGCACCAAGAAGGCGCTGTTCCTTATCGCGCTGGATCGCGTTTGTCAGCACATCATCCAGGCCTGGCAGGAAGCTGTGCCGAGTTTCGAGGAGCGTGTCGCGCGACGCATCACGCCGCAGGAGCGGCTTGCCACGCTTCGTGAGCCCTACTTCCATCTCGTCTACGACGTGGTGGAGTTGCGGCTCGTCCTCCAGGCCAGCGCGGCCGCCGAGGACGACGACATCCGCGAGAAGCTGCAGTCCAATATGGACAGGATGTTCACCTGGGTTCGCCAGAACACCGGGGCGAGCTACGAGGATGTCCAGGTGTTCTGGGCCCACGGGATGATGCTCACCGTTGCCGCCTCGATCGGTGCGGCCGACGAAGCCGATCGCGCGGAGTGGGCGCGGGCGATGCTGATGCGCCCCAACATGACCCGGGAAGAGATCGTCGCCTCGCTTCTGGACGATATGGACAACGATCCCCCAAGGTGATCAGGTTTCTTTTTTTGACTGACATAAGTAAGTGAGTGTTCACTAACATAACGCACGGCGGAAGGAGCCTGGCATGCAGCACACACGCACACCCAATCCACAACTCGTTCTCGGCGCCCTCTCCTGGGTGCTCCTCATCGCCGTCATGTTCGGCGGCGAGTCGCTGATCATGCTGCTCTCCTCCGGTGAGGGCATGTCTCCCCATCGCGAGCAGTTCTTCCGCGCCGGACACGGTCATGCCGGGGTCCTCGCGATCGCCGGCATCCTCTACAGCAGCTATCTCGGCCGTACCACGCTCATGTTCCGCCAGCAAGTGACCGCCTGGAGCATCTACGCCATCGCCGTCCTCATGATCTCTGGCGGGATGTTCCTCCACGCCTACACGGCCGACGAGGGCGAGCGCTCGCCCGGAGTCTGGCTCACCGCCGCCGGCGGCGTCGTGCTCGCCGGTGCGGTCCTCTACCTTGCCATCCAGCTGTGGCGCAACCGATGGAGTGATGAAACATGACCAGCAATGCCAACCGCTTCCGCGCGGATTTCCCCGAAGGGACCGTCGTCTTCCTGATCGGCATGCGAATCAACCGGCTGCGCGCCGTGCGCTCGTGGCTCCCCGTCTTCGGGGCGATGCCGCGCATGCTGCGGGAACTGCACAAGAATCGGGAACTCGGCCTGCTCGAGGCATCGACCTGGTGGGCCGGCCGGAACATCATGACGGTGCAGTACTGGCGCTCGATGGACGACCTGATGCGCTACGCCACCGGCAAGGACGCCGAGCACTTCCCGGCCTGGCAGCGCTACCGCAAGGAAGTCCAGGCATCCGGCCATGTCGGGATCTGGCATGAGGCCTACGAGGTCGCCCCGGGCCGCTCGCACCTGCTCTACGGCCAGATGCCGGAGTTCGGGATGGGCAAGGCCACCGCATGGCGCCCCATCAACGAGATGCCGCCGCAGCCGGTGAAGCGCCAGCCGGTCAGCGAGATCATGAAGAAGGCGTCCTAGGCGGTCGGATCATCGATTCGAGGCATCACCGGGAGGTCATGGCGGCGTATCCACGCCCTCATGGCCTCTCGTCCGTCCGGATACATCAGGCGCCCATCGCCAGCGGGTTGAAGTCGGTCTTCCGGTCGTAGATGTCCAGCCCCTCGCGCTTCTTCAACGCATTGACCACCTTGTAGGTGATGGGCGTGGCGATGACCTCGTAGCCGATCTTGATCACCCAGTTGGTGTAGACCATCTCCCACAGCACCTGCCCGGAGAACACACCGGCGAACGCGATCATGACGAAGATTGTCGTATCCACCGCCGCGCCGACGAGGGTGGAGCCGATCGTCCGCGTCCACAGCCACCGCCCCTCGGTGGCGACCTTCATTCGCGCCAGCACATAGGCATTCACGAACGAGCCGACGAGGTAGGCGGACATCGACGCCAGCAGCAGGCGTGGGGTCGAGCCGAAGATCGTCTCGTAGGCGCCCTGCGCGGTCCACGTCTCCTCGGCGGGCATGACCATCGCCAGCTGGTAGATGCCGACGGCGACTGCATTGCAGATGAACCCGAGCCAGATCACCCGCCGCGCGGCGGCGTAGCCATACACCTCGGTCAGCACATCGGCCACGATATAGGCGATCGGGAAGGTGAGGATGCCGGCGTCAACCGTCCACATCCCGACGTTCAGCACCTTCACGGCGACGGTGTTGGCGGTGATCAGGCTGGTGATATAGAGTGCCACGACCACGAGGAAGTAGGGCGATCCGAGGACGGGACGCCGGGTGTCTGGTGGTGGTACAGGCGAGCTGGGCATGGAAGACGGACTCCGCAAGGATATGAAGAAACACGACGGGATCCGGGGGGCGGACCCGGATGTGAGTGTAGCGGATCACGACGCTTTGCTGGCCGGGTACCAGCGCCGGATGGCGACCTGCACCCGCTGTGTCGAGGCCGGATTCCTCGCGCAGGCCAACCCGGTCTTCCATGGCTATGCGCGCCAGCGCGTGATGATCGTCGGGCAGGCGCCCGGAGCCCGGGCCCACACCACCGGCGTGCCATGGAGCGGCCGGTCCGGCGAGATCCTGCGCGATTGGCTCTCGCGCGCGGGGTTCCCGCCCGAACGCTGGCGGGAGACGTGGTACCTGACCAGTCTCACCAAGTGCTTTCCCGGCAAGGCGACGACCGGCAAGGGCGACCGCGCACCATCCCGCTCCGAGATCGCCCTCTGCGCCGATCACCTCGACATGGAGCTACGCCTTGTCCGCCCGGAGATCATCGTCACGCTCGGGAAGATGGCGGCGTCGCGCCTGATCCCCGGCGCGAGCCGCATGTCGCTGGCCGACCTTGTCGGTACATCCACCGTGGTCGACTTGCCCGTTGGCCGGGCCGACGTCGTGCCGCTGCCCCATCCCTCCGGCGTCTCCCGCTGGCTCAACGAACCCGCCAACCGCGCCCGCGTCGACACCGGCCTCGCGGTGCTCGGGGAGATTCGGCAGCAGAAAGGGTTGGAGTGAGAACCGTAGGCCGGCCTACGCCAGCCATGTCTCCCCGGACCACGCCATCTCCCAGAACGCCAACTCGTAGCGACTCGAGGTGACGAACGCCTCTTCCATCCGCGCCCGCGCGTCTTCCGGCAACCCCGCCGCCACGCGGTCGACGAGATCGCGGCACCACGCGCCCAGTTCCCGGAACTCCTCGCTGGTGTACATCCCGATCCAGCGCGCGTAGCGCTCGTCGTCGGGCATCCCGCGCTCCGCCAGCCGGTCCCCGACCTCGGCATAGCCCCAGATGCAGGGCAACAGCGCCCCGAGCAATTCCGCGAAATCACCGGTTGTCGCCGTTCGGAGCAGGAAATCGGTGTAGCCCTGGCAGGTTGGCGCCTTCGTCTCGCGCTCCAGGTCGTCTGCCGTAATCCCGAACTCCGCGACGTAGGAGCGATGCAGCCCCATCTCCAGGTGCAGGATCCCGTGGACCAGCTGCGCCATCGTCGTCATCGTCTCGAGATCGGGCGCCCTGAGCACGCCGGCCGCGAACAGCCGGGCGTAGTCGATCAGGTAGAGATAGTCCTGTCGCAGCCAGTAGCCGAACTTCTCGGTATCCAGTGTGCCGTCGCCGATCCCGCGGACGAACGGATGCTCGTGCTGCGCCTCCCAGATGTCATTGGCGACGTCGCGCAGGT
>CAZVAA010000137.1:0-3698 GCA_964624125.1 uncultured Sphaerobacteraceae bacterium | reverse complement strand
ACCAGCTCGCCGAAGACCGCGCCGATCACGCAGAAGGCGACCGCGATCCGCGATCCGGAAAAGATTGACGGCAACGCCGAGGGCATCTTGGCCATCCGGAACCGTTGCCAGCGGCTTGCGCCCATGCTGCGCAACATCAGCAGCGTCTCCTGGTCGCCGGAGCGCAGGCCATCGACGGTATTCACCGCCAGCGGGAAGTAGGCGACCAACGCAGTCACCAGCACCTTCGGCAGCATGCCGTACCCGAACCAGATCAGGAACAGCGGCGCCAGGACGACCATCGGGATCGTCTGGCTGGCGATCAGCAACGGGTAGATGGCGCGCTCGATGATGCGCGAGCTGTCGATCGCGATGCCGGTCAGGAGCCCGGTGACCAGCGCGATCCCGAAGCCGACGACGACGACGAGGAAGGTCGCCCGGGTATGCTCCAGCAGCAGGGCCCGGTCGTCGCGAAAGGAGAGGGCGATATCCGATGGCGCGGGAAGCATCCAGCGCGGGGTGTCGTTCAGCTCAACGACGACCTCCCAGGTCGCCACGAGCGTGAGCAGCAGCAGCGATGGCCAGATCCAGCGGGTGAGGTGATCGAGGCGGGCGGGATTCATGAGGCTCCGCTCCAGGTCCCGGAGACGCAGGTGTGCCTCGAACGGGGAGCGCGCGTGGTCATGCCGACACCTCCGCCTCCGCGTCGGACGCAAGCAGCCCCAGCGCATCCAGCAGCGCCGCCCGATGCGCGAGGAACGGCTCGCTCGTCACCATGTCGCGGTGGCGCGGGCGGGGCAGCCCGATCTCCTCGATGCGGACGATGGTCCCCGGACGTGCTGACAGGACGACGACCCGGTCCGCGAGGAAGATCGCCTCGTCGACGTCGTGGGTGACCAGCAGCACGCCCTGCCGCTCCCGCTCCCAGAGCGAAAGCAGCCAGGTCTGGAGCGTGACCCGGTTCAGCGCGTCCAGCGCGCCGAACGGCTCGTCCAGCAGCAGCAACCGTCGCTCGGCGAGGACAGTGCGGAGGAAGGCAACCCGCTGCCGCATGCCGCCGGAGAGCTGGGCGGGGTAGGCGTCCTCGAAACCGGCAAGACCGAATTCCGGGAATCGCTCCCGCGCGATCTCCCGCGCCAGCCGTCGCGGGGTACCATGCACCTCCAGCGCGAGCGCGGCGTTGTCCAGCGCCGAGCGCCACGGCATCAGCAGGTCACGCTGGCGCATGTAGGCCGCATGCCCCAGCGGCTTGCCGGGCGGCATGACGTTTCCTTCGTAGACGATCTCACCGCCGGTTTGTGCGAAGAGACCGCTGATGATATCCAGCAGCGTGCTCTTGCCGCTGCCGGACGGCCCGATCAGCGCGACGAACTCACCGTCGTCGAGTGTGAAATGGATGTTGTCGAGCGCCTGCAGTACCTCTCCATCTTCTTCATAGTGCGAGGTGACGTGGTCGATAGCGAGGAGGGGCGGTCCCGCTCCGGGATCGTTCATGGAGGTGTGCCTTTCCTACGCCGGTATTACCCGGATCAGGTCGGACGGTTGGTGGCGGGATCGCGGCCACCATCTCAGCCCGGCTCCCCGGGCACCCGCAGCGTTGGTGAGGATGACGCAGCGCAAGAATGAGGAAGTGGAATGTCCTCTTTGCGTGTCATCATGATCCCAGTCATCAGGTGATGACATGAAACCGTAACAAACAGTGTACCTGTCCGTAACATTTTCCGGTCAACCTTGACGATGGCTCACCAGGCCATCATGCGCCCTTTCCCAGGGGGCGGAACAACCCGGGGCCGCAACGGCATTGGTACAACCACGTGGAGCGAAGAGAAGATGGCAACGATACAGCGCTATGAAGGCGCGGTGGCGGTGCGTGCCGAAGGGCTGACGAAGTCGTTCGGGAGCACCGAGGCGCTCAAGGGCGTCGACCTCACCGTCCCGACAGGGACCGTACTTGGTCTCCTTGGGCCGAACGGCGCCGGCAAGACAACCACCGTCCGAATCCTGACAACCCTGCTGCGGCCGGATGCCGGCCATGCGGAAGTCGCCGGCATCGATGTCCTGAAACACCCTGAGCAGGTGCGCGCCTCGATCGGGCTGACCGGGCAGTATGCGGCGGTCGACCAGATCCTGACTGGCCGCGAGAACCTGATCATGTTCGGCCAGCTCTACCGGCTTTCCCGCAAGGCCGCCAAGGCCCGGGCGGACGAGCTGCTGGAGCGGTTCAAGCTCAGCGACGCGGCAGACCGCACCCTGAAGACCTACTCCGGTGGTATGCGCCGCCGGCTCGATCTCGCTGCCAGCCTCATCGTCGCGCCTCCGGTGCTCTTCCTCGATGAGCCGACAACGGGGCTTGACCCCCGTAGCCGCAGCGACATGTGGACCGTCATCGAGGAGTTGATCTCCGACGGCACGACAGTCCTGCTGACAACGCAGTACCTCGAGGAGGCCGACCGCCTCGCCGACCGGATCGTGGTCGTCGACCACGGGCGGATCATCGCCGAGGGCTCCGAGAGCGAGCTGAAGTCGCAGCTCGGTGGCGAGCGCCTCATGATCGGCGTGCCGGAAGGAACCGATCTCGATCACGCGGGACGGATCCTCGTCTCTATGGTGGATGGCAACGGGCATGAGGTCGAGCTTCATGTCGACCAGGCAACCAACCAGTTGACCGTGTCCTTCCCGGCCGGGTCCCGCGGGCTCGCGGATGCGGTCCGGAAACTCGACGCCGCGGGACTCGAACTCACCGACTTCAGCCTGCGCCGGCCGACGCTGGATGATGTCTTCCTCACACTCACCGGCCGAGCGGCCGAGGAAGCGGAACTGAACGGTTCCGGGGAGAATGCAGCATGACCGAACAAACCCTCTCTATCCCGACTCCGCAAGTCGCGGGGCAACGCGAATCCGCGGTCGACCTGAAACCGGTGCAGCGCGGGAAGGCCATGGAAGTGCTCTCGGATGCCGTGGTGCTTGCCTGGCGGAACCTGTTGCGGGTGCCGAGGGAGCTCGAATGGCTGGTCGGCGTGACCATCATGCCGATCATGTTCCTCCTGATGTTCCGCTACATTTTCGGCGGCACCTTGCAGGCCGCGATGCCGGCGGGCATCAGCGCGGTTGACTACCTCGTCGTCGGCATCCTCGTCCAGGGGATCGTCTTCGGCGGCATGAACACCGCCCTTGGTCTCGCGACGGATGCCAAGGAAGGCCTGATGGACCGGTTCATGTCGCTGCCGATGTCGCGCATCTCGGTGGTGCTCGGGCGCATCCTGGCCGACCTCGCCATCACGATCTTCACGACGACCACGACCATCCTTGTCGGCTTGCTTATCGGGTTCCGCCCGTCGGCCAGCATCGGCGAATGGATCGCGGCGATCGGGCTGTTGCTGTTGACCGCGTTCACGTTCAGCTGGATCGGCGCCGCCGTTGGTCTCGCGCTCAAGAGCATCGAGGCGGTGAACTCGATCGGGTTCAGCCTGATCATGCCGATCACCTTCGTCAGCACCGCATTCACCCAGGCCGAGTTCCTGCCGGGGTGGCTGCAGGGCTTCGCCAAGCACCAGCCGTTCTCGAAGATGGTGGATGCGACGCGTGGCCTGCTGAACGGGTACCCCGAGGTGGGCAACAATGCCTGGATCGCGGCGGCCTGGTTGGTCGGGATCCTCGCGGTGATGATGCCGCTGTCCGTCTGGCTCTTCGAGCGCCGGAACTCCGCCTAGGTCGCGAGC
>CAZVAA010000136.1:0-7574 GCA_964624125.1 uncultured Sphaerobacteraceae bacterium | reverse complement strand
GTGTCGCCAGCACCCGTCGTGTCGACGACATCGACCTCGATCGCTGGCACGGTGATCAGGTCCTCACCGGTCATCACCAACGCGCCATCCTCGCCAAGCGTGATCACGATGTCCTTCGCGCCCATCGCTCGCAAGCCTCGCGCAAGGAGCTCCGCGGACATGCCGGATGCGTCGGCCTGCTGGAGCGCCGCGGCCTCCCCCCTGTTCACGATCAACACATCTGCCAACGGCACCAATTCGACTGCCTCGGCGGAATACGGCGCGACGTTGAACAGGACCGGAACGTCATTGTCCGACGCCCACCTGAACAGCACGCGGTGGCATTCCGGCGACAATTCGTTCGCCGCCAGGATCATCCCTGGCTGAACGGTCTCGACAGCCATGGAAGCATGGGAAGCAGGGACGTTGAGCGTTGCGGCCGGGATGTAGCAGATCCGATTCTCTCCGCTGGCCTCGACCGTAATCATCGCGACGCCAGAAGAGACGCCATCGATGGTGTCGATCCAGGACGTATCGATGCCTTCCCGCTCGAGATCTGCCTTGCGACCGGCGCCGAAGTCGTCCGGGCCAACACCCCCGAGCATGACGGTCTCCGCGCCGGAACGAGCCGCGGCGACGCACTGGTTTGCCCCCTTGCCGCCGCTGTGGATGGCGAACGACAACCCGGTGACGGTTTCACCTGCCTCTGGCGCGCGCTCCACGTTCGCGACCAGGTCGGTATTGATCGCGCCCGCTACCAGGATTCCACCCATACCCTTCACCTCCCTCAACCTACGAGCGACGACGCCGGAAGAGCAGGCGCGGAACGGTGTTCCGAACCTGCCGCCAAGCCTCCTTCGCTCGCGTCATCAGGCGGTCGTCCGCCGGATGCTCGCCATATTGCTCCATCTCATAGACTTGCACGATCCGCCGCGCTGCCGGGCCCACGGATGGCGCCGCGCGTTCCAGGCGCACCGCGTACTCCCTGGGGGTCGTCGTTCGGCCGGGGCGAATTCCGGCAAGCTGCCCAATCCGTAACAGGCGTGCGTAGAGGCCGGCACCCGGCGTAAGGCCCCGCAACCCCCGGCTCCAGAAGAACCAGCCCCCAACGCCGAGCACGCCAAGTGAGATCACCGCAGCCGCTACCGGCACCAACCACGCGGGCCGATCGCCATCACCGTCCGTTTCGCTGATCTGCGGCGGCTGGCTGCCATCGAAGGCAGGAGCGGGAACGGTTGGACTCGCTATTGGATCCTCCGTGGGCTGCATTTCCGGCATCTCGAGCGGTTCTTCCGTCGGGACGGGGGTCTCGGTCGGCATATCAGCGACGTCAGGACGATCCGAGAGCGGCCGGTTGGCGGTGGGCTCGAAGGGGATCCAGCCGTAGCCGGGGAAGAAGACCTCCGTCCACGCATGTGCGTTCAGTTGCCGGTAGACAAAGCCATCGCGGCTCTGGTCGAAATCTCCCGGGTAGTACCCGACAACCGTTCGTGCCGGCACGCCCAGCGCGCGCATCATCACGGTCATCGATGAGGAATAGTGCTCGCAATATCCGCGGCGGTTGTCGAAGAGCACGTAATCGACGACATCTGCGTCTTCGGGCGGAGCCTCCACCCGTTCGTCATACACGATATTCTCGCGCAGCCAGTGTTCGATTAGTACCGCCTGCTCGTAGGGAGATGTGCCCTCAGCGGCGATTTGGAGCGCAAGATCGACGGTTTCCGGCGTTACCGTGTCGCCAAGTTGCAGGTACCGGTCGGTCACCCACTCGGGATAGTCGACACCCGCTCCCATCAGGGCATCTGGGTCGGCCGTACTTGTGAGGCTCGTGACGTCGTAGGAGGCGCCATCCGCCGAGTCTTCGGCATTTCGCGGGAAGACCGCCTCGACATCGTCGTAAACGGGCAGTTGGCCGCTGACGTAGATGGCCTGGATGGTTCCATCTGGAGTGGCTTCCCAACGGACATCGATCATGCGGCGTTGCAGATTCGCGGTTTCCTGCTCGAGCCGCTGGCGCAGGTCAGGATCAACCGGTACAGGGCCTCGCCCGGTCCCTTCACCCGTGAGTTCAGCGCGCAGGAGGAGGCTCGCAACGAGCTGGATATCGGGTGGCAGCGAGGTCAGCGTATGGCCGGTGACCGTGAATGCCTCATCGTCCAGCTGCGTCCAGGACATCCGCACGACCGCTGGCACGGAGGCCGTCTGGTAGGTGTCGACCGAAAAGATCACCCCCGACTCGCCGCTCAACGGCTCGACAGTCATGTTTACCTGCGTGCGCTCGCCGGCGACGTCGCTGGATAGCACGACCTCCTGGCCTGGCTGGAAGAGCAACTCGGGCGAATATTGCTCCCCGTTCGGCCCCTCCCGAATGAAGCCATCGCTGATCCCGGATTTCCACCCGCGGCCCGTGTATGTGTCGTAGTGGTGCGCGGTGAGATATGGCGCTTGCGGGAGCGAGGTACGAACGAGCACCTCTTCCTCCGCGGTCAGCTCCAGCGGGCCACCAACCGAGAACGCGTCATCGAACGCGGTGTAGGAGCCCGCCTGTGCATCCGGGTTTCCCTCGCCTTCTCCCGTGACCTGGCTCAACCAATCCGAGGCGCGATCCCGGGTGGCAGCGACCTGGTCCGATATCGCCTGTAAGGCAGGCTGGACGCTGGCCTGTGACCAGGATTCCGGCGAACTCCAGCTCGCGAGCGTGATAAGGAGCCCTAGCACGGTGGTGATGATGAGGACCCGGCCTCCAAGGCGCACCGGAGAGCGCATGTTCCGGGATGCCCATGTTTTCTGTCGCTGGAACAGGTGGTGCCTCGCAGCCAACGGTATGGCCAGCGCCAGCATTGCAGCGATGCGCCACGGCTCCGGCTCCGCGACGAATCCTTCGTTGACGACGAGCAGGAGCCCTGGCAGGAACAACGCTGCCAACAACCACCCACGACGGAAGAAGATCCACGCTGATAAATACCCGACGAGCCAGATGATCAGGCCCATAAGCAGCGAGATCAACAGTTCCTCATGAGCCTCCGCCGACCTACGTCCCATGTACCAATCGAAGAGAAACGTTGCCATCGGGCGGATCCGGTCCCGCCACCCGTCGCCCAGGCTCTCCGCGGCGAACAGTAACGACGTGAACACGACAGCGACCCCGACCAGCATCGCGCCGAAATGCGCAAGCGAATCGGAGACGCGCGCTTTCGCCACGAGCAGGCCGAACAGCGCGGCGGCGAGCCCGATCACGCCCACCGGGATGACGAGGCTCGACCAGCCACCGAACTGCACGCTGAACGTCGACAGCGCAATGATGGCGATCATCAGGGCAGGCACAAGACCCCCTTCCGGGAACGCCCTGGCCAGGGGGGAGCGATCCGGGCTGCTTGTAGATGCGGTGGAAGTCGTTGCGTTCATCGCCTGTATCTACGTCGCCTGGGGGCCGGCGGACGCGTATCCGCGCGTGGCCGTATGTGCGGGGTAACGAGTGACATCGACATGCGCACCGGCAAGCGCCTCGATGAGGGGTTGGACGTCGTCTTCACCAGCGCTCCCGGTGTCGACGACCACCGCGCTGACCGGAATGCGACGCTGGACCAATGTTCGCGCGGCGAATGTCCAGTCCGGCTCGGGATCCGATGTCACCACAACCACGCCGGTGGTGCGGTTGAACCGACGGGATTCCGCCGAGAGCGCCTCGACCAGCGAGCGGTTGCCGAACGCCTGTGCATTCGCCAGCACCTCAAAAATGCGGAACCACTGTCGCTGGGTGTTGTCCGCGTCGAGCCGGACCGGCATAGCGCGATTGATCACCATGCCGACCTTCCGCCCATCGTTCAATGCCCGTTCCGCGAGTGATCCGCCGATGGCCACAATATACTCCACCGTCGTGTCGAGATAACGAGCCACGTCGCCGTCATTGCCCGCGGAGTTCCGGGGCGGGTCGAGATCGAACTGCCCGCGCTCGCTCAGGTCAAGGATGATCCAGAGGTCGGCGGTCGGGTCGGGATCGAGCTCCTTCACCATCATCTGGCCCCGGCGCGCGGTCGCGGTCCACGAGATCCGGTTCAGGGGATCACCGGGCTGGTAATCACGCAAGCTGGCGACGGACGGTGACGATACAACGACGTGCGGATGATGAGCGGAGCCGCCGGTCATCGTCGCGAGTGGCAGCCTGATACGCGAAACATCGATCGCCGGAGGATAGACGACGAGTTCGTGCGAGACCGGAATCAGGCGTTGCTGCTGGAACAGGCCGAACGGATCGCCAGCATGCACGGTAAACGGTCCGAGGCGGTACGTACCCCGGCGCACTGCGCGCGTCTGTGTATGCCAGGTCGATGAACCCTTCCCCCGCAGCGAGACGACAGCCCCGGCATTGTGATTCGCCAACGTCGACTGGTCCTGGACCTCGATCCAGAGGCGCGGCAACCGGGAGTGGTTTGTGAGCGTGATCTCTTCATGAAAATCGTCGCCGACGCGAACCCGGTCGGTGCTCAGTGTCCTCCGCAACCCGAGCCGGTTCAGGCTACCCCGGCTGAGGAGCCACGCTACCGCGAGCAGCGCGACGAGCGCGATGATCAACTTATCAAGGATCGACCATTCGTAGACGACCGCGATGATGCCAAGCGCGAGGATGAGGAGAAAGAGCCGGAACGCAGCCAAGGGATGTCAGGCCCGGGAGAGCGATCCCGTGGACCGCGATGAGGCCGCGTGTGCGGCCTGCGGCACCGGGACGCTGCCCAGCAGGTCCCGCACGACGCCTCGACTATCGAGTCCGCGCATGCGAGCGGCGGGGCCGATGATGATCCGGTGTGCGAGCGTCGCCTCGGCGAGGAGCTTCACATCATCCGGGACAACGAAGTCACGACCCCGGATACCCGCCCAGGCGCGGGATGCGTTGAAGAGCGCGATGGACCCTCGCGGACTCGCGCCCAGGAAGACGTCGTCATGCTTCCGTGTGGCCTCGACCAGCGAGACGATGTACTCACGGACGCCCGGCGCTACATGCACCGTCTTCACGGCGTCCTGTGCTCGCACCAGGTCGTCAATACCAACTACCTGGTCCAGGCCATCCAGGGGATGTCGCAGGTGCTGGCGATCCAGCATCTCCAGCTCCCCTGCCCTGCCTGGATACCCAAGGGCAATGCGAAGCAGGAAGCGATCGAGCTGCGCTTCCGGGAGTGGGAACGTGCCTTCGTAGTCGATCGGGTTTTCCGTGGCGAGCACGACGAAGGGTTGTGTGAGGTGATGCGTCACGCCATCAATCGAGATTTGCGCCTCTTCCATCGCCTCGAGCAGCGCTGATTGCGTCTTCGGCGTCGCGCGATTGATCTCGTCCGCCAGTACCATCTGGGCCACAATCGGCCCGGGCCGAAACTCGAAGGTGCCTCGTTGCTGGTTGAACACATTAACGCCGGTGACGTCGCTCGGGAGCAGGTCCGGCGTGAACTGGATGCGCTTGAAGCTGCTGCCGATGCTCCGGGCGATCGCCTTGGTGAGAACGGTCTTGCCGACGCCGGGAACATCCTCGATCAGGACATGGCCACGGCACAGCAACGCCACCATCACCAGCTCGACCTCGCGTCGCTTGCCGATGATGACCCGCTCGACATTGTCGGCGGTAGTTTCTACCAGCTGTCGTATTGTCGATGAGTCCATGTATTCCCCGGTGGTCTGGCAGAAACGGCATCGTGAACGCACAGGCTTCGATTCTGGCGTGGACGTTCGCCGAAAGTATACCGAAGGATCGGCTCGTCCTCCGGCCATGAGGTACGCATGGCCCCCTATACTGGATGCCTGATCGACGATGAGAACGACACCAGGAGCGCGAAACGAATGGCGGACACTGCGAAAACGACGGACAAGGGCACAATCGTCCTGGTCGACGGGTACGGCCTGATTTTCCGGGCCTACTACGCGCTCCCACCGACGCTGGCCACTTCAGACGGCGAGCAGACCAACGCAGTATTCGGGTTCGCCTCGATGCTGCTCGACGTCCTTCGCCAGCGAGACCCCGACTACGCCGTGATCGCACTGGAGAGCGGCAAGACCTTTCGACACGAGTTGTACGCCGACTACAAGGGAACCCGCTCCGAGACGCCGCCCGATCTTATCCAGCAGGTCGGACGCGTACGCGAGCTCATCGACGCCCTCAATATTCCGATCAAGGAAAAGGAGCTCTTCGAGGCGGACGATGTCATCGGCACGTTGAGCCGCCGCTACGCCGACGAAGGGCACCAGGTAGTCGTCATCACCGGCGACTCCGACCTCCTCCAGCTTGTCGACGACAACATCCTCGTGGTGCTGCCCGGGGCGCGCAGGTTCGGTGACGTTCGTGAATACGACCCGGCCGCGGTCGTTGAGCGCTTTGGCTTCGGTCCAGAATTCGTGCCGGACTACAAGGCGCTCGTCGGCGATACGTCCGACAACATCCCCGGCGTGCCAGGCATCGGCGACAAGACCGCGAAGAAGCTGATCGCCGAATTTGGGCCTCTCGAAGAGATCATCGCCAACATCGACGACGTGAAGCCGACGCGTGCCCGGAACGCGCTGGCCGCCAACATCGAGCAGGCGAAGGAGAGCAAGGCGCTCGCTACGATCGTCCGGGATATGGACATCGACCTTGACCTCAACACGGCCCGCGTCAACGATTTCGACCGAGAAGGGATCGCCGAACTCTTCCGAACACTCGAATTCCGCGCGCTGCTCTCGAAGCTGCCCGCACCCGCAAACGACGCGACGATCGCCGAGCCGGTCGCGGAGCGAGAGCCAACGGTCCAGACGATCGTGTCGACGAGCGGCCAACTCGACGCCCTGCTGGAAGACATTCGGCAAACCGGCGAGCTCGCCCTGGATGTTGAAACCACGGCGACCGATCCGTTCACCGCCGACCTCGTCGGCATCGCGATCGCGACCTCCCCGACAACGTCCTACTACATCCCGGTGGGCCACGAAACCGGTGAGCAACTCGATGCAGGCGCCGTGCGCGAAGCCCTCGATCCGGTGATCTCATCGCAAGAGATCAAGGTCTACACCCATCACGGCAAATACGATTACCACGTCCTGCTACGACATGGATATTCACCGCACGCGCTCAACTTCGACACGATGATCGCGGCCTACCTGCTCGGCGAGAACTCGCTGCGGTTGAAGGACCTTTCCTTCAACCGGCTGGGTATCGAGCAGACGGACATTTCGGAGCTGATCGGTACTGGCAGAAACCAGATCACCATGGACAAGGTCGAGATCGAGAAGGCCGCACCTTACGCCTGCGCCGATGTCGAATGCACCTTCGGGCTCGTGGACCCGCTCCGGGCCGACCTCGAGAAACGGGAACAGATCAAGCTCCTCGACGAGATCGAGCTGCCCCTGGCGGCGATCCTGATCGATATGGAACGCGCCGGCATCGCCATCAACCCCGACGAGTTGGCGCAATACTCCAGTGAGTTGGGCGAACGCATCGAGGAGATCATCACCGAAGTGGACTCGCTTGCGGGTCGACCAGTCAGCATCGCCTCGAACAAGCAGATGGCGACCCTCCTCTTCGAAGAACTCGGGCTGCCCCCGGGGCGTCGCACCAAGACCGGCTATTCAGTCGACTCGGA
>CAZVAA010000135.1:0-7589 GCA_964624125.1 uncultured Sphaerobacteraceae bacterium | reverse complement strand
TGGCTTGATGAAGGACTCGCGACCCACTACCAGATCGGTGGTACCGACCATTATCCTGGGATGGTCTGGCGTGCGGCGGAAGCAGGAACCCTCTTCGACATCACGTCCCTCAACGCCAGTTTCCCCTTCCAGCCAGCACAGGCAACCCTCGCCTATGCCTCCAGCTGGAGCATCGTCGAGTACATCGAATCCACGTACGGCGCCGACGGCATTGCCCGTCTGATCGAGGCATTCGGCAACGGCCTGTCGACGAATACGGCGATCGAGGATGCCCTCGGCGTGACGCCAGAACAGCTCAACGATGACTGGCATGCCTGGATCATCGAGCAAGGCGATCCGGGGAACTGATGCGCATCATTGGCAGGCGGCGGACCGGTCTTTGCTAGACTCGAATGGGCGATACGGCCGATTTCTGTAAGGGTTTCCCAATCATATGTACTGGACCGAACGACACGTTTTCGTCTGCACCGGCAATCATTGCAGCCAAAAGGGCGCCAACAAGGTCATGACGCGGCTCCGCTTCGAATTGATGCGCCGCCGGCTCAACGCCAAGATCCTGCTCAATAACTGCGGAACTATTGATCTCTGCGATATCGGGCCGAATATCATCGTCTATCCGGACAACATCGTGTACAGCAATGTCACGGAGAACGACATTCCTGAAATCGTCAAATTCCTCGAAGGCGGCCCGGAGGTCGAGCGACTGCTGACCAATGCGGAGGCACCGGCAGAAAAGAACCGGGAAGCGTTCTATGCCGAACTGAAGGACAAGGGCAACAGTCTCGCCGAGAGCGACGTCAATGACCTCGCCGCATCGCGCGAGCTTGATGCGAACTGGATCGCTGAGCAAATGCGTCGCGGGTTCATGGCGAAGAAACCCGACAAGGAAACCGGTGAGGAACGTTTCTCGATGACCTCGAAGGCCCAGAACCGCTATCGCCTATGACCAGCGGCCGTTGACTGGATAAATGTCAACGTCCCGTATACTTCCCTCGACGACGTCAGCGATTCGACGCTGACCAACGAGGAGACCTGACCGGCGCGTGTCCGATCACAACAACCACGAACCAGATCACGGCGATGAACGAACGCCCGTGGACATGGAAGAAAGCCCGAAAACTTCCGGGTTTCGCATCCGCCTGACACCAGAGCTGTATATCCGGCTCGCGATCGGTGCCGGGCTCGTGGTGCTTTCGCTGTACATGAACCGGTCATTCCTGATCTGGGGCCTGATCGCGCTGCTGGCCGTGCTCTTCGTCCCGACCGGCCGTGCCCGCTCCTTTGTCGCCGCCGTGGTGCCATACGCGACGGTGTGGTTCGTCTTCACCTTCTTGCGGTCATTCGCGGATGAGACAATCCTCGCCAAGACGCTGAACACCAAGGTCGCCGAATTCGAGCGCTGGCTTTTCGGCGGAGAACTGCCGACGATCCGGTTGCAGGCAGCATTCTATGACCCGGGGCAAATCCAGTGGTGGGACTACTACTTCACCTTCGTCCACTGGTCCTACTTCATCATTCCGCACGCGGTCGTGGCGTGGCTCTGGTGGAAGCACAAGCGCGAGTTCCAGCACTACCTTGCGGCCCTGACGATGCTGCTGGCCCTGGGGTTGCTGGTCTATTTCATCATCCCGACCAACCCGCCATGGATGGCGCCGGACTCCATCGATTCTCCCGGCGCGCCGGTGGTGCTGCGAATCATGGAACCGATCGGCAAGGAGCTTGGCGGCGGTCTTTACCAGGCTGGATACAAGATCGTAGGCGAGTCCAACCCGATCGCGGCGATGCCGTCGATCCACTTCGCTGTTACCTTCCTGCTGGTCTTCGCGGCGATGGGTCGCGGCAGGGGCTGGGAGCTTGCGGCCTGGTTCTACTCTTTCTCGATGGGCGCGGCACTCGTCTACATGGGCGAGCACTATATCGTCGATATTGTTGTCGGCGGCTTGATCACGACATACAGCTGGTACGCGACCGGTGCTTGGCTCAAGCGTAACCGCCATATCATGAGCCCGACCCACTTCGGTCCACCGACCGACGAAGCCGAGCCCGTGTCGCCGGATTCGCCAGAAGCACCCTCGAAACGGGACAAGCGCCAGCCCCAACCAGCCTGACCTGATGGCATCCTGATGCAAAGAAAACTGGCCCCGCCCAATAACGGCGGGGCCAGTTTTCTTTGAATGCGTCGGCGGGCGAAAGCGCTGCCCTACGTCTCCTCAGCGTGCGTATCCGGGCCGACGATATCGTTGAGCCACTTCGCGAACACGGGGTTGAGCACTTCGTAATATGGCAGCATCTCCATAAGGTCGAGCGTCGCGCGGCGATGAAGCGCTTCCTTTGCATCAGCGCGCAGGACCGGCGTTGGTCGCACGACCTCCGCGAACCATGCGTCCAGCACCCGGCTCCAGCAGGCGCTGAACCGCGCGATCATCGCCTGCAGTTGCACAGCGGAGATGCCTTGCAGTTGGGTCGGCGGCCAAGGCCCGAGATGGGCTGGCGGCCATTCTTCCGGATCGAATCCCGGGTACTCTCCCACCCCGATCAACTCCTGGCTCTCGCGATTGATCGCAACCTGGCGCGGAGGCGCATAGAGGCCCCGCGTCCCGTTGTCGTCCACCGCGAGTACGGCGAGCGGTACGGC
The DNA here is from genome assembly GCA_964624125.1 of uncultured Sphaerobacteraceae bacterium. Lineage (GTDB taxonomy): Bacteria > Chloroflexota > Chloroflexia > Thermomicrobiales > UBA6265 > UBA6265. Next base: position 4,954 of record CAZVAA010000135.1, on the reverse strand, counting down.
CAGCGCGTGCCCGTAGGACGGCGATGGCACGGGAAAGCGCGGCAGGCTGCCCGGATGATGCGGCGGGTTCTCGGCGGCAAAGGCCAGCGCCTTCTCCATCAGGTCATCCATCAGGCCGGTCCGGTCATTGCCTTCGCCCTCGAGCGACTCGTCCGGGGACGCCTCCATAAACGCAACGCGAACCGACTCCCCGACCGCGACCGACACCTCGAGCACCTCCTGGCGCTCCCCTTCGGCGTTGATCTCCCAGGTCTGGGAAACCAGTTCCCAAGTGCCCTCGGGGCCGAAGGTGGCGATCAACCAGGCCTCCTGCTCCGCTCCGGAATCGATGTAGACGACGGTGGGCTCCGCCGCGTGTCCTTCGCGGCTGCTCATGCCTGTGCCTCCTGCCCAGTCGCGCGCTTTCGCTCCTGGTAGTCACGATTCTGTCCACAGAGTCCGACGAGATAGTCGAGATCCGCGGTAAATGCCTCGGGCCCCGGAATCTCGTTACGTCCCTTCATGGGACGTGCAACCCGCACATGACCTGCCTCGGGGTCATATTCGATCTGGAGCCAGTCTCGATCATTCGGGTTGAGCGGTTCGAGATTCGGCAATTCGAGGGCAGGCAAGGCGGCTCGCACCTCCGGATCGCCTGAAATGAACTCGATCTCGGGATCCGGATGGTCCTTGCGCGGTCGGGAGTAGACGTAGTTCCATCCTTCCCCGCCGGCGGCATCGATCATGTCGAGTTGCCACACGCGAACTGTGCCCGCCGCGGCGTTCGCCATCCTGGCCATCACGAGGTTGCCCTGCCATCTCCCCTTGACCTCCGCCTCGTCGATATCTGCCTCGCCATCAACGACGTCAGCCAGGGGCGTCATCAAGCGTTCAAGGTCTGCCTTGGCGCGGCGGGTGAAATAGACGGCGAGATAGGAGGTTCCGACGATCGCAATGAAGATGATCATGCACATCGCGAGGCCGGTCAGGAGATAGGGATTCACGCGAGCTCCATCGGTGGAATCGGGGCAACTATTCGGTACTCCGTGCCACCGGCGGCGGCACGCCGGTCCCATTCTACGCAATCCGCCACGCACCGGTCGCGAAGGCGTGCCACGGCTCCGCCGTAGCTCCGGATCGTGCTACCATCCACCTGATTGTGCCGGAATCCTCCGGTGTCCGTCCGTTCTCACCACGCGAGGGATCCATTCATGGCGGTTGAGCCACTGATCTACGAACTGAGCAAGCCCGGCCGGCGAGCGATCCGCTTCCCTGCCCCCGATGTCCCGGAAACCGAACTGCCTTCCGAGCTTATGCGGGACGAGCTGAACTGGCCCGAGGTCAGCGAGATAGACGTCATCCGCCACTTCACCCGGCTCAGCCAGAAAAACCACGCTATCGACATCAACATGTATCCGCTCGGGTCGTGCACGATGAAGTACAACCCGAAGATCAATGAAGCCGTGGCACGGTACCCCGGATTCGCGAGGCTGCATCCTTACCAGCCGGGCGAGACGGCGCAGGGCGTCCTTGAGCTCATGTACGAGCTCCAGGAGATCCTGGCCGAAATCTCCGGCTTTGGGGCGGTGACGCTCCAGCCGGCGGCGGGCGCCCATGGCGAGTTGACCGGCTGTCTGATCATCGACTCCTATCACAAGGAGCGGGGAGACACCGGACGCACCAAGATGTTGATCCCGGACTCCGCCCACGGCACCAACCCGGCGACTGCCCGGATGGCCGGATTCTCTGTGGTGACCGTTCCATCCGATGATCGCGGCAACAGCGATATCGAGAAGGTGAAGGAGCTCGTTGGACCGGACACGGCGGGCATCATGATCACCAACCCGAACACGCTTGGGCTGTGGGACGAGCATATCCAGGAAATCATCGACGTCGTACATGAGGCCGGTGGTCTCGTCTACAACGACGGCGCGAACTTCAACGCCATCCTTGGTATTGCACGGCCAGGCGATCTCGGCGTCGACATCATGCACTACAACCTGCACAAGACGTTCTCCACCCCGCATGGCGGTGGTGGCCCGGGTTCCGGACCCGTCGGCGTCCGCGATGAACTCGCGAAGTACCTGCCCGGCCCTCACCTGCGCAAGGAAGGCGAAGGCGACGAGGCAACGTACAGCTGGTACACGCCGGAAGCGTCAGTTGGCCGCCTCCATAGCTTCCACGGCAACGTTGGCATGCACATCCGCGCATACACCTACATCCGGATGCATGGTGCCGAGGGGCTGCGCCAGATCAGCGAGGACGCTGTCCTGAATGCGAACTACTTGCTCGCGCTGATCAAGGACAACTTCGACCTCCAGTACGAGCGCACCTGCATGCATGAGTTTGTTCTCAATGGCACTCGCCAGAAGAAGCAGGGTGTGCGCACGCTGGACATGGCCAAGCGAATGCTCGACTTCGGCATCCACCCGCCAACCACGTACTTCCCGCTCATCGTGCCGGAGGCGTTGATGGTGGAGCCGACTGAGACCGAGTCGAAGGAATCGATCGACTACTTCGCGGACGTCCTGAACCAGATCGCCGACGAGGCGGAGAACGAGCCGGAGAAGGTCACCGGCGCGCCCTACACGACGGAATACAAGCGCCTGGACGAAGTGAGCGCAAACCGGTCGTTGAACCTGCGCTGGAAGCCAGAGATGGCAGAAGCGTCACAAGCGGCGGATTAGTTGGACGCAACAGGGGCCCGGATGTTCGCATCCGGGCCCCTGTTGCGTCCATGAAGGCCAGACGGGTCAGTGCTCCATTTCTTCGTGACGCGCGAGTTCTGCGCCACTGAGGATGTCCCGCAAGATGTCCTTTTCTCGCTTCCAGATGTCGTACGAGGCGCGCGCGACATCCGCCGCGCATTCATGCGGGACCTGCACGATGCCGTTCGCGTCCCCGTGCAACAAGTCACCGGGTCGCACCCTCATTCCGGAGATCTCGACCTCATCGCCGACGCTGACGCAGATCGGGTTTCCGTGCGCCACCACGAGTCCCGCGCAGAAGTACTGGAACCCGCCGAGCTGCTTCACCTCGCGGACGTCCCGTAACCCGCCGTCCGTCAGGATGCCGACGGCCCCGAGGGATTTCATGCGGGTCGACATGACCTCACCGGCGTGGCAGGAATGCAGCCGGTCCTCCCCGACATCCTGCATCACGACGACCGTCGGTCCTGGCGTTCGTGCCAGCACCTCGTAGAGAGCCTCGAACCCGATGCCTTCTCGCCCTTCAGTCGTGCTGTCGACCGTGCATGTCACCGCGTAGCCAACCGTTGGCGGCAAGTCCGGAAAGATGCAGCGAATGTCGTATCCGGCGTAGCCACTCACCCGTGGACGGACCTCGAACGTCTCGATCGCGTTGGCGATCGTCGGGCTATCGATGCGGCGCAACTCCTCGATCTGGGCTGGCGTCAGCGTCACCATGGATCCGTGCTCCCCTCTCTACCTTCGGGCGGTTCAACCGTTCGGGCATCATACCCCTGATATACGGGCTTGGGGAGAGAGATGGAACGAGGCGGCAACGGGATTTACCTGTTGGCGACTACCCACCGCTGCTTTTCCAGCCAGGCTTCGAAGTCCACGTCTTCCGGCGGGACGAGAATCACGCCAGTCGCTCCTGCGTCAACAAGCTTCGTAAGCGATGTCGCAGCGTCGCCTGTCGTCCCCGCCAGTGCGAGTTCGTCGATCCAGGCATCCGGCATGTGCTCGATGAGCGCTTCGGCTCCTCCCCGCTCGATGAGTCCACGCAACTGAGAGGCGAAGGGAGCCCTGGCGATCGATGGGGACACCCCGTCGCCGATCATCCCGGCAAGTACCGATCGCATCTGCCGACGGGCGTCATCCGGAGCGTCGTCATCAACCAGGCTGTTCACGTAGACGTACGTCTCGATTGGATCGCTCCGATTGACTCCGGCGCGTCCCTCGTTCATTCGCTCGATCGCCCATCGGACGTAGTCAGGAGGCGAGGCCTCTGCGAGCAGCGCGCCCTCCGCACATGCCCCGGCAACCCGGAGTGATTTCTCGCCCCGGACGCCGAGCAAGACCGGCGGCACCTGTTTCGGCGCCAGATACAACTGCACGTTTTCAAGCCGAACATATTCCCCGCTAACGGTGACGCTCTCTCCTCGCAGGATGCTCCGAACGGCCTGCGTGATCTCCTCCAGCGAGCGCAGCCAGGATCCGGGCCGTGCTCCAACCTGGTCCATCCACACATCGACGCCGTGGCCGATGCCACCGATGAATCGCCCGGGGAAGGCATTGGCGAGTGTCGCGTATTCCATCGCAAGGAACGCAGCATTCCGGACGACGCCTGGATTGATACCGATGCCGATGGTTATGCGCTCGGTGGCTGCGAGCGCGATCGCTGCCTGCGAGATCCCGCCCATATAGAAGCAGTCCTCGACGACCCAGAGTTGGTCAAACCCCATCTGCTCGGCGCGCTGCGCATACCTCACGAGTGTGGCGGGATCCTGTTCGCGCCGGAACATCACGCCGAATGCCGTCCCGGAGTCCATATGCGTATTCCTTCCCCGAAGGCGGACGCTCTGCACAGAACGACCGCGCACTATGAGAGATCGAGCCAGTGATCGCGAATGCTCCCTAGCGGTGCAGGGTTCATGCCAATGCGGATTGCACCCTCCCTGGTCATCCCGGGATACGAAAAGGGGCCGCGAGATCGCATCTCGCAGCCCCTTTGGTTCGCGTCATTCTCGTTATCGGACGACGATGTTGACCAATCGTCCCGGAACAGAGATCTCCTTCACCACCGTCTTCCCGGCAAGCTGCTCCTGGATCTTCTCGCTCGCCTTCGCGGCGGCCAGCTGGTCCTCCTGCGACAAGCCGGATTCGATCACGATCTTGTCGCGGACCTTGCCATTGACCTGCACCGGGATCTCGATCGTCTCGACGACCGCCAGTACGTCGTCATACACCGGCCATGCCTGGTGATGGACGGTGAACTCGTTACCCAGTCG
>CAZVAA010000134.1:0-7647 GCA_964624125.1 uncultured Sphaerobacteraceae bacterium | reverse complement strand
AGCTTGCGAATCCGCTTCCGCTCGACCTTGAGCAGGTCCTTGCCGGTCGCCTTGTCCGGGATGCCTTCGTGCGAGTTCGGGTCGCGGTCGGCGATCGCGGCGGGGTCGCCTGGTGTGACGCGATAGTCTTCGACGTTCATGTCCATGGAATCTCCCTTCCTGTGCGTATCTCGTGCATCGTCAGGTCCGGGAATCAAAAACGCGCTCCGGCGAGGTAACCGGAGCGCGTCATTGATGCCTGATTAAGCGTGCGATGCGGGACGAAAGCCGGAGCGGGATGACCGGACTGGCACGATCGTCGACTGCATAGCGGATTGGCGATCTACGGGTTGATCACCAGCAAAACCGTCAGGAAAGTAGCGATCATGCTTGTTGCCGCCAGGACGCGGATAAGGATATCTTCCCGGCTCAGCGTGTCCTGTGCGCGTCGCTCGTTCTCGGTCATCGGATCAGGTTCCCCCCACAGTTGTCGGTTGCGCGCTGTCCAGCCCAGACGTTCTCGCAACCGGAAGCCCGCAAACAGCGGGCCAGGATGATCAGGTTGTGGTGCAATGTTGCGAATCGGTCAGCGTCCCTCGAAGCTGTTCCAATTCTGTACGTACACGTGGCACGCACCATCAAGATAATACCCGCTCGGTGACGGTGTGTCAATTTGGCCAACCGGCCATTTGGGATGTCAGGATACGGATTCCATTGGCGTAAACGCGTACGTACGCATACCAATCCTTGTGCGAAACATCACAAAATACGGTGAGCCGGGTCGTGTCAGGGTGGTCGGTGATCCGGTCGCGCCGGCTCAAGTGTCGCGGGTAGAGGCATCTTACGGCATGAGATCCGGTATCTGTGTCTTCAGGAGGAAAACCTGGTATGGCCCGAACAGTGACATGTTGAAGTAGATGTCGGCGCTGTCGTTCCATTTCGGGAACTGGTATGGCGCGTAGAGTGACGGGTATTCGCTGGCGCGGGCAGCGATGTACGGTTCGCTCCAGGGGCCGGTGATCTCCCCCGCCACGCGGAGTTCGATCTTCCCCTCCGGGTCGTTCAGGTACATCATGATCCAGCGGTTGTAAAAGCTGTTCCAGCGAACCGACAACTCCCCGACATTCGGCGGGATGATCTCCGCAGCCGCTTCGGCATTCGCATCCCAGCCGTCACCGGTCCAGTACGTATAGCTCCCGATGTCGAGCAGGCTCTCCGGCGCCGAGCTGGCAAGCCGTACGCCGCCATATCGCCCGCCCGGAATGCCCCAGATGTAGACGTGCCCCTCGTGCTCCTCCAGCGCGACCTGCCCGAAGTTGCTGTCGCCGGGCCAGGTAGCATGCTCGTCCTTGGTCCAGGTCTCCCCGGCATCGTCGGAATATGCCCAGCCTGAATGGCCGAGATCCCAGCGGCCGGGCGGCCCCCAGTGCGCTACCGACATGTAGTGCAGGAAGAGGCGATCGCCGATGGCGATCCCGTAGGTCGGGATCACGGTCATCTCGTCGAAGTCGACTTTCTTCGATGGCAGCAACTCCTTGGCGTGCCCCTCCCGGTCAGTGATCATCCGGTCGAAGGTGATGCCGTCGGAGGGATCATCATCGGTGGTGACGGCGATGACATTGCTGCGCCAGTCCTGGTTGTACTGCGAGAACGTGTCGCCGAAGACGATGTACATCTCGTCGTTGTACATGAACGTGCTGCCGAGGTCGGTGCCATAGACCTCCCACTGCTCCCACGTGTTGTTCAGGGACGGTTTGGGCCCGGTGAGCATCGCGATCTGCTCGGTAGGGAGGTCATCATCGGTAACAGGCGTTGCCTGGGGTGTGGCGTCCGGTGTGCTCACCTGGGCGCCTGCGTGGTCCGGCAAGGCCAGCAAGCCGGCGATAACCGGGATTGCGGCGAGGCGGGCACGGGTGCTGATGGGACGAAGAAGGGGCATACAACATTCCTTTGCTGGAGCACGGAGAGGGTATGGAGCGATCCGGTCGTTCCCGGAGCGTGTCCAGGCAGGTAATTGGAGAGAGGAGAAGACAGACCGGCGCCGGCCCAGGGGGAATCGGGAAATGCGCGGCTGACTCGCCGCGCATTTCCCATCGAACCTTGCCTGGCCTGTGTCCGGGGTCCAGGTCAGTGCCACGACGATCAGCTCAGGACCGGCTCCACCGACTGGATGATCGTGTCAATCGCCATGTCCACATCCTGCTGTCCGACCATCACCAGCTCGAACTGCTCGTTCCAGATGTTCTCGACTTCCGCGCCGTCCCCGAAGTTGGTTGGCGGCGGTACGGTTCGCTCCAATTGGTCGAGGATGGCCTGGTTGTCTTCGACGTGCGCTTCTCCGCCATAGCCGAGCCACGCGTCGCTGTTCGCAAGCTCCTGGATCGGGGTAATCGAGCGACTGCCGTAGATCTCCGACCAGATTCCCTGCCCTTCCGGCCCGCTCAGGAACTTAAGCAGCTCCCACGCCTGGTCCGGATTGTCCGTGCTGGACGACATGGCCCATTGATCGGTGTAGAGGACGCTGATTGGCGCCTCGCTGTCCGCGCCGGGCCGTGGGAAGAGCCGGAGCGTCCAGTTGAACGGCTCGTTCTCCACCAGGCTGGGCCGGAACCATGGACCGGCCATGTTCATGCCCGTAAGGCCGCTGAGGAACTGCTCCTGGGCGCCCTCGACCTGCGGCAGGGCTCCGGGAGGGACAGCGGCCTCATCGTCGATCAGGACACCGTAGTAGGCACGGAGCGCCTCTCGCGCCTCTTCCGTGTCGAGGAGGATCTCACTGCGTTCGTCATTCAGGACGGCGCCGCCGTTGGAATGCACGAACGAGCCCCACGACCAGACGCTGTTCTGGATGGCGATACCCCAGCGATCGACCTGCCCGTCGCCATCGGAGTCGCGCGTGAGGGCCTGCGCGATTTCGCGGTACTCATCCCAGGTCCATTCGTTCTCGGGGAGCTCCACACCGGCTTCTTCGAACATATCCGTGTTCAGGTAGACGATGTGGTCGCTGATGTCCTTGGGAAGCCCCATGACCTTGCCATCGACCTTGCAACCGTCAACCGCCGGTTCGAAGTAGACGCCGAGGTCGAAGCTGTCGCCGGAGATGCGCTCGTCGAGTTCCGCGAGTGCGCCACGGGAGCCGAACGCCTCGAACTGCCCGGTGTTCAACATCATCAGGTCGGGCGGTTCACCACCGGCGATCATGCGCTGGAGTTGGTCGCGACCCCACGGGCCGCCGTCGACGATGTTCACGAACTCGATGGAGACTTCGGGGTGGTTCTCGGTGAACCGGGCCCCCAGCTCTTCCATCGCCTTGAACTCGTCGTCCCCCAGCCAGACGGTCGCCTGCAGGGTGATGCTGTCCTGGCGGCGAAGATGGGCGGACACCGATGTCCAGTTGGCGTTGCTGGATTTGGCGCGCGCGGTGTTGAGCCCGATAGCGGGGAGGGCGAGTGCCGCCGCGCCACCCTTGATGAACGAACGACGGGAGTTGCGCGATGAGAGGATGCGGGTCGACTGGGCCTTGTCTGTTGTTGACATGATGGTCCTTTCTGAACGTACCGAACTCCTCAGTGGGGTCCCCGGGCGCCGTGTAGCAATACCTCCCTCCTGGATCGGTCGCGAAGACGCGATGGCCTAGCGGCCGCCCATGCCGGAAATCGCGATGCCTCGGACGAAATACTTCTGGAAGACGAAGAAGACGGTGAACACCGGGATGGTCATCATGACGGCGTAGGCCATCATCAGATTGAAGTTGACCTGGTAGGCATCACGGAAGAGCCGGATACCGAGGGCCAATGTCCAGTTGTCCTGGGTGTGCAGGTAGATGAGCGGTGCCAGGAAATCATTCCAGTGGAACAGGATCGAGAGGATCGCGACCGTCGCCAGTGCCGGCTTGGCCATCGGCATCGCCACGGTCCACCAGATCCGGAAGAATCCCGCACCGTCAAGTTTTGCGGCGTCTTCGAGGTCCGTCGGTATGCCCTTGAAGAATTGCCGGAGCAGGAAGATATAGAAGGGCGTCCCGCCAAAGAACGATGGAACGATCAGCGGCAGCAGCGTGTTGATCCATCCCAGCTCGCGAAACAGCACGAACTGCGGAATCATCGTCACCATGAATGGCAGCATCATCCCGCTCAGGCACAGCATGAAGAGGAAGTCGCGACCAGGGAATCGCATCCTCGCGAAGCCGTACGCTGCCAGCGAGGAGGTCAGCAGCCCACCGACGAGCGTCAGGACGGTCACCAGCATGGTGTTGGTGAAGAAGGTGACGGTCGGGACGGTATCGATGGCTGTCTTGTAGTTGCCCCAGACCGGAGGATCCGGGATCCACTCGATTGGATAGGCGAATTCCTGTCCCCGCTCCTTGAGCGATGTGGAGACCATATAGACGAGCGGCAGGATCGAGATGGCGGCGATCAGGAAGAGCGCCAGGTGGACCGAGACGCCCCTGAGCCGCTTGAAGATCTTTGCCCGCGGTGTCGACAGGCCAGCGACATGCTCGATCTGCGATGTGTCGGTGGCGTCGCCTTCGCCGCGAACCCCGGTTGAGGTCTGTGTCGCTTGAGCGCTCACGGTGACATGCCTCCTCGTAGGATGCGTTCGTTGGGCCGGATGGATCGGCTCGTCATGACGGGAATCAGTCGCGATCGCCCTCGTAGTACACCCATCTCCGCGCTAACCGGAACTGGATGATGGTGAGCGTGATCACCACGACGAAGAGGACCCAGGCCAGGAGCGACGCGTAGCCCATGTTGAATTCCTCGAACCCGTGCCTATAGATCAGGAGTCCCATCATCATCGAGGACGTCCCGGGTCCACCGCCGGTCATCAGGTAGACAGGCGTAAACACCTGGAATGCCCCGATCAGCCCGATGACGAGATTGAAGAAGATCGTCGGGGTGATCAGGGGAATCGTGATGTTGCGGAGTTTGGAGAGCGTGCCGGCGCCATCCAGCTCGGCGGCTTCATAGAGGGATTGCGGCACATCCTGGAGCCCGGCGAGAAAGATGATCATCGCGCCGCCAAATGCCCAGACCGCGATCGCGATCAGCGCCGGCTTTACCAGGTTGACGTCCCAGAGCCATCGTTGGGGCGGGATGCCGAACAGGCCAAGTCCCGCGTTGGCCAGGCCCTGGGTCGGGCTGAAGATGAAAAACCAGAGCATCGCGGTGGCGACAATAGGGGTCTGGGAGGGGAGGAAAATCAGCGCGCGGTACAGGTTTGTGCCGCGAATGTTCACGTTCAGGAGCAGGGCGACGCCCAGTGCGACGAGCAGTTGAAGCGGAACGGACACAATGGTGTAGATAAAGGTGTTCCACATCGTTGTGCGGAACATCTGGTCATTGGCCAGGGTCCTGAAGTTCTCGAGCCCTACCCACTCCGGCGGGGTGATGAGTTCCCACTCCGTGAAGACAAGATAGGCGGAAAAGGCCATCGGGCCCGCGATAAACACGAGAAACCCGATGAACCAGGGCAGGATGGCGATATACCCGTACATCGCCTCCTTGCGTTGAAGTGCGGACATCCGTGGTCGTGTGTGCCTGATCGTAGCCATGCATCGCTCGCTCGACTAGGTTCCTGTCGCCCCACAGGTTTGAATAGGGTTGCGCCTCGACGACCGGTGGTGTTCCGGGCGCTTTGAATTGGTGAAATCGATTCCACCCTAGCAAGCGACTAAATACCTGTCAATAGGTGGTCGCCTCCGATGTCGACCCAGGGGAAACGCCGCCTCACGATACGGGTCGCACATCGCGAGGCGAGGTGTTGTGCCGGGATGGTGGGAGGAAACATCCATGAGTTCCATGCTCGCCCTGAGTCCGGCGTACGAATCTGGTTCGCATCGGCTGTGAGCTTCCGGCGTGATTATGCCTTTTCATGCACCCACTTGCGCCCCGCCGCATGCTGTGCAATCATGGAATCGATTTCAAGGAGGAGCGGTTGCATTGGCAACGATGAAGGACGTGGCCAGGCGAGCTGGCGTGTCGTCGGCGACGGTGTCGCGGGTGCTCAACGATGATCATCTGGTCTCCACCGCCGCCCGCGACCGGGTGATGCAGGCGGTCGCCGAGCTTGGCTACCGGCCGAACCGGATCGCCCGCAGCCTTCGTCGCCAGCGGAGCGAGACGATCGGCGTCGTGGTCTCCGATATCGAGAACCCGCACTTCAGCCGCGCTGTCCGTGCGATTGAAGATGCCGCCTACAAGCGCGGCTATCGCGTCGTGCTCTGCAACACCGATGAAACGCCCCGGAAACAGCGCGATTATCTTCAGGTCCTCGCCGACGAGCAGGTGGTCGGCGTCATTCTCGCGCCGGCGGATCCCGCCGATTCGATGATCGGCAAGCTTCTGGACATGGGCGTCCCGATCGTTGCCTTCGACCGCAGCGTCCAGGATGAACGGGCCGATGCCGTGCTGGCGGACAATGTCCAGGCGGCGCGCACCGCGACCGAACACCTGCTCGATCTCGGCCTGGAGCGGGTCGGGTTCATTGGCGGTCGCCCCGAGATTGGGACGGGGAGGGATCGGTTGGCGGGATACACCGAAGCGATGCAGCAACGGGGACGTGAGCCGCTCGTGGGCGAGGGCGAGTTCCGTATGGAGGTCGCTCAGGTCGCCACGCGAGAGCTTCTCGCGAAGCATCACGACCTGGATGGCCTGGTGGTGGCGAACAACCTGATGGCGATCGGGGCGATCCGCGCCCTGCGGGATGCCGGTGTGCGGGTGCCCGACGATATCGCGTTTGTCGGGATCGATGATCCGCCCTGGGCGGAGCTGCTGCGGCCGGCGATGACGACGCTCGGCCAGCCCACCACGAAGATGGCTCATGTGGCGTTCGACTTGCTGGTCGACCGGATCGAGAACCGGAGATCGCAGTCGAGGTTCATGATTTTCCATTTCGACCTGAATGTCCGCGAATCCTGTGGCGCCGTGAGCGCTGAGACGTAATGCCGGGCCAGTCCGGCCCATAGCTGTGCGATCGATGTATGACCGGTGATGCTCTCACCGGCGAAGGAGGACGGAATGTCATCGTTCAACGGTCTGGGAATGCACCTCGGGAACCTCTCCCGCCTCTCTGATGCGGAGACGCGGTCGATCAGCGCCGAGAACTTCACCGGCGCCAAAGGCGAAGGCGGGAAGGCTACCGAAGGAACCGGCGCCGTGGCTGCCCGGGAACTCGGGCAGGGCTGGAAGGTTTCGCCGAGCATCGACATCGCGCCGAGTGAGACGGTCACCCTCGCCGAAATCGATGGCCCGGGAGCAATCCAGCACATCTGGCTGACGGTCCACCCGACCTGGTGGCGCCGGCTCGTGATCCGGATGTACTGGGACGATGAAGAAACCCCGTCGGTCGAGACGCCGCTGGGTGACTTCTTTGCCAACGGCTGGTGCGAGCGCTGCAACATCAGCTCCATGCCGGTGGCGGTGAATCCGGCGGGCGGCTTCAATAGCTACTGGGAGATGCCCTTCCGGAAGAAGGCCCGGATCACCATCGAGAACCTCGTGCCGGATGAGTGCAAGGGCTTCTATTACCAGGTTACGTACGCCCTGACCGATGTCCCGGAAGATGCCGCATACCTGCATGCGCAGTGGCGCCGCTCGAACCCGCTGCCATATCAGGAAGTCCACACCCTCCTCGATGGTGTACAGGGGCAGGGGCATTACGTTGGAA
>CAZVAA010000133.1:0-7669 GCA_964624125.1 uncultured Sphaerobacteraceae bacterium | reverse complement strand
GATTAGCTCAGCTGGAAGAGCGCCACGTTTACACCGTGGATGTCAGAGGTTCGAGTCCTCTATCGCCCACCGGTGGACACATCCGATCGACAACTCACGCCAAGGTAGCTCAGTTGGTAGAGCTCACGACTGAAAATCGTGCGGTCGGCAGTTCGAGTCTGCCCCTTGGCACCAGATGATCAACGGCGGGCCAGCACGGTCCGCCGTTTTGGTTTCGCAATTGCTCGAAAGAGGTCGCGCATGCATCGACGGGCATTCATCGCCAGCCTGGCCGCCACGACGCTCCTGCCCCGGTCACTCTCGGCCCAAACGCCAACCGGGTCCCCTGCGGCAACGCCGGTCGCCGGATCTGTCCGACCGATTTCCGTCGACCTCGGCTCGGACATCACCCTTGTCGACTACCGCATCCACCCTGGTGAAACCGTCGGCATCATCGGCGAAGTACGCAACGACTCCGGCCAGATGATCGACGCTCCCGTCGTGAGCATCTCGTGGCCCAGACCCGGGCAGGAGGATGGCTTCTCCTGGCTCTCTCCCATTATTCCGGTCATTGACGCAGGTGGATCAGTCCCAGTCTATGGATCGGTACCGGATGGCGAGGATGCCGAAGCCATGGTCGCGGAGCCGTCGTTCGCACTCTGCTCCCCCGCCGGGCCAGGTGAATTCACGACCCTGCAGTCGGCAATGACGCTTGAACTTACGCTCACCACCGAGCAGGTCGAGGAAACGAGCTACAACGCGCGAGGAATCATCGCCAACACCGGTCCGGAAATCGTCAGGAACCTGGTGCTGCTGGGTGTCATTCGCGATCGCGAAGGTCGCATCGCCGGCACCACCCAGCAAGTGTTCTATACCGCGTTCGGCGTTACGAGCCGGGCATTCTCGATCTGGGCCGGTATCAACCTGAATAACAAGACCAATCCATACGTCCTGATCGACAACGCCGATTATTCAGCCGAAATCTACGCAGGCACACGCGGGCCGCTCACGCTTCCCGGGTGCCAGTTCGGGCTTCCCTGGGAATAACGACCATCACCCTTCCGATTCAGAGAAAAGATCGCGGTTTCCCTCGACCGGCAGGTCCTCCCGCTCTCCCCATTCGTTCCACGAGCCGTCGTAGTTCGTCAGGTTGGTCATTCCGGCGCGATGCAAGCCGAACATCAGTTGCGTCGCGGTCACCCCGCCGTTGCAATACGCCGTCACCGGCTGCGACGGATCGATCCCTGCCTGTTCCGCCAACTCGCGGATCTCCTCGGGGGTCTTCCAGGTGCCGTCATCGTTCACCAGCGACTTCGCTGGCAGGTTCACGGCTCCGGGAATATGCCCGCCACGGCTTCCGCGCTGCGTTTCACCGTGGTAGGTCGCCGCGTCCCGCGCATCGACGATCTGCCCGGAACCAGACCGCACCTGCTCCAGCACATCGTCGACCTCGACCCGGAGCTCTGGCTTCACCCTGGGCGTGAAGACCACATCCTCCGGCAACGTCGGCTCATCGGACGTCAGCGGCAGTCCGGCGTCCTGCCACGCGCCATACCCACCCTCGAGCACCGCGACCTCGTCATGTCCGTAGTAGCGAAGCGCCCACCACAACCGTGTCGCGAGGTGCCCTCCCGCATGGTCAGCGACCACGACGAATGTCCCATCGCCGATACCACGGTCTTCCATCGCCTGTTTGAATACATCCGGTGAGGCGATCTGAGCCTTGACGTCGCCATCCACGTCAACGATGTCCTGTGTCCAGTCCACGAAGACCGCTCCAGGAATATGCCCCTCCGCATACTCCTCAGGCGCGCCGGCATAGGTGCCTCGCTGGCGGCCACCGCCAAGGTCCTCTGTCCTCACGTATCCACGGATGTCTACCACGCGGATGTTGGGATCGTTCAGTCGCTCTGAAAGCCAACTCGCGGACACGAGGTCGCGAACTCCACTGATGTTTGAGGATTCCGTCGTCATGTCATTTGCTCCTGATGGCTCACCGGACCCGTCAATATGAGCACGCGTCCAACCCCAACCATTGTATGCCTGCGTCAATCCGGATCACTTCCAAGACTGGCGTCGATTGGACTGGTATGATGCCCCGGAGTAATCACACGCCTCCAAGGTTGACCGCTGTAGCAAAAGGACCCGAAACGTATGACGGCCCAGTCGCCATCTCGCTCATTGATGCGCATCGCCTTGCCGATCGCGATTGTGTCCACGGTCATACTCTCCACTCCCGCCCTCGCGCAATCTGGTGAAGACTCGGCAGTGCACCACTGGGGAACGGTCTTCCTCATGTTCGCGGTCGTACTGATGGCTGGCAAGATCGGCGACATCGTCGAGCGGTTCGGTCAGCCAGCGGTGATCGGGGAACTCCTCGCCGGGATTGTGCTCGCCGCAATCGGCTACCTCGGCTGGAGCTTCATGGATGACATCGCGGCGAACGAAACGATCGCGTTTCTCTCCAGCTTCGGCGCCCTTCTCCTCCTGTTTTCGATCGGGCTGGAGTCGAACCTGGCCGAGATGCGGAACGTCGGGTTGAACGCGCTGCTCGTCGCATTGATCGGGGTAATCGTGCCATTCGTCCTTGGCACATACGTACTGGGCCCGGTGTTTTTTGGCGACGAAAGCGAGAATGCACGGCTCTTTCTCGGGGCTGCCCTGGTCGCCACCAGTGTTGGCATCACCGCATCGGTGTTCATGTCGCTCGGGATTCTGAAGACCCGTGCTGCCCAGACGGTACTGGGAGCGGCCGTCATCGACGATGTCCTCGGGCTCATCGTGCTTGCCGTCGTTTCCTCGATCGCCTCCGGCGGCGACGTCAGCGTCGGCATGGTCGCGGAGATGGTGCTGAAATCGTTCGGATTCCTCCTTGGCGCCATGCTCCTCGGCAATACGCTGGCAAGCGTCATCTCACGAGGGTTCAGCCTGATCAATACCGGGATCGGGATGAAGATCGCCGTCGCGCTCAGTATGGCGCTCGGCTTTGGGTACCTCGCCGAAGTCTTCGGGTTGGAGCCGATTATCGGCGCCTTCGCCGCAGGCCTCATCCTCGATGCCGTGCACTTCCGTGGTTACGCCGACCCGGCGCTGGTTCAGGACATCGAGAGTCTGCAGATTGAACACGATGCTGATCGCGAAAAGATCGAGAAGGTGCTGATCAGGCATCGCCATAGCCACGTTGAAGACCTGATTGGCAACCTCAACTACATCTTCGTGCCGGTCTTCTTCGTCTACACCGGTATGCAGGTCGATATCGGATCGCTGCTCCAGCCAGGTCTCTATCTCGTCGCCATCATCATCACAATCGCCGCAATCGCCGGCAAGCTGGTCGCCGGTATCGCCGCAAAGGGATCGCGGACCGAGAAGCTCCTTGTCGGCATTTCCATGGTGCCTCGGGGCGAAGTCGGCCTCATCTTCGCGGCGACAGGGAAATCGCTCGGGGTCCTCAGCGACGACCTCTTCTCGGTGATCATCATCGTCGTCATCCTCACCACCTTCATCTCGCCACCCCTGATCGGCCGTGTTGGTGCCCGGTTGCAGCAGGAAAATGCTGCCGCAGGTACGTAGAGACCGACACTGCGCCAACAGGAAAAACGAATGTCGTTTCCGAAAGAACTGCCTGCCGTAGGGGCCGTACCCGCGTAGCAGTGTCGGCGCCCTGAGCGGAGTCGAATGGGTCGCCCGAAGGGCGATATCTCGGCGGGTACATTCATCGACAATCGCTCCAGGCCCCTGCCCGCCCCGGGTTGTACATTCGTCCCTTGCCCACTACAATACTTCCCAAAGTATAGTGTTGACAGCCGAGCATTCACACACGGAGGTATAACCACATGGCTACGTCAACGAGCAACCGCGCATATGGAAAAATGGTAGAGGTGGACCTTTCGTTCGATGAAGCGGTTGCCCGCACGACCGCTGCGCTCAAGGATCAGGGGTTCGGGGTCCTGACCACGATCGACGTTGATAAAGTCCTCAAGGAAAAGTTGAACGTCGACCGCGACCGCTACGTCATTCTTGGCGCATGCAATCCCGGATTCGCCAGCCAGGCGCTGGAGGCGGACATCGACATCGGCTTGCTGCTTCCGTGCAACGTCGTGGTGCGGGAAGAAGCGGGCAAGCGCTACGTGACCTTCGTTGACCCGAAGGCGATGCTGGCCGCGGCAGGAGATTCGGCCGACCTCGGCACCATCGCCAACGAGGTGCAAGTCCGGCTGGATGCCGCTGCCGAGGCGCTTGCGAACAGCGCGGCCTGATCTCCCGTTTTTCCTTGACACGCGCCCACCTCGCGGCCTATCATCTTCCTTGCTGCTCTCGAAACGAGCATGCGGAAGTGGCTCAGTGGTAGAGCATCTCCTTGCCAAGGAGAAGGTCGCGGGTTCGAATCCCGTCTTCCGCTCCAGGGCAAACGGCCGGGCATATGCCCGGCCGTTTCTGTGTCCGGAACGTTCCGATCCGGAGTACACTCATTCCTGCTGGCTCCTGTCCGGCACCTCGCGGGCGTGGCGGAATGGCAGACGCTGCGGACTTAAACTCCGTTGGGGAGACCCGTGCGGGTTCGACTCCCGCCGCCCGCACCCCATCCGGGCAACCCCATCATTCGTCTTTCCCTTCCTCGATTGGCTGCCGCTGCTCGATGAGCGTCTCGATACCGTCGAGGATCAACCCCAGTCCAAACCCAAGCTCGGCCTCGTGCTCCGCTTCGGAGTCTACGTCGACGTATTCATTCAGCGCGCCAGAGTTCACGATCTCCTCCATCGCGGGGAGCGTTCCCTTCGGGATCAATCGCGCCAGCATCGCGCCATACGATTCCGGGCTCGATTCGGAGTCGCGATCGCTCACCTCCCGCGCGACTTCCGCCAGGACCTGCTCGCTGCCGCGTACATAGCTCGTGATCATCGAGAGCAGCATCATCCGCATGTCCGCATGGAGCCCGGTAGGCTTGAGGATGGAGAGGCACATGTCCATCCAGCGCAGGGCGTTGGGCAGGACTGGCGGACCGGAAACGGGCACATCGAATATCCATTGCCGTCGACGCCAGCTCGCCGCGATCTCCATGCTCCACATCATCACCTGGTTTCGCCAGCCAGATGCCTCAAGGATTGTTTCAGGTGGCGCCCCGATCGCCGTATCCACCATGAGTTGTAGCAACTCGGCCTTGTTCGAGATGTGACGATAGAGGGCCATCGTCGAATATCCAAGCTCCCGGGCCAGCGCCGACATCGACAGTTCCCCGACTCCGCGCTCATCGGCAATCCGGATAGCGGCGTCAAGAATGACTTCCAGGTTCAGGCCACGCCGCGATCCCGAGCCGCCGGACTGGTACAGATCCCAGATCCGCTCGGCGCTCCCGCTTGTCCCGGTGGGCCTATCGTTGACCAAAGTCTTCCTCCATCCCGATCGCATTGACAACCGCATCATATCATGCCATTGTGTACGACGTACACATAAGCGTATGTCGTACACATTTGCCGGATTTCGAGGAGCATCGCAATGGAACAGGCAATAGTCGAGGTACAGCACCTGAAAAAATCGTACGGTGACCAATCCGTACTCAAGGACCTCACATTGAGCGTTCGGGAAGGCACGATCGCGGCCCTGCTGGGGCCAAATGGCGCGGGAAAAACCACCCTGGTGCGTATCCTGAGCACCCTGATAAAGGCGAACGGCGGCACCGCCACAATCGCCGGATATGACGTCGTGCGACAACCCGACGCGGTCCGATCCATCACCAGTCTCACCGGACAGTACGCCGCGGTCGATGAGTTGCTTACAGGCGAAGAGAATCTCCGGCTGGCCGCCCGGCTCCTGCGCCTCGATCGTAAGGCGAGTCGGGTGCGCATCGACCAGCTCCTGGAACAGTTCGGGCTCACCGGTGCCGCCAGCAAGCCGGTCAAGAGCTACTCCGGAGGAATGCGTCGCAAACTGGACCTGGCGATGAGCCTGCTCGGCCGACCCAGGATCCTCTTCCTCGACGAACCAACCACCGGACTTGATCCCCGAAGCCGCAATACCCTCTGGAGCATCGTTCGGGAACTGGCAACGGACGGCGTCACGGTCTTTCTCACGACTCAATATCTGGAAGAGGCGGACCAATTGGCGGACCGGATATCCCTGATCGACCTAGGACACATCATCGCCGAAGGCACCGCGAATGAGCTCAAACAGTCTCTGGGCCACGGCGTGCTGGAACTGAACTTCCCCGATAACAACGCCACGTTGCAAGCAAGCGTCGCACTGAAGGCGGAACGTGCGACCAACTCGCCAAACAACCACACCCTCCGCCTCCCTACGGACGGCTCACCGGCACAGGTCTACCGCTTCCTCGACATCCTGCGCGAAGCGGCAATCCCCGTGGACAGGATGGACCTCCACAAGCCAACGCTCGACGACGTGTTCTTGAAACTCACCGGGCACCACACCCCGCAACAGGAGGCGCAACCATGACAAACGCTTTCGCCTGGAACACCCACGACGCCACGGCAATGTCCTGGCGCAGCCTGCGAGCGATTTCCCGCCAGTTGGATACGCTCCTGATCTCCATTCTGTTACCGGTCTTCATGATGCTCTTGTTCGTCTACGTCTTCGGCAGCGCCATGAACGTGGGTGGAAGCTATACCGACTACGTCGTACCCGGCGTTATCGTCTTGTGCGCCGGTTTCGGTGCGTCCTCGACTGCGGTAATGGTGGCGAGCGATCTCCAGCACGGCGTTATCGACCGGTTCAAGTCCATGCCGATCGTCGGGTCTGCCGTGCTCGTGGGACATGTGGTCGCCTCGGTCGCATCCAATATCGTCTCGACCACGATCGTTATCCTGGTCGCGCTGCTCACCGGGTTTCGACCAAGCGCCAGCCTGCTTGACTGGGTGGTTGCGATCCTGTTCCTCGTGCTGATGATCGTCGCCCTCTCCTGGGTGGCAACGGCAATCGGGCTTACCGTCAAGAACGTCGAGGCTGCCAGTGGCGCAACCTTCTTCGTCCTCTTCCTGCCCTATCTCAGCAGCGCCTTTGTCCCGACGGAAGGCTTGCCCGGCGCGTTGAAGCCGATCGCCGAGTACCAGCCCTTCACGCCGGTGATCGAAACACTCCGTGGTCTCCTGCTCGGAACAGATATCGGGAATTATTGCTGGATCGCGCTGCTCTGGCTGTCGGGGCTGCTCCTGCTCGGATTCCTGACCTCGTCTCGCCTCTTCGCGCGAGCGGGAGCATAGGAGCAGGTTGGCCCAATCGTCACGTCATTACCGGTTGACCGTGTAGTTCAGCGACAACTCATCACCCGGAACGCCCCGGATAAACCAGTCGTGCCGGGGCGTTTCGATGAAGGTGAACTCGATGTCCTGCGCCGAGATGCTGCAATCCCCCTCCAGGCGCTGCAGCAACGCTTGATAGAAGGCCTTCTTCGTCCCCACCGATCGCCCTTCGAACAGCACACACTCGATGATGAGATAGGCCTCGCTCCGGTCAGGCGGCGTGAAGAAATAGCCATCCTCCAGTGGAAAGAAGCGATGAAACCGCTTTTCTTCCGGGATAGCAAGGCCAGCCACCGCGGCTGCATGCAGCGCATCGGAGATTGACCGGGTCCGTCCCCTCAGGAAATTCGCGTGTCCATAGATGCGAAATTGCGACACAGACCTTTCCTCCTTTGGCAATCGAAAACTGGTCCAGACAGGATACCCCCGCCTGGACCAGC